>NZ_CP101751.1:0-313678 GCF_024496085.1 Flavobacterium cerinum | reverse complement strand
TGAACAATTGATCCGAACTAAATCCGAGATCATCATTATTGAGATAATAACGGGTAGTTAACTTTTGACCTTGATCCTGTGCTACATTCCAGGCATCTTGTTTAAAGCGCTCTTTCCGTAAATACATCAATAATTTTGAAGGATCACCCATCGGAAACGGAACCGGTGTCATTTTGTCGACTAATACTTGTTTGCGTTTTTCAGGATCCGGTTCGGATAACGGATAACCTTCGATAAGTGTAGTTACGATTTCCTGAGAAGTAAGGTAACGCATACCACCCAGTTCGCCCCAGAAATTCATACCGGGCATAATAACCGATTCCAGTCGGCCGCCTAAACGATCATTCAAATCAAAAATCTGAACCTGATCTGCTTTGAATTTTTTATCGCTTACCAGTCGATAAGCCGTGTATAATCCGGAAGTACCGGCACCGATAATAGCGACTTCAATTTTTAAATCGGGTGCCATACCCGAATTTAGAGGTGTGTTTTTATTCATAATGGTAGATTTTGGTTATCAATTTAAAGTGGGCGAAAGAATTGGTAGCCCATTTGGAAATGTGAGATATCGTAAGATGATTTTCCGTCCAGTGCCATATCCGCTAATATTTTTCCTAATAGCGGTGTAAATTTTGCAGCCCATCCGGTAGCGTATACAACAATATCTTTGTGATTCGGAACATAAGTAGGTGCAAAATCAATGATCAATTCTTTGTTAGGGATTTTGCTTAATGCGATCAGACAAGTGGAAGTAAAAAGCGGTTCCGGAGCCAATCCCTTCATGTGTTTTTGGACCCATTCGGAAGTGTAATCCAGCTCTTGTTCGTTAGGGATAAACGAACGGTCGTATGGTTCTTCCAATGGTTCGATTACAAAATCAGGAGCCACTCTGATGTATTCCGGATGATCCCAATCTACTTCAGGAAATCCGTAAAACTGGTTGCCGTTTTCACCTTCAGGATTCTGAAATACAAACCAGGTAGGATATTGTACTTTGGGATCCGTTTTTTTAAAGTAAGCGGAAGCCATATTCCAATAGGTCGCTTCAATTGTAAAATCCAATAAGTTGATTACGCTATTAATATAAGGACCGGGCGCTATGATGATTTTTTTAGCGGCATAATAACCGTTCGGAGTGCTTAAATGAAATATTCTACCCTTTTGAGTAATATTAGTAACCGGTGATTGTTCCTCTAGGGTAATAGCCGGATTTTTTTGGCAAAGCTCAAGTAACGTTTCGATTGTTGCTTTAAAGTTAATACTCGCACCATCGGCCTGAAAAAGTCCGGTATAAGTCTCGGGTAAATTTTTAAAGTTGTATTGTGCCTCGATTTCTTTGGCGGTTAATGTTGTATACGGAACATTTAATGCATCTAATGCTTTTTCGGCTTCAGCGATATTACCTTCGGTGGAATGAACGGTTGGATCGCCAAACCATAATGTTCCTACTTTATCCAGTAATTCGGTTGTTGTATGACTTTGCAGTTCATCCCAATAAGGAATTGAATCTAGTGCCATCTGAACCATGTATTCTTCCGGATACGGAATGCGGAATTGTCGGGAAACACCGGCGGAACTTCCTTGTTGATTGGCGAAAGTAAATTGTTCTAAAACGAGTGTTTTGGCTTCCCTTTTGCCTAAATAATAGGCAGCGGATAATCCCATTGGGCCTCCTCCGATTACGATCACATCGTAAACGATTTCTGAAATAGTCTCCATAATAAGCTGTAGGTTGTCTTGGTTATGAAGCTAAAATTAGGTGCAAATTTTAAGTCGTCTGCCAGTATAAACACCTGTTTTTATAAACGATAAAGAAGTTGTATTGTAAACTTATTTTCAGTGAACGTGTTTTTGGTCTTGAAGAATTGGTTTTTATCATCGTCTTTGCTGAATACTAAATTATTGCATTTCCCGGAGCTAAAATGCAGTGCAACCGAAAGATGTTTGGAAAGGATATAATGTAGTTCAAAAAGATAACCGATCTGAAGTGCTTCGGCTTTAAAATCCTGTATTTCATCAAAAGTTAAGGGTAGGTTTCCGGATGAACCGAAGAACTGAGATTTGTACCTGCTGGCGCTGATAAACGTACCCAAAGAAGGTGTGAATCGGTTTATGGTATAATAAACCTGGAGCGGAATTTGTAATTGTAAGTTTTTGTTATCGAATGATTTAAAAAGTTTGGGAGCATTATTGTTTGTGAAGTAATACCCATTTAGAGCACCGTCATTTTGTGACGCATCAAACGAAAACGAACCCATCCAGTAAAAGGCATCCATTCCTATTCCGATAGAAAAATCGGAATTAAACAATTTTTTTCGTGTCCAGATTCCTAAGCCGATACCGGTCGTATTTGGGGCATTCATCTCGTTTAATAAGCTGTTATGAGCCATACCAAGATGTAATTTTCCGCCGAAAAACCAATGCTGTTCTTTTTTAATTCTTTTTTTGTCGGTAACAAGGATAAGGGTGTCGACAGCAATCTGGAATTTTTTTCCGTTTTGCGTCAATTCCAGTTGGTCTTTTTTGTTGACTTCCGAAGTGAAAACGGCCTTGTCTATTTTGGTAAATGGTTTTTCTACAAAAACGGTGTCATATACTACAACTTCTTCGTACACAAAAACGGTATCTGTTTTTTTCTCCTGAGAAAAAGCAAAGCCGGTAAAAGCTAAAAAAAAGAGTAGAATTTTATCGCGTAACATAAATAGTATCTTTTTTAACAATCTGTTTTTTGATGACAACCACTTTTTGAGGTTCTTCTTTTATAGAATCTTTTAGTGTTGCAACAGTTGGGTTTGTAGTAGTTTTGACAGGTTCATTCGTTAAAGTGACTGCTTTTTCCTGAATGGAAACCGTTTGGGTTTTATTGGGTTTTGATGTGATTACCGTTTTGTTTTTTACAGAATCGGATGCGGTTACAATCGGTTGACTGGCAATAATATCAGGAACTGATTTTGTATTCGTTTTTGATTCTCCTTGCTGTGGAATATCTTTAGGGGTGTAGGTGTAAGCAAATAAGATAAGTCCGATTATGCCGGATAAAACGATGCTTGCGGCTATAACTTTTGACGCAGAAACGGTTTTGGTTAAGCCAATAAAATGATTTGGAATTTGCGGGTTCTTTGAATTGAATGCTGCTTTTTTTTGCGGCTGAATTTCAAAATCCTGAAATTGTTTTTTGCAATAATTAGCAAACATCTGATTTCCGAATCCTAAGAAAAGTAAAAAAGCGATGCGACGTTTCTTTTTCTTGTCAACCGGTTTTTCCTGTACCTTTTCCAGTAAAAATGACTGAATAGCTTTTCGGGCTCTGGATAAATGGGATTTTGAAGTTCCGATTGAGATATTGAGTATTTTACTGATTTCGCCATGAGAAAACTGATCAATAACATACATGTTAAAAACGGATTTATGATGTTCCGGTAATCGGTCTATCGCCTCTAATATGTCGTTCTTCTCTAAATCGGAAGTCAGAAGTATGCTTTTAGTATCTATTTCTAAGGTATTCATAAGCGTAGTTGAATCAGCAATTTCACAGTCTTGATCAGTTGAGAAGTTTATTTTTTTGGTTTCTTTTAAATGATGGATCGCCATGTTTATCACAATTCGGCTTAACCAGCCATTTAAAGCATTTGCATCTTTAAGTGTGTTTTCCTTTTGAATGGCCACAATAAAGGAATCCTGGATAATGTCTTCAGCAGTGGCAATATCTTTTATATACCTGCGACAAATCCCCAGTAATTTTGGGGATGTCTTGATGTAAATTTCATTCCAGTTAAAGGTTGTCATAGGTTAATTCTGAACCACAAAGATTGATAGAAAAGTGCCGTCGGAATCGTTTATATGCATAGCTTCAACACCGTTTACAACCAGATGGCTAGTGTAACCGTCACCTACGGCAATCTGCGTTATCTTATATGTACCGCTATTTTGGATTTTAAAGTCCATAATGCCGCCCAATTCCGGCTGACTATTTTCGAATGAGATTCCGTTTTTGTAGATCGTATTCGTGCCATTAGTAACATACAGATCATTTGTAGCATACATTTTTGTAACTCCGTTGATCGGTGCCGGAAGTGTCGTTTCCGCATTGGTGTTGATATTTTTGTAATAACCGGCATTATTTTGTACTCCGTATGCAAATACCTGATTACCGTTTGTAGCCAGACCGTTTAGTGTGGCATTTGGAATTTCGTTAAAAACACTATTTGTGTAGTAACCGTTAAGTGTTTCGCTACCGGTACTTGAAGCGGTCACATACACATTATTGTTGGCTACTTGTATTTTAGGAAGGTTTTGAACAATGCTACCGTAATTGCGGATTACCGTTTTTACTCCGTTTTTCCAATAGGCAAGTGTGTAATCGTCAAAAGTGATAATCGGTTTTTTAGTGTAGCCCACAAAGTAAACATCATTTCCGATTATTTCCATATCTGTGATCGATGTAACTACTTCTTCGTTCGTACTTAAACTGGTTTTTAGATTAGTAAGAACCCCGTTTTTCCAAAACATCGGAATGGTTTCAACGGTTGTTCCAAGTCCGATACCTAAAACATAAATATCATTGTTGGATACAATTATCTTATTTGCCGTAGTACCATGATTACCGCCGGTCTCTAAGGTGTTAAGCTGATTATTTTTCCAGTAACAAGCCTGATTGTCTCTTTGTCCGGCGACATAAACATCTGCCGAATTGGTAGCTATTGAACTCGAAACAAGATCTTCACTACAAGAAGTTTGTAATAATCCGGTAGCCAGAATTAGAACAAGTAGCATTTTTTTCATAATAAAAATAAATTAGGTTAATATACTTTAATTTTATTAGAAGAGTGAAAAATCAATAAAGGTTGCAGTAAATAAATAAAAAAAATAAAAAAAGCTTAATCCGAACGCTATAAAGAATTTTGATTTGAAATATAAAGCGGAAGTTTTTGATAAAGTATACAAATAAAAAAAAACCACTCATATTGAGTGGTTTTTTGGAAGTGGTGCCTCCAGGAATCGAACCAGGGACACATGGATTTTCAGTCCATTGCTCTACCAACTGAGCTAAGGCACCGTCCTTATTGCGGTTGCAAATATAGAATCATTTTTCGGTTTTCCAACACTTTTTTATGGAAAAAAGAGACTGTTTTTGTAACTAACTCAATGTTAAGGAATTATTTTTTAAATGTTTTTTTAGATTATCGTTTTGGCTTGTTGCTTAAATAAAAAGTTAACTCGGCATTATCGTAAATTTCGCCATGTAGCAGGTAATCACGGTCAATTTCTTTTCCGTTTAGCATTACCTTCTCTATATATACATTTTTAGGACCTTGATTAACGGTCTTGATTTTTAATGTTTTTCCGTTTTCAAAGTTAAGAGTAGCCGACTTGATCAATGGGCTTCCGATAGCGTATTGATCAGATCCCGGAAGTACCGGATAAAAGCCCAGAGCGCTAAAAACATACCAGGCGCTCATTTGCCCGGCATCGTCGTTTCCGCATAAACCATCAATGGAATTGGAATACATGGTGTCCATGATCATTCGAACACGTTCCTGTGTTTTCCATGGTTTTCCGGTCCAGTTATACAAATATGGAATATGATGTCCCGGTTCGTTACCGTGTACGTAAGCACCGATGATACCGTCGCGGGTAATATCTTCGTTTTTCTCAATGTATTTGTCATCCAGTTTGATTGAAAATACCTGATCAAGCTGCGCGGCAAATTTATTTTTTCCGCCCATCATCTCGATCATATGATCAATGTTGTGAGGAACATAAAAACCATAATTAAGTGCGTTGCCTTCAATAAATCCTTGTCCGTGTGTGTCTAACGGATCGAAAGGTTCACGCCATTTTCCGGAACTTAATTTCGGACGCATATAGCGAATCGCCGGATCGTATACGTTTTTATAGCTTTCGGAACGTTTCATATACTCCTGATAAGCGATGTTGTTATTGGCTTTTTTTGCAATTTGTGCGATACACCAGTCATCGTAAGCAAATTCCAGTGTTTTAGAAACGGAATTACCGCTTTTGTCTTCCGGAACATAACCGAGCTTCATATAGCTGTCCAATCCGTCAAAATAGGGAACGGTGGCTGTGTTTTTTCCGGCGGTTAATGCGCGATTAATATCGATGTCGGTGGTATTCTTAGCGATAGCATCGGCAATTACCGATATGGAATGATAACCGATCATACACCAGTTTTCGTTAGCATAATGACTCCAGACCGGAAGCATTTTATGAACACTTTGATCGTGGTGGGCTAGCATGGATTTGATCATATCGTTATTCCGTTTCGGTTGAATCAGGTTAAATAGCGGATGTAATGCGCGATAGGTGTCCCAAAGCGAGAAAACGGTGTAATTGGTAAATCCGTCTGACTCGTGTATATTTTGATCCAATCCTTTGTATTTGCCGTCAACGTCTTCGTATACGATAGGGCCGAGCATGGTATGGTACAAGGCGGTGTAAAACGTTTCTTCGTCTTCCGGTTTCTGGGTTTCGATTGTGATTTTGGATAATTCTTTATTCCATTTATCCCGGGTTTCGTGACGGGTTTTTTGGAAATCCCAATGTGGAATTTCAGTTTTAAGATTTAAAAGAGCGCCTTCCGTGCTTACCGGTGACAAAGCAAATTTGACCTTGATTTTTTCGTTTTCTTCTGTTTTAAAATTGAAATAGGCGCGGATATTTCGTCCGGCCATTTCCGGAAAATTCTCTTCTTCGTTAAAACGGCGATAAAACCCATTGTACGGATTGTTATCATATTTTTTATGACCGTAAGAGAGGAAGGGTTTTGAAAACTGCATGGCGAAATACACAGTTCGGGTTCGTCCCCAGCCATTTGTTTGGCGATAACCGGTTACAGTTGAATCGTTTTCTATCCGGATAAAAGTCCAGACATTTTTGTTGTCATAATTGTATATATTATAGACCAGATCTAATAGAATATGAGCCGATTCTGATTTAGGGAATGTATATTGATGAAATCCTACACGATCACTGGCGGTTAATTCGGCTTTGATAGTATAGCGATCAAGTTTGACCATATAGTAACCGGGTTTTGCGAATTCGTTTTCATGGGAGAAACTTGAAAAATAGCCGCTTCCGGGTTCATTGGGTTTGCCCGGATTTAAATCCAGTTTTCCGGTGGTGGGCATGATTAAGAAGTCTCCTAAGTCTGCATGTCCGGTTCCGCTAAAATGAGTGTGACTAAAGCCAAAAATGGTCGTGTCGTCATATTGATAGCCGGCACAATATTTATAAGCATCAGGATTGTACTTGCCGTCTGTAAACATATTGGTATAATTGGTTTCCGGACTTAATTGTACCATTCCGAACGGAGTTGTGGCGCCGGGAAATGTGTGTCCCATTTTATGAGTTCCGATCATCGGATTTACGATATCGGCCGGACCGGCAACGCGTTTCTGACTAAAGCAAACAGCTGTAATCAGTGAAAGAAAAAGGGAGATTTTTGTGTGCATGAGCTATGTGATATCGAAAATGATAGCTCAAAGATACTTTATTTTCGTTTTCGGAAAGTTGAAATCAGATGAGTGGAAATAAAAAAAACACTCGTTTTGAATGGTTTTAATTTACTTTAAGTCATACGCCATTCGGCAAGTGTTCTGATAAAAAAGTCTTTGAATGTTCCGGCGTCTTTTTTGGAATTGGCTAGATAGTAGCCTATAAAATGGTCCGGATAAAAATCATGCTCACCGATGGTTATCTTACAAAAATAATAGTTATTTCCGATCCATTTTTTGTGACTGTAAAACGGTCCGCTCCAAACGCCATTTAGTTTTTGGCACATCGTTTCACCGATATAGGCAGTTAATTTTGGTTCAAGATCAAATTGCTCATCCAGGGAATTGATGGGGGAAGTTTCCAGAATACGATCGATTTCCGATTCTAAACTTTGAAGACTAAAATCGAGCAAATAGCCGAATGCTAGCATTTCTTTTGAAAATAAGTGGGCTGTTAGTGTGGGATCGTCCTGTTGGGGCGTCATAAATTGATGTTAAAGAATAACAAAACTAAACAAAAAACCCTTGAAATCGTAAGAGATCAAGGGTTTAGTAAGTGGTGCCTCCAGGAATCGAACCAGGGACACATGGATTTTCAGTCCATTGCTCTACCAACTGAGCTAAGGCACCGTCCTTATTGCGGGTGCAAATATAGTGGCATTTTTTATTTATCCAAAACAATTTGTAAAAAAAATCTATTTGTATCTTTGAATCTTAATCTGAAGAATAATGCTTTTAGCGATAGATGTAGGGAATACCCGGATCAAAGTAGCTGTTTTTGAAAAAGATATCCTGATTTGGCAGGATGCTTTTGATAAAGAAGATGCCGTTGATCGGTTTTCAATTATTTTGATAAAATATACTGATATTAAGAATGCGGTGCTTTCCCGGGTTGGTTTTCTGGATGAATCCGTTTTAAAATGGTTGGAGCGACAGGTTAATCTGCATGTGATCACTGCCGATAGTCCGATGCCGTTTCAAAACGGTTATGAAACGCCTAAAACATTAGGAATCGACCGGATGGTGCTGGCTTCGGGAGCCGTTTTTCAGTTTCCGAAACAAAACCGACTGGTAATTGATTCCGGAACCTGTATTACATATGACTTTATTGATGCAGACGACAATTATCTTGGTGGTGCAATATCGCCCGGATTTCGATTGCGTTATGAAGCCTTGCATAATTATACGGCAAAATTACCGTTATTAACCCTGGAAAGTCCGTCCGGTGTTATCGGAAACTCGACAAAACAGGCCATTCATTCCGGTGTAGTAAATGGAATTTTGTATGAAGTAGAGGGTTTCATCGAACGCTATCGTGAACAATATCAAGTTTTAACAGTAATTTTAACAGGAGGTGATACGGATTTTTTGGCTAAAAGAGTAAAAAACACCATATTTGCCAATCCAAATTTTCTATTAGAAAGTTTGAACCACTTATATCAATATACAATCAACAAATGATTAAAAAGATAATTCTAGGCACTAGTTTGCTTTTTTCTTCCGTGATTTTTGCACAGGAAGGTACCGCTTCACCGTATTCATTCTATGGTATCGGAGATGTAAAGTACCGGGGAACCCATGAAAATAAAGCTATGGGTGGGTTAGGAGTTTTGCCGGATAGTATTCACCTGAATCTGCAAAATCCAGCATCGCTTTCGGGGTTAATAATGACTACTTTCACGGTGGGAGCAACAAACCGAAGCACTACTTTTAAAACGGATTCGCAAAAAGAAACAGCAAGCAGAACTACGTTTGATTATTTGGCGCTGGGATTTCCGATTTCTAAAAAAATGGGAGTTTCATTCGGACTTATGCCTTATTCATCTGTTGGATATAAAGTCGATCAAAATACAACATCACAAATGACATCCGGAGAAATCATCAATACCAGTAAACGTTTTACAGGTGAAGGTGGTGTAAATAACGTGTTCTTCGCATTGGGATATAAAATCACACCTAAATTAAGCATCGGAGCCGATTTTCAATATAATTTCGGAAGAGTGGAAACGAAATCCTATGTGTTTTTAGAAGATGTGCATCTTGGAAAAAGAGAAATCAATACGTCACGATATAGCGGAGTGGCTTTTAATGCCGGTTTGATGTATCAGACGAAGGTTAATAATAAATATGACTGGTATAGTAGTTTGACTTATTCTCCGCAAAGTAACTTAAGAGCAGATAATACAGGATCAGTTGCTTCAATCACTTATTCAGGGTCAGGAGCAGAGTTGGAATCGGATGTTGTGAATTACAGTGAAACAAATACCGATTTCAAATTACCGGCTAAATATGCTTTAGGAACCGGTTTCGGATTAGCAAAAAAATGGATGATTGGTGCAGAAGTGACGCTTCAGGATAAGAGTAGTTTTGTAAACCGTTTTGATCAGATTACCAATGTCGGTTTTGAAAAAACACAACGTTATGTTGTAGGGGGGTATTTTATACCTAAATTCAACTCATTTACCAGTTATTTGGATCGCGTAACCTATAGAGCAGGTTTCCGTTATGAAAATACAGGATTGGTAATTAACAATCAGTCAATTAAAGATTATAGTATGAATGCCGGTTTAGGTCTTCCGATCGGTCGTAGTCTTTCCAATCTGAATATCGGTTTCGAATATGGAAAGAGAGGTACGGCAAGTAGTAATCTGGTTCAGGAAAATTACTTCGGGATCTATATCGGATTGTCAGTAAATGATTTGTGGTTTAGGAAAACGAAATACGAATAGTATTCTGATGAAATTAAACTTTGGAAAATATTTTTTAGCATTAGTCACAGTTCTTACTGTGACTGTGTTTTTTTCATGCGAAAGCAATTTTAAAGAAGTACAGCGAATCAATGCGGTACCGTTTTCTCCGATCGGAGAAGCAGAACATGTCAATTTAAAATATACCGATTCCGGAAAAATTAAAGCAATATTGGTAAGTCCGTTATTATTGGATTTTTCCAATCTAAAATATCCGTATACCGAGTTCCCGAAAGGAGTGTTTGTAACCTTGTTCGACGAGCACGGAAATAAAAGCTATGTGGAGTCGGATTATGCGATTACTTATGCAAAAACGGATATTATTGATTTGCAGGGACATGTTAAGATTACATCCAGTGACGGTAAAATACTTCAGACGGAACAATTGTACTACGATCAGAAGAATGAGTGGTTTTTTACCGAGAAATATTTTAAATTTACAGATGCGAATAGTTACCTGGAAGGAAAAGGTATCGATTTTAGCAAAGATTTTTCAGTTATGAATGCCCAGCAAAACAGGGGCGAAATTTCTAAGATAGAATAATTATTATGGGAATATTAAGACATGTTCACTATTTATATTTGGTTATAGCGATACTATTTATTGTTGAGGGAGTTGTGAAGTTAAGAGCAGGAGAAAGTTATATCGTTCATTTCCTTTTCGCCCTGGCAGCAATTTTTATGTTTTTTTTCAGAAGACGTTTTTCAAACAAAATGAAACAATAAGGTAAACGATATATGGAGATAGCGATAATTATAAGTTGTTTGATTCTCTCCGCGTTCTTTTCCGGAATGGAAATCGCTTATATCGCTTCGAATAAAGTTTATCTGAGTATTGAAAAAAAGCAAAACACCTTTTTTTCCAGAATACTAACCCGCCTTACCGAGAAGCCTTCTCATTTTATTGCATCGATGCTGTTGGGGAAAAGTATTGTCTTTTCTGTTTACGGGTATTTTTCCAGTGCACTTGTCGTTCAGCTTATCCGGGAGCACGGATTCCTTTTAAGTCCGTTTCAGATGATCCTGTCGCAGGTAGTTATCGCAACCCTGCTTATATTGCTTACGTCCAGTTTTCTTCCGAAAGTTATTTTTCAGATTTATCCGAATACGCTGATAAAAATATTGGCGCTGCCGGCTTATTTCTTTTATCTGTTATTTTCCGGAATTTCGAAAATTGTAGTGGCGATAGCCGATAAAATTCTGATTCATGTTTTTAAGCTTGAACGAAATAAGGAGCATCTTTATTTTAACCGTGGTGAACTGGGAACTTATATTACCGAACAGGTAAATGCAGCCGATAATCAGGAGGAAATCGATACTGAGATACAGATTTTTCAAAATGCGTTGGAATTTTCAGATCTTAAGGTGCGGGATATTATGACGCCGCGTACCGAAATCGCTTCGGTTGAAGAACAGGATAGTATTACAGAGTTAAGAGAATTGTTTGTTGAGACAGGATATTCTAAAATTGTAGTCTATCAGGGTACACTGGATAATATTATCGGATATGTGCATTCCTTCGAGTTGTTTAAAAAACCAAAAGAGATAAAGTCGGTTATGATTCCGGTCGAATACGTGCCGGAAACATTATTGATCAAAGAAGTTTTAGATCTGCTGACTAAAAAGCGGAAAAGTATGGCTGTTGTGATCGATGAATATGGCGGAACTTCCGGAATAGTGACCGTGGAAGATATTATTGAAGAGTTGTTCGGAGAGATTGAAGACGAGCATGATTTGGAAGAATTGATAGAAGAAAAGCAAAATGATCGTTCTTTTTTATTTTCGGCACGTCTCAATGTTGAATATGTTAATCAGAAATACAATCTTAAAATCCCGGAAAGCGATTCATATGTTACATTAGGCGGTTTTATTGTACATGCAACCAAGGAAATTCCGCAACAAGGTCAGGAATTGGAATTGGGAAAATACCGGATTTTGATACGCGAAGCTTCTAATAAAAAAATTGAACTAATTGAGGTTCGTATCAAAGAATAAAGAATTATCCAAATAAAAAAGTAAAAATATTTGAAAATATAGTGACACATCTTTTATTATTAAATAGATAATTGTATTTTCGCCCACTGAATAAAAAAAATAATCATATAAGATGGCAGTTTTATCAAAAATTAGACAGCGTTCGATTCTTTTAATTGGAGTTATCGGATTTTGTTTGCTAGCATTCGTAATCGGAGATGTTGTCCAAAGCGGCGGATTTAAACAAAGTTCACGTAACGTAGGTAGTGTAAACGGAGTGGATATCTCAGCTCAGGAGTTTTTGCAAAAAGTATCCATGGCCGAAAAAAACAGCCAGGGAATGAGCAATACACAAGCATCTAACGGTGTTTGGGAACAGGAAGTGAAACAAATCCTATTAGACGCTGAATTTGAAAAAATCGGTTTAAAAATCGGAAAAGAGCAAATGGTTAATGTTATCAAACAAAACCCGAACTTTGCTCAGGATCCAAGATTTTTGAATGCTGCCGGTCAATTCGATACTAATAAATTCAACGAATTCGTAGCCAGCATCAAATCATCACAGCCGGATCAGTGGAATAACTGGTTAGCTTATGAAAAACAATTGGAGCAAATGGCTACCGAGCAAATGTATTATACCATGATCAAATCAGGTCTTGTTACGACTAAAAATGATGGTAAATTTGCTTACGAAAGAGAAAACAATAAAGTTGATTTCGACTATGTAGCGGTTCCTTACACTACAATCAATGATGATGAAGTGAAAGTTTCTGATTCAGAAATCATGGATTACGTAAAGAAAAACAGTAAAAAATATAAATCAGAAAAATCTCGTGAGGTTGAGTATGTATTCTTTGAAAATAAACCATCTAAAGAAGATGAGGCTGAAATGGCAAAAACAATTTCAGGATTATTATCCGGAAGAGTGGTTTATAATGAGAAAACAGGTACTAACGATACATTACCAGGTTTCAAAGGTGCTAAAAACACAGAAGAGTTTGTAAACGCAAATTCAGATGTGAAATACGATTCATCTTACGTAGCGAAAAAAGATTTACCATTAGAAAGTCAGGAACAGTTATTTAACCTTCCTACAGGTGAGGTATTCGGACCTTATATCCATGACGGTTACTACTGTTTGTCTAAAATGATGGGAAGAAAAGCCGGAGCTACTGCAAAAGCAAGTCATATCTTATTAAGCTATGCAGGAAAAATGCCGGGTATTACCAGAACAAAAGAAGAAGCAAAAGCAAAAGCTGAGGAGTTATTAAAACAAGCCCAGGCTAATCCGTCAAGCTTTGCAATGTTAGCGATGACGAATACTGATGATCCGGGATCAAAACAAACCGGAGGTATGTATGATAACATTCAGCCAGGTCAAATGGTGAAAACATTCAACGATTTCGTTTTCAATAATCCGATTGGAAAAATGGGAATTGTAGAAACGGAATATGGTTTCCACGTAATTAAAGTAGACGCTAAATATGACGCAGTTCGTTTAGCAACTATTGCACAAAAAATTGAGCCTTCTGAGACTACTGCTGATGCAATCTATGTAAAAGCAACAAAATTAGAAGCAGAAGCTGCTGATAAAGATTTCGATAAAGTAGCGAAAGAAATGGGCTTAACTGTAGTTCCGGCTATGAATGTTAAAGCAACAGACGAAAGTCTTCCTGGACTTCAAAATCAAAGACAAATTGTACTTTGGGCTTTTAACAGAGATACAAAAGAAGGAGCAGTTAAGAAATTTGATAACTTAGAAGGTCATATCATTGCTAAATTAAAAGGGAAAAACGAAAGTGGTTTAGTCTCTTTAGAAGAAGCAAAACAAACAGTATTACCAATCTTAAGAAATCAGAAAAAAGCGGAGAAAATCAAAGCTAAAATGTCAGGAGCTACTTTAGAAGAGGTTTCGAAAAAATCAGGTGCTGCTGTTAACGTAGCGATGAACGCAACAATCGATAATCCAAGTATTTCAAATATCGGACAAGAACCTAAAGTAGTAGGAACTGCATTCGGATTGGAAAAAGGAAAAATATCTAAATTGATCGAAGGTCAAATGGCTGTTTTCATGATCAGAACAAAAGATGTAGTAAAAGCTCCGGCTTTGCCAAACTATACTACTTATACTGCAAAAATTAAAACACAGACACAAGGTGCTTCTTCATACCGAGTAACGGCTGCTTTAAAAGCTGCTGCTAAGATTGAAGACAACAGAGCTGAGTTACAATAATCAGTGACAGTAAATCATAAAAAAAGGCATCCGATTCGGATGCCTTTTTTATGCTCGTTTTTTTATAAAATCATATCCTGATAAGGAATAACAACGGGAAATCCTTTTTCTTTAAAATAGGGAGTAGGGTCGTTGGCTGAGATCGCCAATATAAAATCACCACCCCAGGCGCCAAGACTTTTTAATACGCCTTTAAAATCGTAGAAGAAACGTTCTTTAACCGTTTCCATTTCCAGAATATCACTTAACATACTTTCGTGTTTGTCAATGAGTGTGCCGAATAGCTGTAAATCCTCGGCAGTCAGTATCGCATCAGTAAGCGCATCGATTTTTGGAATTGTTTTGTCAATGCGCTGCTGTTTATCGTAATAACTCATAATAGCCGATTTACTGCTTTGCTTCTGATTCAAATAAACAAAAAACAGATTATTCTGAAAAGGCAAATCCAGTTTGAGAGGCGTTACCTGAGGTCGTTTAAATCGGGTTAATTGATAAATGATAGGAGTATTATATTGGGCGCAGGCGATATCATAACCGCTGCCGCCAAAACTCGACTCTAGCAGACGGTAGGCGTCAATTCCGAGCCATTGTGCAATATTGTTGATAAGAGTAGACGATGTGCCAAGTCCCCATAAACGAGGAAATGTCAATCGTGTGGTTATGGTATAACCGGTATCGGTATTCAGAAAATCAGGATTGAGTAACGAAGCCTCATATAGAATTTCCACCAAAGTGTTTTTGATTCCGGCTTCCGATCCGAAATTTTCTTTATTCCGGATACTGTCAAAGGAAAGGCTGTCCTCAAACCAAATACTGGAATCGGCATCATAGCTTTTCCAGTTAATTAGCTGATCCGATCCTTTCTCTATGTCAAGATACTGACCGAACTTTGTTGGAAGAGCAATGGCTTTGGCGCCGTCCAATACAACATATTCGCCGGTGAGTAAAAGTTTTCCGTTACTGTAAAAAGTCTTCTTCAAAAGCGTTTTATTTACGTAGTGATGCTAAATAGTCAACAACAGCTGAATGGCTAACCGTATTATGCTCGAAATGAGAAGTCACTTGCTGGCGTTCTCTTTCAGTCGCATTAAATTGATTCAATATGTTCATCAGGTGCATTTTCATATGACCTTGTTGGATTCCGGTAGTTGTTAAGGAGCGTAAAGCCGCAAAATTCTGCGCAAGTCCGGCAACAGCCACAATCTGCATTAATTCTTCAGCAGACGGATGTTCAAGCATTTCTAATGCCATTTTAACCAGAGGATGTAAAGCCGTTAAACCGCCTACCGTTCCTAAAGCTAAAGGGATTTCCATCCAAAAAGTAAAAATACCGTTTTCTACTTTAGCATGCGAAAGACTTGAGTAACGACCTTTGCGGGAAGCATAAGCATGAACACCGGCTTCAACGGCACGAAAATCATTTCCGGTAGCAATTACAACAGCGTCAATTCCGTTCATGATTCCTTTATTGTGTGTTACGGCGCGATAAGGTTCTATTTCGGCTATTTGGACGGCACGAACGAATTTTTCAGCAAATTCTTCCTGCGAAATATGTTTGTCTTCTTTCAAATCGGAAACCGGACAGGATACTTCGGCACGTACAATACAATTGGGAACATAATTGGATAGAATGCTCATTACAACCTGAAGTTGTTTTTCTTCATCTGAAAAATCAGCATAAGTCAAAGCGGCTTCTTTTAAGGTTGTAGCGAACTGTTCCAGGCAAGAGTTGATGAAATTGGCGCCCATACTGTCTTTAGTATTAAAAGTCGCATGGAGTTGGAAATAATGAGCCAGTTCATCGGTCTTATCCCGTAGTTCAATATCTAAAATTCCGCCGCCGCGTTTCTGCATGTTTTTAGTGATGCTGTCGGTTTCGGAAAAGAATTTTGGCTTAATTTGGGTAAAAAAGGCCTGTAATTTGGCTGTATCACCTTTGTAAATAAAATGAACCTGGCCGATTTTTTCGGTACTGATAACGGTAGTTTTAAAACCACCGCGATTGGACCAGAATTTTGCTGCTTTTGAAGCTGCGGCTACCACAGAACTCTCTTCGATAGCCATCGGGATCGTCACATTTTTTCCGTTGATTATAAAGTTAGGCGCCACACCCAAAGGCATATAGAAATTCGAAATCGTATTTTCGATAAATTCATCGTGAAGCTTTTGAAGGGCTTCGTCTGAATTCCAATATTGAGTGATGATTTTTTTGGCACTTTCAGGATTGCTAAAATGGGTGCTGACAATCCAGTTAATTTTTTCTTCTTTCGACAACTTCGAAAATCCAGCAATAGCTTTCGTCATTTTAATGCATCTTTATTCTAATGCAAAGATATGATTTCGAAAATGCAATACGGGATAATTTTTAAAATACGTTTTTTTAAGGAAAAAAATACAGTAAAAACTTATAAAATAGCCTTTAAATAGGAAAAACAAATTTTCATTTAACACATAAAGTTATGGCTAATTGATAAATTTTCACTAAAATTGGAAGTTTTTTTACCATTTGACAAAATGAATTACTTTAAAAAATCGTTATTTCTACTGTTACTGACATCGTTGTCGGCAGTAGCACAACAGAAGATTACGCTCGAAGAAATCTGGAGCGGGGCTTTTAGAACGCAGGGAATGACTGCATTAGAAGCCATGAAGAATACCAATCAGTATACCGTTCTGAATTATGATCGGGGTACACGGTCTTCACAAATCGATTTATACGACTTCGCAACACTGAATAAAGTGGCTACGTTAATCGACTCCAAAGACTTCAAACAACTCGAAGGAATTGATAGTTATACCTTCAGTGCGGATGAAAAGAAAATTTTAATTGCAAATAATTCCGATCAGATCTTCCGCCATTCTTTTGTAGCCGATTATTTCATCTACGATATCGCAAAAAAAACACTGACCAAACTGGCAGACTATAAAGTTCAGGAACCTACTTTCTCACCGGACGGAACAAAAATCGGTTATGCTCACGAAAATAACCTGTACGTCTACGACCTGACAACTCAAAAACACACTCAAATTACTAACGACGGAAAGAAAAACCATGTAATTAATGGTATTACGGACTGGGTTTACGAAGAAGAATTCTCTTTTGTTCGTGCTTTCGACTGGAATGCCGGTAGTGATAAAATAGGATTTATCCGTTTTGATGAAACTGAAGTACCGGAATTTTCAATGGATATGTATAATCAAGGATTATATCCGACGCAATACGTATTTAAATATCCGAAAGCAGGAGAAAAAAATGCAGTGGTTTCCCTACATATATATGATGTAAAAGCCGGAGCGACTAAAAAAATCAATTTGAACAATTATAACGATTTCTATATCGCACGTATCAAATGGACTAATGAAGCGAACACTTTAAGTGCACAGGTTCTAAACAGACATCAGAATAATTTAGACCTTTTGTTTGTTGATGGAAACTCCGGTGCAGTGAAAGTAGCTTTAAATGAAAAAGACAAAGCTTATGTAGATGTAACGGACAATTTAACCTTTTTAAAAGACAATAGCTTTATCTGGACAAGCGAAAAAGATGGTTTTAACCATATTTATCATTACGATAAAAACGGAAAACTGATCAATCAGGTAACAAAAGGGAAATGGGAAGTAACCAATTACTACGGATTCGATAGTAAGTCAAATACAATCTTTTATCAGTCAGTAGAAAACGGTTCAATTAACCGCGATGTTTATAGTATCAAATTAAACGGAAAGGACAAAAAAAGATTAACAACCGAAACCGGTACGAATGCAGGAACGTTCAGTCCTAATTTCGACTATTTTATCAACTCGTTTTCAAGTGCGAAAAATGCACCGAAATATACACTTCACGAAATTAAAACAGGTAAGCTGATTAAAACCATTGTTTCCAATGAAGCGTTGGAAAGCAAAGTGGCAAAATACGATTTACCGACTAAAGAGTTTTTAGAACTGACAACAGAAAAAGGGCATCGTTTGAACGCCTGGATTCTGAAACCGAAAGATTTCGATCCGAATAAAAAATACCCGGTATTTATGTACCAATATTCCGGACCGGGATCACAACAAGTTAACAACGATTGGAACAATACCGATGATTACTGGTTCTCCATGTTAACACAGCAAGGTTATATCGTAGCTTGTGTAGACGGAAGAGGAACTGGTTTTAAAGGCGCTGAATTCAAAAAGTGTACTTATAAAGAATTAGGAAAATTAGAGGTAGAAGATCAGATCGACGCTGCAAAAGTGATCGGAAACTACCCTTATGTTGACAAGACCAGAATTGGAATTTTTGGTTGGAGTTACGGAGGTTTTATGTCATCGAACTGTATTTTTCAGGGGAATGACACTTTTAAAATGGCCATCGCTGTGGCTCCGGTTACAAGCTGGAGATATTATGACAGCGTTTATACAGAACGATATATGCAAACCCCACAGGAGAATGCATCCGGATATGATAACAATTCACCGATTAACCACGTGAGCAAATTAAAAGGAAACTTCCTTTTGGTTCACGGAACTGCCGACGACAATGTACATGTGCAGAATACCATGAAAATGGTAGAAGCATTAGTACAGGCAAACAAACAGTTTGACTGGGCTATTTATCCGGACAAAAACCACGGTATTTACGGTGGGAAAACACGTTTACAATTGTATACTAAAATGACCAACTTTATTAAAGAAAAACTATAATAACTAAACCAAAAACCAAAAACGAAGCAAATGAGCGAACAGAAAGTAAAACAAGGACATCCAAAGGGACTTTGGGTATTATTCGGAACCGAGATGTGGGAACGTTTCAATTTCTACGGAATGCGTGCGTTGTTAACTTTATTCCTGGTTAATTCATTATTAATGAAAGAGGCAGATGCTTCTTTAATTTATGGAGGATTCTTAGGTCTTTGTTATTTAACACCTCTTTTAGGCGGGTTTATTGCCGACCGTTTCTTTGGAAACAGAAACTGTATTCTGTTAGGAGGTTTTATGATGGCTGTAGGTCAGCTGTTACTGTTTACCAGTGCAACAGTTTTCCCGACAAATTTATCATTAGCTACTACGTTAATGTGGACAGCACTTGGGATTATTATCTTCGGAAACGGATTTTTTAAACCGAATATTTCCAGTATGGTAGGAAGTTTATATCCAAAACAAGAAAAAACAAAATTGGATACGGCTTTTACTATTTTCTATATGGGGATTAACATCGGTGCATTTTTAGGACAATTTATCTGTCCGTTTGTAGGAGATGTTAAGGATTCGGGAGGAATAAGAGATATTCATGCTTTTAAATGGGGATTCTTAGCCGCAGCAATAGCAATGTTAATTGGAACTGTTCTGTTCTATATTCTTAAAAATAAATATGTAGTTACACCGGAAGGGAAACCTATCGGTGGAGTGCCTTCCGGACATGATACGGGAGATTACGAAGAAGGAGAGTCTCAAAAAGCTCATTTTTCACCACTTTCTTTAGGATTAGCAATTGTAGCATTCATCGGATTATTTTCACTCTTTCATTACTTTACCGATGGTGATAATGTGGTAAAAACAATTATTTATCCAATTATCTATGCGAGTGGTTTAACACTGGCAGGTTTAATTTTATCGGATAAAACATTAACAAAAGTAGAAACACAAAGAATTTGGGTTATTTATATTGTTTCGTTTTTCGTAATTTTCTTCTGGGCAGCTTTCGAACAAGCCGGATCTTCATTGACATTTATTGCAGATAATCAAACTGACCGTAACTTTTTCGGATGGAACATGCCGCCGTCAATGGTACAGATCTTTAACGGATTATTCGTTGTAATATTTGCTGTTCCGTTCAGTATCTTATGGGATAAATTAAGAAATGCAGGAAAAGAGCCTACTTCACCTTTTAAACAGGCTACAGGATTAATGCTTATCGCAATTAGTTACTTTATTATTGCGCATAGTGTAAAAGATTTAGGAAACAACGGATTATTAGCTATTTACTGGTTAATCTTATTATATCTTATTCAAACTTTTGGAGAATTATGTTTATCACCAATCGGATTATCATTGGTTGGTAAATTAGCACCAAAACGTTTTGCTTCTTTGGCATATGGTGTATTTTTTATTTCAAATGCTGCTGGTTATGCATTATCCGGAACATTAGGATCAATCTTGCCGGCTACCGGAGACAAATTCAATAAGGCAAAAGAATTAGGAATCGACCTTCAGGCGATTTTAGACAAAACCGTTACGCCAACAGCAGAACAGTTAAAATTATTAGCCGACAATCAAATCAGTTCGCAAAACCCGGTTTTTGCAGGATTTGAAATTCACAATTTATATGAATTCTTTATGGTATTCGTTGTATTGTGTGGTATTGCATCAATTGTTTTATTCTTATTAACTCCGGTTCTTAAGAAGATGATGCACGGTGTAAAATAATTTTAATCCCTTAAAAAGCAGCTATGTGGAATAAACATCCAAAAGCATTACCGTTTTTGTTCCTGTCTGAAATGTGGGAACGTTTCGGATATTATCTGATGATCGGTATTTTTACGTTATATCTAAAAGACGTGGAAGCCGGTTTTGCGATGACCGAAAAAGAAGCATCCGATTTATACGGAACTTTTATTGCATTAGTATTCTTAACACCGTTTTTAGGTGGTTTAATCGCCGATCGTTATTTGGGATACCGTAAGTCGATTGTATTGGGAGGAATCCTGATGGGACTCGGCTATTTCCTGATGGGCGTTCATTCGATAACCGTATTGTATATCGCAATGACATTGGTTATTGTGGGGAATGGTTTCTTTAAACCGAATATTTCCACTTTATTAGGAAACTTCTATTCGAAAGAAGAATATAAAGATAAAAAAGACGAAGGTTACAACATTTTCTATATGGGAATCAACGTTGGGGCTTTTATTTGTAACTTCTTCGGAGCCGCTTTACAAATCCTGTTGGGTTGGCACTGGGCCTTTATGGCTGCCGGAGTGGGCATGTTTATCGGAGTATTCGTATTCCTGATGGGAACGAAACATTATGTAGGATACGACCAGAAAAAAGGGGTTCAGGACGGAGATATGCCGTTTTGGAAAATCGTACTGTTTATTCTGGTGCCGTCAGCGGTATTCGGAGTAATCGGATGGTTGCTGAAAGGTGTGGCTTCCGAATCCAATCCGGATAGTTATATCTTCGGATCCGATAGTACGGATGCTTTTATCTTTGCCTGTATTCCGGTAATATTATTCTATTCGAGTTTATATTTTAAAGCGAAAACAGAAGACAAACGACCGATTGCCGCATTATTGGCGATTTTCGGAGTTGTAATTCTGTTCTGGGCCGTTTTTAAACTAAACGGATCTGCATTGACAACCTGGGCGGATCGTTATACGGACCGACAAACAACCGGTGTAACGTCAAATGTATTTAACGGATTGAAATTAGCCAAAGAGGTTGAATTTAAAAAAGATTCCGTTGAATTATATGATGATCAATTCCGTTTACAAAAAGAGAACGGAGTGGTGAAAAAAGAAGTGAATTACCCGTTATATTTCCGTAATGTAGCACAGGAAAAACTTCCGGCTGAAGGTTCGAAAGTAAGTTTATGGGCAACCAATTTAAGTCAGTCGATTAATCCGGGTTGGGTGATCATTCTAACACCGTTGGTAGTCGCCTTTTTTACCTTCCTGCGTAGTCGGGGTAAAGAACCGTCAACGCCGACTAAAATTGCGTTCGGTTTGTTGATTTCGGCTTTATCCGTATTGGTTATGATCGCAGCCGTGAAAATCGGAAATAACGGAACTGAAAAAGTGAGTGTATGGTGGCTGGTGGCGAACTATGGAGTAATCACAATCGGAGAATTGTTCTTAAGTCCGATGGGATTATCGGTAGTATCCAAGTTAAGTCCAACAAACATTACCTCATTAATGATGGGTGGTTGGTTTTTAGCAACCTCTATCGGAAATAAATTAAGTGGCGTGCTAGCCAGTATGTGGGATACCTACGAAGACAAAACAAATTTCTTCTGGGTCAATTTCAGTCTTTTATTGACAGCTTCACTAATGATGTTTGTACTGTTGAAATGGTTAAATAGCATCATGAAAGAAAAAGGAATTAATTAGAATATGAATACAAAGGAAACTTTAGAAGAAATACAAAGTTTTAAAGGCAAGTACCCCAAACAATTGTGGTACTTGTTTTTTAGTGAAATGTGGGAACGTTTCAGCTTCTACGGAATGAGAGGAATGCTGGTAGTCTTTATGGTGAGCCAGCTGATGATGAACGGAAAAGTAGCCAACCTGCAATATGGCGCTACTCAGGCATTTGTTTATGCTTTTACCTTTATCGGCGGATTGTTTGCCGATAAAATTCTGGGGTATCGAAAATCCTTGTTTTGGGGTGGTCTATTAATGATTGTCGGAAGTGTGATTCTGGCTGTCGACCCGAAACAGTTTTTCTTTTTCGGAATCAGCTTTACCATCGTAGGAACCGGTTTCTTTAAACCGAATATTTCAACGATGGTTGGAAAACTATATAAAGATGACGATGTAAGAAGAGATGCCGGATTCTCATTGTTTTATGCCGGAGTAAATCTTGGCGCTTTAATCGGTGGCTATATCTGTATCGCGGTAGCTAACGGAAGTATGTTGAGTACAACTGTACCGGAGCACCTGCGTTGGAATGTCGCTTTCGGTTTTGCAGCCGTAGTAATGTTCGTCAGTTTGGTAACGTTCACCCAAACGCAGAAAAGTCTGGGACCAATTGGACTTTCGCCTTTATCACATTTGGAAACATCCAAAAGAAAAATTTACGAATACGCTACTTATATCGGGTCATTAATCGTTTTACCGATTATCATGACAATGGTATCCAAAACGGAATACACCGATATCTTTATGTACATCATCGGTCCGTGTTCGTTATTGTATCTGTTTTATGAAATGAAAAATTATTCGGCAGCTGAAAATAAAAAATTATTGGCGGCATTGGTTTTCATTATATTTTCCATTTTCTTCTGGGCTTTCTTCGAACAAAGCGGTGGATCATTAAGCCTTTTCGCAGCAAACAATCTTACGAATACGATGTTCGGAGTTAAATTCGATCCGAATGGCGTAAACAACTCGGCTAATTCCCTGTTTGTAATCATTTTTGCGGCATTGGTCGGAATGGTTTGGTTATGGATGGCGCGTAGAAAAATTGAACCGAATACGATTGTGAAATTCGGTTTAGGATTCTTATTCCTGGCCGGCGGTTTTTATGTTTTCTATTACACTAAGTTTTTCGCCGATGCGAATGGAATGACCGGATTGGATCTCTTTACATTCGGTTGGTTCGTAATCACGTTCGGTGAATTGTGTTTATCTCCGATCGGAATGTCGGTAATGACAAAGTTATCACCTGAAAAACTACAGGCTGTATTAATGGGAATGTGGTTCCTGGCCAGTGCATACGGACAATATTTCGCAGGATTATTAGGTGCTAATATTGCGGAAGCATCGGAACATGCAACTAACCTTGAAAAATTAAATATTTATGCCGATGGCTATAAGCAATTGGCACTATATGCCCTGATCGCAGGGATAATACTGATCGTTATTTCGCCATTGGTTAAAAAACTGATGCAAGGCGTTAAATAACAAAATAAAATAAGCATACCATAATGGCAACAATTTCATCCAACCCCGATTTTTTTAAAACCAAAGTATTAGGTCACCCTTCAGGGTTATTCGTATTGTTTTTTACCGAAATGTGGGAGCGTTTTTCTTTCTACGGAATGCGGGTTCTATTGGTTAATTTCTTAACAATGGCGGTTGCCGGTGTTGATATGCCGGGTTGGGGATGGAGCAGTCAAAATGCCGGAGCGTTATTCGGAACCTATGCCGGATTGTTATATCTGACTCCTATTTTAGGCGGAATGATTGCCGATCGTTATATCGGTTATCGATGGGCGATTGTGGTCGGAGCTGCTATTATGACGTTGGGACATGCTGCTATGGCTGTCGAAACGGAATTTATGCTTTATTTGGGATTAGGATTGTTAGTCATCGGAACAGGATTCTTTAAGCCGAATATGACGTCAATTATTTCTCAGATGTATAAAGACTTGCCGGAGAAAAAAGATGGCGCTTATACCATTTTCTATATGGGTGTGAATGCCGGAGCTTTTTTCGGAATGATGCTTTGCGGTTATCTGGCTGAGAAAATCGGTTGGAGCTGGGGATTTGGTCTGGCCGGAATCTTTATGTTGTTAGGAACATTACAGTTCTGGATGGCAAAACCGTTATTCGGAACGATTGGTGATGTGCCGGATAAAGCAAAAAGAGATGCTGCTGTTGATGCTACTGAAAAACGAAATCCGTTTACAATGATTGATAAGATTCTGATCTTAATCACATCGGTAATCGGAGTGTTGTATATTTTCAATGATCCGTTATCTAAAATCGGTGAAATTGATATTTTGCCGCAGGAATTTTTAATGTCAAAAGGAACATTGACAGGACCGTTGGTGATTATCGTAATCGGTTTGATTCTGTTTTTATTTTTGATTATCAGCCGTATTATCCGGTATGAAACTGTTGTTCGTGACAGGATGTTTGCTTTTATCATATTTGCTTTTTTTACCGTTTTCTTCTGGTTGTCTTTTGAACAGGCTGCGACGTCACTGGTAATTTTTGCAAGAGATTTTACAAACCGTACTTTAGACGGTAATTCATTGATGATTTTTAATGTGGTTAATGCTTTGCTAACAGTCATCCCGTTGGGAATTATTACCTGGGTGTTGGTTTTATTGTTTAAGCAAACCAAATCAGTTATTTTGCGTTCCAATGTCACATTGTTTATCTGCTTCGGATTGATGTGGGGGATCGTATTGTGGATGTTATACCGTGAATTTACAAGTGAAGCTTCAGAAGTTACCGTATCGTGGTTTAGTATTCTGAATTCCTTTTTTATTATTGTTTTTGCTTCTTTCTATACTCGTTGGTGGGATAGTAAATACAATCCGAGTGCCGCAGTTAAATACGGACTGGGACTTATTATCATGGGATTGGGCTATGCTGTACTGGCTTATGGTGCAACTGCAATTCCGCAGGGTGCTGTTGCCGGAACGGTAAAAGTGAGTATGATCTGGCTGATTTTGGCTTACTTATTTCATACATTGGGTGAATTATGTCTGGCGCCGGTAGGATTGTCCTATGTGAGTAAATTAGTGCCGCCGCGTATGATTGCTTTTATGTTCGGAATGTGGTATCTGGGTATCGCAATCGGTAACAAACTGGCTGCAAGTGTAGGAGGGATGATCGACGATGTAGTACGTGATTATGACATGACAACTTTTTTCCTGATCTTTACATTAGTGCCGTTAATAGCGGGAAGTTGTATCATACTACTGAACCCGGTGCTTAAAAAACTAATGCATGGTGTTAAATAAATGTTTTAAAGCATGAAAAAAATAGTTTTTGTATGCATATTTGCATTGGTTTCGATTCTGACAAAAGCACAGGATACAAAATTGGAATGGCATACAGATATAAAAAAGGCCATTCAGCTTTCTCAACAGGAAAAGAAACCTCTTTTTTTGTTCTTTACAGGTAGTGATTGGTGCGGATGGTGTATCCGATTGCAAAAAGAAGTATTTCAACAACCGGAATTTGGTATATGGGCCAAAGAAAACGTTATATTGGTGGAATTGGATTTCCCGAGACGAAAAGCTTTAGCACCGGAAATACAACAAACCAACAACCAATTGATGCAGTTGTTTGGCGTAAGAGGATATCCGACAGTCTGGTTTGTAAATGCTACGGAAAAGGAAGGAAAAGTAAATTTTGAAAAATTAGGAAGTTCCGGATATGTAGCCGGCGGACCGGAAGTCTGGTTAAAAGGTGCGAATCAAATATTAAAAAACGTAAAATAAAAAGCAATGAAAAAAATACTGTTCTTATTGTTCCTTACTGTTGGAGCAATTACTGCTCAGGCGCAGGAAATCAAATGGATGACATTTGACGAAGCTATTAAAGCACAAAAGAAAAACCCGAAACCGATCTTTATGGATGTATATACCGATTGGTGCGGACCTTGTAAAATGTTAGATAAAAATACCTTTAGCGATAAAGCCGTTGCAGATCATATTTCGAAAAATTATTATGCTGTAAAGTTTAATGCCGAAGGAAATTCTGAAGTAAACTATAAAGGAAAAAAATATACGAATCCGACTTTCGATCCGAACAGAAAAGGAAGAAACGGTGTTCATGAATTCACGATGTTCCTGCAAGTACAGGGATATCCGTCGATGTTCATCTTTGATAAAAAAGGAGAAGTGCAATCCCCGTTAGTGGGATACAGAACTCCTGAGGAATTGCTAAAAGATTTAAAAGGTTAATTGATATTAGCAATTGAAAGGAATCCCTTTTTACCGGTAGCGTAAAAAGGGATTTTTGTTTTACGACAACTGGTTTCCCATCGCTCGGTATATAAAATGGAATTGGTTCCGTCTGCTATAATAAGTTTGGGTTGTAACAATTGTAGTAAGCGATCCGGATTGATTTTCGGGTTGTTGATCAGTAAGATGATATCCGGTTTTTCAACGTTTTGATAAATGCCGTCTGAATCGATAACGAGAATCTTTTGCCTGTGGAAAGAGAAAGTATTTCGTAAAGGATTATGAACCATTGAAGGATGAAACAAACCATTACAATACATCCGTAGATTGTAATTCTGATCGATAAGACTGTCATTGGAATAAGTGATAATATGATGCTGTCGCTTTAAAGCGATAAGTGTATGTTTCCGATCATGAAAGACAACAAAATCATCATGATGCTTATGGTCATAAATAGTAATCCAATAGACTATTTGAAACAAGAATATACTTGTAAGTAAAAATATCAGTCGGTAGGCAATTCTTTTTTGAATCCACAGAAATAAAGCTATTAAGACGATGTATAAAGCGATCATCATACTAAAATTAAAAGCAATATTTTGAAGGACTAAAGTTCGAAAGGAAGCAATCCATGTGATGATATTCGTCATGATCTCGATCAGAAAGGATAATAATTGCCCCAAAAAGAGAGCAATAGGATCTGAAATAAAATTGAAAACCGTAACCAGAATGCCTAGTGGAAGAATAATGGTGATAAGCGGAAGAACAATTAAATTAGAGAAAATAAAGAGCAATGGAAGCTGATGGAAATAATAAAGGCATAAAGGGAGAACGCCAACTTGTGCCGCGATAGAAACAAATAGGATATCGCATAAATAACGAGATATTCTGTTTTTCGGCAACCTGATTTTTTTATAAACGGTATGCAATGATAGAATCGCAAAAACAGCCAGATAACTTAACTGAAAACCAATGTCGAAAATAAAACCCGGTTTGGTAATTACTAATAAAAAAAAAGAAATAATAAGGGAATTATACAGATGGGTGGCACGATTTAAATACCGACTAAAACTGATAAGACTAAACAAGGTTACTGCCCGAACTACGGAAGCAGATAATCCGGTTAGTATGGCGTAGAGCCAAAGTAAAAGTAACAGAATAATAAATTGGAGAATTCTGCCGTTTTGAAGCCGTTTTAGCGGTTTGACAAGAAAAAGTAACAATCCGTATAAAAGAGCGATATGAAGTCCGGAAATAGCGAGAATATGCGCAGCGCCGGCATCGGTATAGGCTGAAGTTGTATTGCTGTCAAGATCTTGTCGCTGACCTAAAATTAAAGCAGTAATAATAGCTTGTGTTTCCGGTTTAAAATGATGCTTTTCAAAACCGAAAAGTAACTGATCCCGGTATTTCGAAATAAGGCTCGCTCCGTTTTGCTGCTGTCCGGTGATGATAAAATTGGTTTTAGAAAGATAGAGCTGATGGAAAACATTCCGTTTCGCCATATAGGCAGCATAATCAAACTGATAAGGATTCCGGTTTTTAGGTAGCTCGGATAAAGTGGTATATAGTGCCAGTCGTGTTCCTATAAGCGATTTTGGTAACGAAACGGTTTTTGGGATATATAGTAAAAGCGTTCCGCTTGCGTGATGATTATTAATTTCTGAAACAGCGAAAAGATATTTGTCGGATGTAGCGCCGGATTTTAAACGTTCGGTGAAGGCTCCCTTTATAGAACAGGGCTTATCGGTTATAAAATGGCTGTAATGCTGACGATGATTAGGTTCATAATGAAAGTGCTGAGTTAAGCTTCCGCAGCAAAAAGAAAGAAAATAAAGCGTAAGTCCGAAGTAATTTTTTTGTTGAAAATGCCGGTTGGAAGCAAAATAGCTAAGACAAAAAAGGACAAATGAAATCGCCAGGGATAAAAGGAGTACGGTTGAATTCGGGTTACAATAAAAATCGAATAAAATCCCGAATACAAAAAAACACGTAATTCCGAATATAGGATACCGCAATACCTTCATTTATAATGTAAGATATTGAAAATAAGTCGGAAATAAAAATAGGATTAGTTTACTACCCGGTTCGCCTGAACAAAAGAACGTTCGTAATAAGGCTCTTTGGTCGATGAAATAATAACACCGCTTGAAGTAGACGAATGAATGAATTTTATTTCATCTTCAACCACTTCCACAACAAGTCCGACATGATTGATGATACGTTTTCCGTTCGTTTTAAAGAAAACCAGATCACCTCGTTTGATATCTTTAAAGTCTAATCTTTCGCCAACTTTGGCCATGTCGTTGGAACTGCGCGGTAATTGCATATCAAAAGAGTTGAAAACAGCCGTTACCAATCCGGAGCAATCCATTCCTTCACGTGTCGTTCCGCCACCACGGTAACGTACGCCCAAATAATCCAGAGCAGAATTGGTTAATTGCTCGGCCATATAGCTTTCGTTTTCCGAGCTTACGATAATGTCGCTTTCGGGTACATCATTGTCGATAACCTTTCGTTTTTTCTTATCGGATTTTTTAACTTCTGCCGTTTTAGCGTTTTTATCAGAAGAGGTAACCGTTTTGGATCTCGTTTTTTCAGTATAAGTATATACACCCTTCTTTTCAGCTTCTTTTTTTGAAGTAATAATTGTAGGAGTAGCGGTTTTACAGGAAACCACCAGAAATAACAGAACCAATACTTGTATAACCTTTCTCATATTTTCAGACGCTTTTCAACAAAATTAGGCAAATATTCTTTTTGACTTATGTTAAATTATCTATAATTAACCGGGCTGTTTTGTCGCTTGCTCCTTCGCCGCCCAGCTTCTCTTCCAGTAAATCATAAGTTGCCAGTAATTTAGAACGATGATTTGGTTCTAATATTTTATCTAATTCCGTTTTAATTTTTTTAGGATTGCAATCGCCCTGTATAAGCTCGGTTACGACTTCCTGATCCATTATAAGATTAACAAGCGAAATGTACTTCAAGGTGATGATTCGTTTCGCAATCTGATAGGATATCCAGTTCCCTTTATAAAGAACCACTTCCGGAACTTTAAACAATGCGGTTTCCAGAGTTGCAGTTCCGGATGTAACCAATGCGGCATGCGCTACGCTTAACAGATCATATGTTTTATTGGAAATAAAATGAACGCTTTTATTGGTTAGGAATTGTTTGTAAAATTCAAAATCCTGACTTGGAGCACCGGCAATAACAAATTGGTAATCGGGGAAACTATCAACAACGGAAAGCATTTCGGAAAGCATTTTTGAAATTTCCTGTTTTCGGCTTCCGGGCAGCAACGCGATAATCGGTTTTTCGTCTAAATTATTTTCATGTCTGAATTTTTCAGTGTCCGTTTTCGGTCGGTTATGAATGGCATCAATTAGCGGATGTCCTACAAAATCGACAGGAAAGTTGTGTTTTTTCTCATAAAAGTCTTTCTCAAACGGAAGGATCACATACATTTTATCGACATCTCTTTTGATTGCCTGTATACGGTTTTCTTTCCAGGCCCATATTTGCGGTGAAATATAATAATGCGTTTTCATGCTAAGTTCTTTAGCCCATTTTGCAATACGCATATTAAAACCCGGATAATCAATAAAAATTAAAACATCCGGTTTAAAATTCAGAATATCGGCTTTACAAATTTTAATATTATTCAGGATTGTTTTCAGGTTCATAACGACTTCTGCAAATCCCATAAAAGCCAGATCCCGATAATGTTTAACCAGCGTTCCGCCAGCCTGTTGCATCAGGTCGCCGCCCCAAAAACGAATTTCGGCGTTCGGGTCGTGTTTGTAGATGCCTTTCATCAAGTTGGAGCCGTGCAGGTCACCTGAAGCTTCTCCGGCTATAATATAGTATTTCATGGTCGTGTACTTATAATAAAACAGTTAGCAGTGCAAGGATAATCATAGCGAGTAAAACTCCGCGTGCCATTTCTTCCTTATGCATTTTTAATAATACAAAGAAACTGATCAGACTGGCAATAGCGCCTAAAGTAATTACTTTTCCGGATAAATTTTGTTGACGGATAAATTGCAACCCTTCAATACTGCGGATATCGGTAAATAATAAAAGGAAAATTCCGGAGCCGATTAAAGCGGCAATGATTCCAATTAAAAAACCGATAATAGTATCTTTATTCTTCATGCGGATTAATTGTTAAGATTCCAGGAATTCAGTTGCTGTATAGCATGGTGAGCGGTAAGGTCAAACTGAACCGGAACAACCGAAATATAACCGTTAGCCAATGCCCATTCATCCGTGTCTTCTCCTTTATCCTGATTGATAAATTCGCCGGTAAGCCAGTAATATTCTTTACCCTGTGGATTGGTTCGCTTGTCAAAACGCTCTTCCCACATCGCTTTAGCCTGTCGGCATATTTTAATTCCTTTTATCTGATCGGCCGGAAGCTTCGGAAGGTTTACATTTAAGATAACACTATCCGGTAATCCTTTTTCCAATACCTCAAGGGTGATTTTTTTTACAAAAGCCTTAGCCGGTTCGAAATCGGCATTCCAGCTAAAATCCAATAACGAAAAACCGATGGCCGGAATTCCCTCAATACCCGCTTCAACGGCAGCACTCATTGTTCCCGAATAAATAATATTGATGGAGGAGTTGGAACCGTGGTTGATACCCGAAACACATAAATCCGGTTTGCGCTTTAAAATTTCGTGTACGGCAATTTTTACACAGTCTACAGGCGTACCGGAACAACTGTATTCCATGTCCAGATCAGCATCAATTTTAACCTTTTCAATATGTAAGGTGTTGTTAATCGTAATCGCATGTCCCATTGCCGATTGCGGACTGTCGGGAGCTACAACTACAACATCACCAATCTCTTTCATAACAGCAATTAAGGCGCGTATTCCGGGTGCTAAAATACTATCATCATTAGTAACCAGGATCAAAGGTTTTTTGTTCATTTCAGGCTGAATTTTTTAGTTTCGCTAAAGTAAGCATTTTCTAAATTTGTCTTGGTACAATTTTTGATTTTTGGTATTCTGAATAAGGAATGACGATTCTCTAATAAAAAGAAACCTTTAACAAAAAATTATCCGTATATTAAGAAAGTGGCGTCCTTTTTTGTGTAATTTAGTTGAAAAATAGTAATGAATACTTTTTGGCAGTTTATGAAGAGAAATTATAAGATTGTATTGTTGATAACCGCTTTGTCAGCAGTACTTTGGAGTTTTATGCCTAGCAAAAAAGGTGATCCGGAAAAAGATAAGCTTCTTCTGGAATTACTGACTTTTGTATTGGAAAAAGGGCATTATGATCCGGTGGCGATGGATGACACGTTTTCAAAAAGTGTTTATAAAGAATATATCTCGGCTTTAGATCCGTCTAAACGTTTCTTTGTGCAGTCGGATATTGATGAATTTTCAAAATACGAAACGAAAATTGATGATATGATCCGTAATAAGGATCTTACTTTTTTTGATCTTACTTATACTCGTTTGATGGAACGAATGGGAGAAGCTAAAAATATCTATAAAGATGTTTTAGCTCGACCTTTTGATTTTAACGGAGACGATCAGATTAGTGTTGATTATGACAAACAACCTTTTTCTAAAAACAAAACGGAATTAAAAAACCGTTGGGAAAAACAATTGAAACTAACGGTATTGTCTTCTGTTACCGATAAATTGAAATTACAGGAAAAAGAGAAAGAAGATAAAACGACTAAAAAAGAAGGGACAACTGCTAAAAAAGAAGCTGATTCTAAACCGAAAACAATGGAAGAATTGGAGAAAAGTTCCCGTGAAACAACTTTAAAATCATTAGACGAATATTTTGGTTTTATTCAGGAATTAGATCGTGATGACTGGTTTTCTATTTATTTGAATGCTATTGTAGAACGATTTGATCCGCATACCTTTTATTTCGCACCGGATGATAAAGAAAAATTCGATATCAGTATCAGCGGAAGCCTTGAAGGAATCGGAGCCCGTTTACAAAAGAAAAACGATTATACCGAAATTACCGAACTAATCCCGGGCGGACCGGCTTGGAGAGGAAAATTACTGGAACAAGGTGATGTGATCATGAAAGTAGCACAGGGTAACGGCGAACCGGTTGATGTTGTGGGAATGCGATTGGATGATGTGGTGAAAAAAATCAAAGGTAAAAAAGGAACTGAAGTTCGTCTAACAGTTAAAAAAGTAGACGGAACGATTAAAGTAATCCCGATTATCCGTGAAGTAGTTGAAATCGAAGAGACCTATGCGAAATCGTCTGTCGTGAAAAAAGGAGATGCTACTTATGGAATTATTTACCTTCCGAAATTCTATATCGATTTCGAAAACAAAGATAAAAGAGACGCCTTTAAAGATGTGGCTCAGGAAATTGAACGTTTGAAAAAACAAAACGTTCAGGGAATTATAATGGACTTGAGAGACAATGGAGGAGGATCGTTACAAACGGTTGTGGATATGGTTGGTTTGTTCATTGATCAGGGACCGGTTGTACAGGTGAAATCGGCTAACGGTAAAAAAGAAGTATTATATAATAAACAGTCAAAAGTACATTGGGATGGTCCGTTGGTAGTAATGGTGAATAATTTCTCAGCTTCGGCATCTGAAATTTTTGCTGCGGCAATTCAGGATTACAAACGCGGTGTGATCATCGGAAGTAAGCATACTTACGGAAAAGGAACCGTTCAGAATGTAATTGACCTGAACCAGTTTATCCGAAGCAATCCTTACGGAGACTTAGGTGCGTTAAAAACGACAACGCAGAAATTCTATCGCGTGAACGGAGGTTCTACACAGCGTGAAGGAGTATTGAGTGATGTTGTGATGCCGGATCGTTATTCGTATATCGATATGGGTGAGCGTGATATTGATAATGCAATGCCGTGGGATAAAATTGATCCGGCGAATTACCAACCGGTAAAAGGATTGGATTTTTCACCGGCAATTACTAAAAGTAAAGATCGTATGGCGGCTAACGAACAGTTTAAACTGATCGATGAAAACGCAAAATGGATCAGTTCCCGTAAAGATATGAATACGTATAGCTTGAATTTTAATAAGTTCAGAGCAGAAGAAACAGCAGTAGAAAATACCGCTAAAAAATTCAAAGCGCTGGCTGATTATAAAAATAATTTGTCATTTAACTCATTGCCATACGAAAAAGAATTGTTTAAAAACGATACGGTATTGGCTCAGAAAAGAGAAAGATGGCATGAAAGTCTTGGAAATGATGTCTATGTAGATGAAGCTTTAAATATCCTGAATGATATGAAGAGTAGTGGGAAAGAGGTAAAAGGGACAATCACATTAAAAGATAAAAAAAATAAAATTGTTGATAAAGTAAATTAATGAGTTTATCAAATCAATCGCTTACTGCTTTAGCGCTCCGAAAGTTCCGCAAGAACTTTTGGGGCGTTTTCAGTTTTGTATTTATAGCTGTTCTCGTTTTCATTGCAATCTTCGGTTATTTTATAACACCGGACAATTCCAAGTATGCCAATTGGGGTGATCTGGCCATCCGTTCCAAAGAACCGGGATTTAAAGTTACGATGCTGCGTATTCCGTTGGAGAATCAACCGGAAAGACATTGGTATGATTATTTTACCGGTCATCCGGAAACGGCCATTCAAAAACCGATTAACGATTACCGGATTGCAAATGATTCCCTCTATTTTACGGAATATTCGGAAGATAAAAGTATTGTCATTTCAGATAAGATTCCGTTGATGGCATTCGGAAGAAATATTGATCAAAAAAAGATTGAAAGTCAGTTTATCACAGAGAAGAAATTCCTTTTGGGAACTGATAATCAGGGAAGAGATTTATTGAGTCGGTTGATCATTGGCTCTCGGGTTTCAATAGCAATTGGTTTTGTCGCCGTTTTGATTTCACTTATTGTTGGTGTTTTCTTTGGCGCTTTAGCCGGCTATTATGGCGGTAAAGTGGATGCTTTAGTGATGTGGCTGATTAATGTGATTTGGTCAATTCCTACGTTATTGTTGGTTATAGCCATCACATTAGCTTTAGGAAAAGGATTTTGGCAAGTATTCGTAGCTGTTGGCTTAACAATGTGGGTTGAAGTGGCTCGTGTGGTTCGCGGTCAGGTTATGGGAATTAAAGAAATGCAATATGTCACCGCGGCAAGGGCGTTGGGTTATACGAACAGCCGAATCATTTTTCATCATATTTTGCCTAATAGTATGGCTCCGGTTATTGTAATTTCGGCTGCGAATTTTGCTTCGGCGATTTTAGTTGAAAGTGGTTTGAGCTTTTTAGGATTGGGAGCACAGTTACCGGTACCGAGTTGGGGTGCGATGATAAAAGATAATTACAATTATATCATTCTGGGGAAACCTTATTTGGCTGTTATCCCGGGAGTAGCAATGCTATTAATGGTTTTAGCCTTCATGATGATCGGAAATGCGCTTAGAGATGCACTCGATGTGAAAGCAACATAAATAGAATAAAAATGGCCATCAATTGATGGCCATTTTTCTTATGCATTCGGATTCAGGTTTTTCAGATTTAACTGTGCTTCCTGTAACTCGATTTTACGTTCTTTATTTTTATTGGTAAGCTTTAACAGCTTTTTCTTCCATTTGATATCATCTTCATCGGTAAGCTTATTGCGATCCTGGAGATTTTTATATTTAGCGGCTTGCTTATCCAGATCTTTTTGACTGCTGGTTAAGCGGTCGGTGGCTTTGTGAACGTTGTTCTGCGCCTTTTCAATTTCTTTTTTTGCTTTTTCGGCTTTTTGTAATTCTTTAGCCAAGCGCTTTTGTTCTTTTTCGGCTGCTTTACGTTGTTTTTCAGCTTCTTTTAACGCCAGTTCGTGTTCTTTTTTAAGCCTTTCTTTTTCTTCTTTAATCCTTGTTAACTCTTCGTGATTTTGTGTAATGTGTGTTTCGGCATTGTTACTAACAGTTTCTTTCGAAATTTCCTGTCCAAAACTTAACTGTGTTGTAAGTGCAGTTAAGGCTACCATCAATGTTATTCTCATAGATACTACTTTTATTAATTTTAAAAGGGTTATAACTATTTGCTATCTTTACAAATGTAACAAAAATTAGACCATGACTATAAGAATAGCGATGAAACGTCTTGTATTTCAGATAAAACTACTATTGATGTTTGTTTTTTTAATTGCTTGTGATAAAAAGACAGAAAAGCCTGTGACTTTCTCATCCGACACAGCAAAAGGCAGGGTTGAAAGGGAAGTAGTAAATGAAAATGATGATGTAACCTCTTTATCGAATGCGAATTTTGATTTTTTTCCGACTTCTACTACCGGTGTTATAATCAATCATGATGCTTACTCGTTTTCTTATGCCGAACCCTATGAACAGGCGGAATGGGTGGCCTATATCTTAACCAAAGAGGATTTATCTAAACAGGATTATAAACGACCGTTGTTTATGGAAGATAAAGCGGTTAAAACCGGATCTGCCAGTTGGCGCAACTATAAACAGTCGGGTTATGATAAAGGACATTTATGTCCGGCGGGCGATCGGAAAAAGAATTATCAGCAGTATGAAGAAACATTTTTAACTTCGAATATTGCACCGCAATTACATGATTTTAATAACGGAGTATGGAATCGACTGGAGCAAAAAGTACGTTACTGGTCTACAAAATACGATGGGCTTTATGTGATAACAGGAGGAGTATTATCGGAAAATTTAAAAACGATCGGAAAAGAAAAAGTAGCGGTTCCTAATTTTTTCTATAAGGTACTGATGACGAAGAAAGGTGATAAAATGATCGGTTTTCTGGTGCCACATGCTGAAAGTGACCGTCCCTTATACGAATTTGCGGTTGATGTGGATACTATAGAAAAAATGACCGGAATTGACTTCTTCCCGCAATTACCGGATGCTATGGAAAATAAGCTTGAAAAAAATAACGATTATAAAGCGTGGAGCTTTAATTAAATTACCATTCGTTTACTTTATTGGCGTCCATTTTCAGGAATACAAAAAGTAAAATCGTAAAAGCCCACAAACTGGAACCGCCATACGAGAAAAACGGTAATGGAACACCGATTGTAGGGAACATCTTAATCAACATCGAGATGTTTACAAAGAAATGGGTAAAGAGGAATGTGGCGACACAATAACCGTATACCCGACTGAATTTTGTTTTTTGGTGTTCGGCCAGATAAATAATCCGTAAAAAGAGGGTTACAAACAGGACAATAACAACTGCTGCTCCAACAAAGCCCCATTCTTCTCCAACGGTAGTAAAAATATAATCGGTATGCTGTTCGGGAACGAAACCACCTTTGGTTTGAGTCCCTTCCAGATAACCTTTTCCAAACCAGCTTCCCGAACCGATGGCAATCATTGATTGGTTCAGGTTATAACCTTCCCGTTGCATATTAACGTCTTTTCCGAGAAGTACGTTAATACGATCTTTCTGGTGCGCTTCCAGAACGTTTTCATAAACATAATCCACTGAAAATACAAAACCGGTAATCAGTACGAAAATAATTCCGTAAATAAGCGGATTCCGATTGATACGACGATTCAGGACATAATGAGTGATCATTATGATAAGAGCCAGAGCAACGATAAAAACCGGTTTGATAATTAAAGCGAGGATAAATAGAATAATGGCAATAAATCCGGTCCAAAGGTACCAACTGGGTAAGCCTTCGCGATAGAGAACAAATACTAACGATATAAAAATCATGGCACTACCGGCATCGGGCTGTAGGAGAATTAAAACCACAGGGAATCCAAAAACGGCTAATGCAATTATTTGATGTTTAAAAAGCTTAATGTTAATCTGTGTATCACTCACTAATTTAGCGAGTAGTAATGCTGTTGCGGTTTTAACGAACTCAGAAGGCTGAAAACCGAAACCGCCAAACTGATACCAGTTGGTTTGCCCTTTAATGGTTTTACCAAAAGCAAATAAACCGAGTAGCAGTACAATTCCGACACCATAAAAGACAATAGCGTATTTTTCAAATATCTTGGCGTCGACCGAGAGAATGGTAAAAATCAAAGGAACGGTTAACATGATAAACAGCATCTGTTTTCCATACGTCTGACTTAAGTCAAAAATAGAAGTTTCCTCAAGCGGTAACGAGGCAGAGTAGATGTTCATCCACCCCATGATTACCAATACTATATAAATAAGTATAGTGACCCAATCGATATTACTCGCTACGCTTTGATTCTTCATTATCTGTTATTGATTGTAAAAGGTAAACCACTGGTCACCTTGTCATATTCATGTTGTAAACTTCCTTCCAGCATTCGTTTTTCCAGGTCGGTACGTGTGATTGTCTTTTTTAAGTATTTTTCAATCATTAAACTGGAAATCGGTCCGGCCCAACGTGCACCCCAATATCCGTTTTCTACTAAAACGGCGATGGCAATTTTAGGATCATTTCGCGGGGCAAAAGCCACAAAAACCGAGTGGTCAGTTAGCTGTACCCGTTTTCCGTTAATTTTGGTAAAGTTTTCAGCAGTACCGGTTTTACCGCAAATTTCAATGCCTTCAACACGTAAACTAGCAGCTGTACCCATGTTATATACGTCAAATAAACCGTCAATAACCGGGCGGAAATATTGTTTGTCGATAGTGGTTACGTGTTTAGTCGTAAACTTCTTGTCGATCTTATGTTTTTCAATTTTTTTGATTACGTGAGGCGTATAATAATAGCCTTCATTAGCAATTGTGGCCATCATATTTGCCAATTGAATCGGTGTCATCGTCACCTCTCCCTGTCCGATTGAATTGGAAATAATAGTGGTACTTTTCCAACCTCCGTTCGGATACCAACGATCGTAATAACGGGAAGTAGGGATGTGGCCTTTTCGTCCCGGTGGTAGGTCATACCCCATAAAATTACCCAATCCGAAACTCTTCATATGTGCACTCCAGGCATCTACTCCGAAACGCGGTTTGTTGTATTTTTCGATCGTACGTTTAAATACATTAGCAAAATAGGCATTACAGGATTTGTAAATTCCATTGTGTAACTGAATATTACCGCCCGGACAGTGACATTTCATAAATGCACCTCTACCGTACGAAAAACCGTGATGACAAACAAAAGTTGTGTTTTCGTCAATCACTTCTTCCTGCAACCCAGCCAAACCGGTTAGGATTTTAAAAGGAGATCCCGGAGGATACTCCGCTAAAAGTCCGCGGTCATATAACGGTTTTGCAATGGAATCGTTATAAAGCATGGTATAGTTTTTTGAACGTTCCCGTCCAACCAGAATAGCCGGATCATATGACGGAGCGGTTACCAATGCTAAAATTTCACCTGTTTTCGGTTCGATAGCAACAATACCGCCTCGTTTATTCGCCATAAGTGCTTCTCCGTATTTCTGAAGCTCCATATCAATCGTCAACGTGATGTCTTCTCCCTGAACAGCAATAGTGTCATAAATGCCGTCTTTATAAGGGCCGATTTCACGATTAAAACGATCTCGTTGAATGTATTTTACACCTTTTGTTCCGCGTAATACTTCTTCATACATCTGCTCTACACCTTGCATACCGATCAAATCACCACTTTTGTAATACGGTTTCTTTTTGATGATATTGTCATTTACCTGAGTGATGTATCCGAATATATTGGCTCCCACATTCACCTGATAATCCCGTAAAGAACGTTTTAAGATTTCAAAACCGGAAAACTTTCGGATTTTTTCCTGAAAAGCAGCAAATTCCATTTTGTTTAACTGGGCGATAAACACAGAAGGAAGCATCGGACTATAAACACGAGCCTTTTCGATTTTTTTGATAAACTCTTCTTTGGAAATATTAAGCAGGTTACAGAATTCTAAGGTGTCGATATTCTTAACATCCTTAGGCGTAACCATAATATCGTATGAAGGTTGATTGGCTACTAATAGCTGACCGCTACGATCGTAGATATAACCGCGTTCCGGATATTCGTATTTGATTTTAATAGCATTATTATCCGATTTTTTGATATAAGAATCATCAAAAATCTGCAAATAGAAAAGTCTTGCCATTATCAGCAATGCTGCAATAACAATCAAACCGGGTAATAAAATTTTTCTCATCGTTTGCTAGGCTTAATTAAATAAATAATTATGATGCAAAGCAGTAGGGTAAATATAGTGCTTAGTAAAGTTCGTAATAAAATATCCCAAATAAAATTAAAACGGAATATTTCTAATAAATATAATACGAGATGATGGGTTACTACAGCAATTAAGATAAATGAAAAACGTTCGGGTGTGAGTTTGTCCGTGATTTTAACGGTTTGATACTCGTAACTTACCCCGAATGAAAATTTAAAGAAAGTAGGTCTTAAATAGGCTAGTGTAACACAGGCAGCAGCATGTACGCCACCGGAATTACAAAACATATCCATGATAAGTCCTAATAAGAAACTGGCTACAAGCAAGCCGGCTTTACTACCGTTTACCGGGTACAAAATGATAAATAGAATGTACGGGTAGGGATTAATAAAACCCAGAAAGTCAATGTTGTTAAAAATAACAACCTGTATGGCGAGCAGCACGACAAACCGTAAGCTATTTGTAATAAACGTACTATTCATTTTTTGTTTCTTCTTCTAATTTCTGGATTTCCTGTTTTTTTACGTTTTCGATTATATAAACATGACCAAGATTAGTCATATCGTTAAATAAACGAACGTTAAGCGTATAGTAATTAGTCGACTTATCGATATATACTTTGTCAATTGTACCGATAGGAATGTTTTCCGGGAAAATTTCGGAGCGTCCGCCGGTTACTATGGTATCGCCTTTACGAACAGATGCCAGTCTCGGAACGTCGATCAATTGGGCAAAGCCAACATTTTTTCCGTTCCAGATCAACGAACCGAAATGGTTGGATTTTTTAATCTTGGCATTGATTTGTGATTTGACATTCAGAACACTTTGTACCGTCGAATAACTGTTGGATGTTTTTTCGATAATCCCGACAACTCCTAAACTGTTAACAACACCCATATCCGGTTTGATTCCGTCCTTTTGACCGCCTAATAATGTCAGGTAATTTTCTTTACTGTTAAAGGTATTGTTGATCACCTTGGCATTGTACACTTTTACATTTTCCATGCCGGATGGTCTCGGCATAGTGCCGGCAACTGCTAAAGAATCGGTATTGTTAAAGAGCAGTTTTTTTAACTGCGCATTTTCGTTCGCCAACTGATTATTCTGTTCCCGAAGGTTTAGGTATTCTTTGACATTGTTGATCTTCTCATAGACAAATCCCGTAAACACATTAGCCGAACTGATATAGCGGCTTCTGTGATACGAATGAGACTGTATGGTCAATGATAAGGAAATGCCCAAAAGCAGCAAAAACAGTAACCGGTTACTGTTTTTTAATATAAAGTTAAAGATTTGCTGCATGAATTATTTTCTTTATTTGATAAGAATCCCTTTAAATTTCTGAATATTCTTTAATGCCATTCCGGTTCCTCTTACAACCGCTCTTAACGGATCTTCGGCAATGTAAACCGGTAAATCTGTTTTTTGAGAGATTCGTTTGTCAAGGCCTCTTAACATCGATCCTCCACCGGCAAGATAAATACCGGTATTGTAAATATCGGCTGCTAATTCCGGCGGTGTTTGCGATAAGGTTTCCATTACGGCATCCTCAATACGCTGGATGGATTTGTCTAATGCTTTAGCAATCTCGCGATAAGAAACATCAACTTGTTTTGGTTTTCCGGTTAACAAGTCACGTCCCTGAACCGACATTTCATCCGGTGGTGTATCCAGATCCTCTGTTGCAGCACCGATAGCGATTTTAATTTTTTCAGCAGTACTTTCTCCTACGAAAAGGTTGTGCTGGGTTCTCATATAATATACGATATCATTGGTAAAAACGTCACCGGCAATTTTAACCGATTTGTCACAAACGATACCGCCTAATGCGATCACGGCAATTTCGGTTGTACCACCACCGATATCGACAATCATATTACCTTTCGGCTGCATAATATCCACACCGATACCAATAGCTGCTGCCATCGGTTCGTGGATTAGATATACTTCTTTTCCGTTTACCCGCTCACAGGATTCTTTTACCGCACGCATTTCCACTTCTGTAATTCCGGAAGGGATACAAACTACCATTCGCAAAGCCGGTGTAAACATTTTCTTCTTTAATGCCGGAATACTTTTGATGAATAAACTAATCATCTTTTCCGAAGCGTCAAAATCAGCAATTACACCATCCTTTAAGGGACGTATGGTCTTAATGTTTTCATGAGTTTTACCCTGCATCTGGTTTGCTTCTTTACCAACAGCAATAATTTTCCCAGAAACACGATCACGAGCAACTATAGATGGACTATCAACGACAACCTTGTCATTGTGGATAATAAGGGTATTAGCGGTACCAAGGTCGATCGCAATATCCTCAGTCATGAAATCAAAAAATCCCATACAAAAAAGGGTTTAATACATTTATAAATAATTAGCCTACAAAAATAATAAAATTAATGTTTAAAATGACGAACTCCGGTAAATACCATTGCAACTTTATTTTCGTTACAGTAGTTGATACTTAATTCGTCTTTTATAGAGCCACCCGGTTGAATAACAGCGGTAATACCGGCATTTTTTGCCAACTCAACACAATCCGGGAAAGGAAAGAATGCATCGCTTGCCATCACTGCTCCGTTCAAATCGAAATGGAATGAATTTGCTTTTTCAACAGCCTGACGTAATGCGTCTACCCGTGACGTTTGTCCGGTTCCGGAAGCGCACAACTGTTTGTTTTTGGCAAAAACGATAGTGTTCGATTTGGTGTGTTTACAGATTTTTGAGGCAAACAGTAAATCTTCAATCTCCTGTTCTGTAGGTGCTGTTATGGTAACGGTTTTTAAAAGCTCTTTATTGTCTGTAATATTGTCTTTATCCTGAATTAACATTCCGTTAAGACATGTGCGTACCTGTTTTGTAGGTAATTCCACATCATTCTGGATCAGGATGATTCTGTTTTTCTTTTCTTCTAAAATAGCAATTGCTTTTTCGTCATAAGACGGTGCGATAACTACTTCACAAAATAATTTGTTGATCTCTTCTGCGGCTGCTTCGTCAATTTTACCGTTAGCAATCAGAACACCACCGAAAGCGGAAGTCGGATCACCGGCCAAAGCATCAAGATACGCTTCTTTCATGGTTTTACGAGTTGCCAGTCCGCAGGCGTTGTTGTGTTTTAAAATAGCAAATGTCGGATCGTCGTTTTTGAATTCGTTCATCAGGTTTACGGCAGCATCAACATCTAACAAGTTGTTGTAAGAAAGCTCTTTTCCGTGTACTTTGGTAAACATAGCGTCGAAATCACCGAAGAAATATCCTTTTTGGTGTGGATTTTCGCCGTAACGTAATATCTGACCGTCTGCTACACTTGCTTTGTAGATCGTTTCATCAGTATTGAAATAGTTAAAGATGGCTCCGTCATAGTGAGATGAAACGTGGAATGCTTTTGTTGCTAAAAGTCTTCTTTCCTCTAACGTTGTTGCTCCGTTGCCATTAGTGATCATGTCAAGGAATAAAGCATATTCGTTAACAGATGCTACAATAACCGTATCTTTAAAGTTTTTAGCTGCTGCACGGATTAGAGAAATACCGCCGATATCGATTTTTTCAATGATATCTGCTTCGCCCGCTCCGGAAGCAACCGTTTTTTCAAACGGATATAAGTCAACAATAACCAGATCAATTTGCGGAATTTCGTATTCTTTCATTTGCTGAACATCGCCTTCGTGATCCTGACGGTTTAAGATACCACCGAAAATTTTTGGATGAAGTGTTTTTACACGTCCGCCTAAAATCGAAGGATAAGAAGTGACATCTTCTACGGGAACTACCGGAATACCCAGGTTTTTAATAAAATCTTCGGTTCCGCCGGTAGAATAAATAGTCACGTTATGATCGTGTAATTTTCTAACGATTGGTTCTAATCCGTCTTTATCAAATACTGAAATTAAAGCCGATTGAATGGTTTTTGTTGTGTTCATTGTGTTGTTGTGTTTTTTAAAGGTGCAAAAGTAATTATTGTTATAATAAGATTCAAAAGAAACCGCATTAGATTTTTGTGTTTTTTTGATTTTTTTTCGATTGCTTTCGATCTGATTAACAGCTTTATCGGAGGGATAACTTTAAGTGGATTGTTCTGCCTGTAAAACGGCCGATTCCGGTTCTGTTAACGTTACCCTGTATTTGTGTAATTTTTCTGTAACAATTCCGGTTTTTTGTTTACTAATTAGCTAGGATATTGCTCAAAAAATATAGAATTTTACAAAAGTTAAAACCGTCATTATGTTGTTATACCTGAGACTACTGAAGGAAAGTCTGAGTTTTGCGCTCAATGCTTTGCGGAATAATAAATTGCGAACCCTTTTATCGCTGTTAGGTGTTACGATCGGTATTTTTTCAATTATTGCAGTATTGGCTGCGGTCGATTCAATGGACCGTAAAATCAAAAATGACCTTAGCGGACTGGATAAAAATACAATCTATCTGATGCGTTTTTCATTCGGACCTTCTGATATACCGCAATGGAAACGAGAGCAGTTTCCGGATGTTACTTACGAAGAGTTCGAATATTTAAGACGATCGCTGAACGATTTGGATAAAATGTCATTCAACCTTTTTACTCGTAAAGAAAATATAAAATACGAATCGAATACTGTAAGCAGTATTAATGTGACGCCGTGTACGAATGAGTTTATGGATATCGAGAAGATGAAATTTGCACAGGGACGATTTTTTAATGAGGCAGAATCCAATTCCGGATCGCCGGTTATCATTATCGGAAGTGAAGTCGCTTCGGGGTTATTCGGAGGTCAATATCCGATCGGAAAGAAAATACGATTGTATGGTCAGCGTTTTACGGTGATTGGGGTATTAGATAAAGAAGGATCCAGTACTTTCGGTCCGAGTAAGGATATTTCGGTTTTCCTGCCGGTGAATTTCCTCAGACGATTATATGGCGATAACAGTGATATGCTAACGCCGGCTATTCTGATAAAACCGGTAAAAGGTGTCGATATTGAAGCGTTTAAAGGAGAACTTACTCAGAAATTAAGAACCTTTAGAGGATTAAAAACCAGTGATATCAATAACTTTTTTATCAATGTATTATCCGGATTTACCGATTTGATTGATAATATAGTTGGGCAGATGAATGTGGTAGGTTGGATTATCAGTGGATTTTCACTTTTGGTTGGTGGTTTCGGAATTGCTAATATTATGTTCGTATCCGTAAAAGAAAGAACCAACCTGATTGGAATTCAGAAAGCATTAGGAGCAAAGAATCGTTTTATATTGTTTCAGTTCCTGTTTGAAGCGGTAATTCTGTCGGTTATCGGCGGTTTGGTCGGAATGTTTCTGGTATGGATAATCGCACTGGTATTATCGAAAGCATTGGATTTTGAATTCGTATTAGGCTTCTGGAATATTCTGATCGGAACCTCATTAGCTGCCTTTATCGGATTAGTTTCCGGGATTATTCCGGCGATTTCAGCATCTAAACTGGATCCGGTGGAAGCAATTCGAAGTGGAATGTAAAAAATATACCTGACAGGTTTCGAAAACGGAAAGTATACCTGACAGGTTTTTAGAACCTGTCAGGTATGAAATTATGCAGATGCAGTTGCTGCGTTTTTGTCGATTTTATTAACCAATCCGATTAATACTTTTCCGGGACCTACTTCCGTAAATAAAGTAGCGCCGTCAGCAATCATTTGTTGAACGGACTGTGTCCATTTTACAGGAGCAGTTAATTGTGTGATCAAATTCTTTTTGATTTCAGCAGGATCAGAAACAGCTTTTGCCGGAACGTTCTGATATACCGGGCATATCGGAGTACTGAATGTAGTCGCTTCGATTGCCGCAGCCAATTCTTCTCTTGCCGGTTCCATCATAGGAGAGTGGAAAGCACCGCCCACCGGTAAAATTAAGGCCCGTTTAGCACCTGCTTCTTTCATTGCTTCACAAGCTTTTTCAACCGCGTTTAATTCTCCGGAAATTACTAATTGCCCCGGACAGTTATAGTTGGCAGCAACTACTACACCGTCAATAGAAGCGCATACATCTTCAACGATTTTATCTTCAAGTCCTAAAACGGCAGCCATTGTAGAAGGTGTGATTTCACAGGCTTTTTGCATCGCCATGGCGCGTTGAGAAACCAGTTTTAAACCGTCTTCAAACGATAATGTTCCGTTGGCAACCAAAGCTGAAAACTCACCTAAAGAGTGTCCTGCTACCATTTCCGGTTTAAAATCGTCGCCTAATGTTTTGGCAAGGATAACGGAATGTAAAAAAACAGCCGGTTGTGTTACTTTAGTTTCTTTTAATTGCTCAGCAGTTCCTTCAAACATAATGTCGGTAATGCGGAAGCCTAATATCGCGTTTGCCTGTTCAAATAGTTCTTTAGCCAGTGCCGAATTTTCATATAATTCTTTACCCATTCCGGTGAATTGAGCTCCCTGACCTGGAAATACATATGCTTTCATATTCTTCTCTGTTGGTTTTGTTTGTTATTGACCGACAAAAATAGTGTTTTTTAGTATATTGGAAACAGATTGTTTGCGGAGTACAATATAAGAAACCGTTGCAATACCCCGAAAAAGGATACTACAACGGTTCTACTTAAAACCAGATTATGAAATAATTATTGCTTCACAAGTTGTAATTCGATGTTTAAACGTACGTCATCACTCACTAATACACCTCCGGTTTCTAAAGCTGAGTTCCAGTTTAATCCCCAGTCTTTACGACTGATTTTCCCGGAAATATTTAATCCGGCTTTCGTGTTTCCCCAAGGGTCTTTCATTAATCCGCTGAATTCAACCGGTAGTGTTACGAATTTTGTAACGCCGCGCATACTAAGATCGCCGGATAATTCATAGTTATCATCATCTACTTTTGTAAAAGAAGAAGCTTTGAATGTTAATTTAGGGTGGTTCTCACCATCAAAAAAGTCAGCGCTTTTAAGGTGGTTGTCACGATCTGTATTTCGGGTGTCTATAGAATTGATGTCAGCTGAAAAACTAATGTCAGCATTTTCAAAGTTGTCACCATCCGTTGTGATGGAAGCATCGTAGTTTTCGAATTTACCGGAAACGTTGGTAAACATCATGTGTTTTACTTTAAAACCTATTTCAGAGTGTGTCGGGTCTATTGCCCATTTAGTTGTTGCCATAATTGCGATATTTTAAATGTTATTATATTATTTTTTAATTATTTATTTATTCGATTTCCATCGGAACTTCCATTAAAAGAAATTCGGCATCCGAAGTAGCGGTTATGGTTACTTTGTCGATATCCCAGATACCAAGCCCGTCGCGGGTATTTAATGCCTGATCGTTAACGGTGATCGCTCCTTTTAAAACAAAAATGTATAATCCGTTGCCTTCTTTTTTGAAAGTATAGTCCTGTTGTACACCGGAATCAAATTTTCCCATATGGAACCAGGCGTCCTGATGAATCCATACTCCGGCATCATCCGGATTGGGAGAAAGTATTTGTTGTAAGGTATTGTGTCTTTCAGATTCGTTTAACGCAATCTGATCATAACGCGGCGCTACATTTCGTTTGTTCGGGAAAACCCATATCTGAAGAAATTTAACCTCTTTGTCTTTGTTTTTGTTGTATTCGCTGTGGCGTACACCGGTTCCGGCACTCATTATCTGGATATCCCCTTTTTTAATTACGGTTTTGTTACCCATGCTGTCCTGATGTTCCAAATCACCTTCTAACGGAATACTGATGATCTCCATATTGTCATGAGGGTGTGTTCCAAAGCCCATTCCGGCTGCTACGGTATCATCATTTAATACACGTAAGGCTCCGAAGTGTACGCGCTCCGGGTTAAAATAATTGGCGAAGCTAAAAGTGTGAAAGCTTTGTAACCATCCATGATTGGCGTTACCTCTTGTGTCGGCTTTATGCAATACGATATTTTCCATAATCTTAGAGTTTGTGTTTTGAATGTGATTAAATCCTACAGGTTCGTCCGGGGTTGAAGCGGCTTTGTTAGCCAATGCCGTTCCGGTGATGACAGCTCCGGTTCCAAGCAAACTTTTTTTGATAAAATCTTTTCTATTCATAACGGTTATTTTGATGATTCAAAGATACAACCAATTGAAATCGAATACACTTAACCTAGATTAAGAAATGAAAAATCCCCGTCGTAGAAAAACCGGACGGGGATTGAGAGGTATTATTTTTTGAGTAAACGGGCTTTCATTTTACTGAAAAACTCCGGAGTTACACCTATATAAGAAGCGATTTGTTTTTGCGGCAGACAATGTATCAGATCCGGATGCTTTTTGGTGAACTTGTCATAGCGTGCTTCGGCGGTAAAGCTGAGATTGTCAATAAGCCGTTGTTGATTGGCTACAAGCGAGTTTTCGATCAATATCCTGAAAAAACGCTCTATTTTAGGAACTTCATTATACAAACGTTCCTGATTTTCTTTAGATAGCAATATCACTTCCGATTCTTCATTGGTTTCAATATACAATTGACCCGGACGTTGCGAAAGATAACTATACATATCGGCAATCCACCAACCGGGAGAAGCAAAACTCATAACATGTTCTACACCGTTTTCATCTACCGTATAACTGCGTAAAATCCCTTTGGTAACAAAATAAGAGTAAAGACAGATTTCACCCTCCTTTAATAAAATGCTTTTGGCTTTGTATGTCTTATATTCAATGACCGATACTACCTTTTCCTGCTCTTCGGCAGTTAAAGTAACATGTTTGGCAATTGTGTCAAGGAGGAGATTCATGTTTTAGGCGTTTACGGTTACTAATGCAGCTGTTTCTTTGGCTCTTTCTGTAATAGATTCAATTGGGGTTTCCAATGTGTCATTGGTTAATACAACACCCATTCTGCGATACGGTCTCGAAGTAGGTTTCCCGAATAGTCTGAAATCGGTTTTCGGTAATGCAGCTACTTTTTCAACTCCGCTAAATGTAGGGTTATCTGAATTTTCGGAAGCTAATATTACAGCACTGGCTCCGTTTTTCTCTAAAGTGATAGCTGCGATTGGTAGGCTTAAGATAGCACGAAGGTGTAATTCAAATTCGTTAAAATTCTGTGTTCCGGCCAATGTAACCATTCCGGTGTCGTGAGGTCGTGGTGACAATTCAGAAAAATAAACGCCTTCATCGGTCAGGAAAAATTCAACACCAAATAACCCGGCACCACCTAGAGCTTCGGTAACTTTTCGTGCCATATCCTGTGCTTCGGCAATAGCTGCATTAGAGACACGAGCCGGTTGCCAGCTTTCCTGATAATCACCTCGTTCCTGACGGTGACCGATAGGAGCGCAGAATAAAGTAGGATTGTTGTTTTGTGTTATCGTTAGTAAAGTAATCTCGGAGTTAAAATTAACAAAAGCTTCTACAATAACTTCGACAACATCTCCGCGGGAACCTTCTACGGCATATTGCCAGGCTTTTTCGATATCGCTTTCCGATTTAATTGTGGATTGTCCTTTTCCGGATGACGACATTAATGGTTTTACAACACAAGGGATGCCTACTTCCGAAACGGCTTTTTCCAATTCTGAAGCCGATGTAGCATAACGGTAATTTGCGGTACGAAGACCGAGTTCTTTAGCTGCCAGATCACGAATCGCTTTTCGGTTCATGGTAAAGTTGGCTGCTTTAGCCGACGGGACTACGGTGATACCTTGCTTTTCGTAATCATAAAAACGTTCAGTACGGATGGCCTCAATCTCCGGAACAATAAAATCAGGTTGATGTTTGGCTACAATCGTATCCAGTGCATCGCCGTCCAGCATATTGATTACTTCAAACTGATGGGCAACCTGCATGGCCGGAGCATTTGCATAACTGTCAACTGCAATAACGGTTTGACCGATACGTTGTGCTGCGATCACAAATTCTTTTCCGAGTTCGCCGGAACCTAATAGTAATATTTTTTTAGTCATTGTTGTGTGTTATGGTTTAATAGTGTGATTTAAAGGAGAATATCGGATGCTGTTTGAAATAAAAAAGCCCCGGGAAACCCAGGGCGTAAATTTATGCTAAAACTTCCGAAGTTGCTACCGCTTCTTTGATACGGTGCAGTGCTTCTTTCAGTAGGTCGTCGCTGGTTGCATATGAAAAACGGATACAGTTCGGATTTCCGAAGGCGTCTCCGGTAACGGTAGCCACATTGGCTTCAGCCAGAAGATACATAGCAAAATCATCTGCATTGTTGATCTGTGTACCGCGTAGTGTTTTTCCGAAGAAAGCCGATACGTCCGGGAAAACGTAAAATGCGCCATCCGGAACGTTAATTTTCATACCTGGAATTTCTTTGATCAAACTAACTACTAAATCTCTTCTTTGTTGGAAAGCCTGAACCATATGTTTTAATACAGATGGATCTGCTTCAACTGCGGCAATTGTAGCGCGTTGTGCAATAGTATTAGCACCGCTGGTTACTTGCCCCTGCATTTTTGTACAGGCTTTGGCGATAAATTCCGGAGCACCGATATAACCGATTCTCCATCCGGTCATAGCAAAAGCTTTGGCAACACCGTTTACCGTGATGGTTCTGTCTAACATACCTGGAATAGATGCGATGCTGCAATACGATCCGGTGAAGTTAATGTGTTCGTAAATTTCATCCGATACCACATAAACAGAAGGATGCTTTTCTAAAACTTTAACCAGTTCTGTTAATTCTTCTTTGCTGTATACAGATCCGCTTGGATTACAAGGAGAGCTATACCACATCATTTTGGTTGCCGGTGTAATAGCAGCTTCTAATTGTTCCGGTGTGATTTTGAAATCGTTTTCGATAGAGGTCGGAACTTCTACCGGAATACCGCCGGCCATTTTAATGATTTCGTAATAGCTTACCCAGTACGGTGCCGGAAGGATTACTTCATCCCCGGGATTGATCATAACCTGAGCAATATTGTATAACGATTGTTTTGCACCGGTCGATACTACAATTTGGGATGGTTTGTAGTCAAGCCCGTTATCTCGTTTGAATTTTTTACAAATAGCTTCTTTTAGTTCCGGATAACCTTCAACAGGAGGATAGGAACTGTAATTGTCGTGAATAGCCTGGATGGCTGCTTCTTTAATAAAATCAGGTGTATTAAAGTCGGGTTCACCCAAACTTAAGCTGATAATATCTATTCCGGCAGCTTTTAATTCTCTGGCTTTGGCTGCCATGGCCAGGGTTTGCGATGTCGATAAATTATTAATTCTATCAGAAAGCGGATTCATAAAAATAATTTTGTTTTGATGTTTAAGTGTGTGTATGCAAGTAGTATTTTTAAGCGATTGCGGGTTTTTGTCCCATTTCTTTTAAATGTTTAAAATGAGAATAAACAGCTGAACGCATCGTTTTAAATTCATAATACGGAAGATTACATTCCATAGCGGTTTGTTTTACAATTTCCCCGATCTTACTATAGTGAATATGACTGATATTCGGGAAAATATGATGTTCAATCTGGTGATTCAAACCTCCGGTATACCAGTTTACAATTTTGTTTTTAGGAGCAAAATTAGCTGTGGTGTACAATTGGTGAACTGCCCATGTGTTTTCCAATTCTCCGTTTTCGTCCGGTTGCGGATGATGAATGTCTTCTACAACGTGTGCCAATTGGAATACTACGCTCAGAATCAATCCGGCGGTATAGTGCATGATAAAGAATCCTAATAATACTTCCCACCAAACGATTCCTAAAAGCATCGGAAGGATTAACCATAAAGCAAAATAAATGATTTTAGTAATGACCAATGTTGTCCATAATTTGAACGGACTTGGGAATTCACCATACGATAATTTTCGTTTGATATAACGTCGCATCTGACGGAAATCGGTCGTAATCGCCCAGTTAAAAGTTAATAAACCGTATAGGAAAATGGAATAGTATTGTTGAAAACGGTGTACAGGTGACCATTTCGCGTGTTCGGTAAAACGGATAATTCGCCCTGCGTCTAGATCTTCATCATGGCCGTGGATATTGGTGTAAGTGTGGTGTAATACATTGTGTTGTACTTGCCAGTTGTAAACATTTCCGGCAAGAATATACATACTACCGCCCATAATTTTATTTAACCAGGGTTTTGATGAGTAAGCACCATGGTTCCCGTCGTGCATAACGTTCATTCCAACACCGGCCATTCCAATACCAATCAGAATTGTCATTAGTAAATGAATCCAAAGCGGCATACTAATAGTTAGGATTAAAAAATACGGAACTAAAAAAATACTAAACATGATAATGGTCTTCATGTGTAATTTCCAGTTTCCGGTTTTCTTGATATTATTTTCCTTAAAATAATCGTTAACTCGTTTGTTTAGCGTCCTGAAAAATTTTAAACTATCGGTTTTTGAAAAAAGTGGAGTCTGTTTTATCATAAGTTTATTAAAATGCAAAATTTCCGTTCAAAGGTAATTATTAATAGAAATGTAATAGGTTAAAAATGAAAAAAAATGAAGGACAAAATGATTACTTTTGCATAAAATTTAGAACAATGCAGGATATTGTAAAGTATTTTCCTAATCTCACAGAAGATCAGATTTTTAAGTTTAGCCAATTGGAAGGTTTATATCAGGATTGGAACGCAAAAATTAATGTGATTTCGAGAAAAGATATTGACGAATTATACGAGAAACACGTATTACATTCACTTGGAATTGCTAAAGTTTTAGCGTTTAAATCCGGATCAAAAATTATGGATGTCGGAACCGGTGGTGGTTTTCCCGGTATTCCGTTGGCAATTCTGTATCCTGAAGTGGATTTTTATCTGATTGATGTGATTGCTAAGAAAATCCGTGTGGTAAATGAAGTAGCGACAGCTTTGGGACTTCAAAATGTAAAAGCAGAGCAGATGCGTGCTGAGAATGTAAAAGCAGAATTTGATTTTGTTGTTAGCCGTGCGGTAACGAATATGCCGGATTTTGTGCAATGGGTAAAAGATAAAGTGCGTAAAAAGCAAAATCACGAACTGAAAAACGGTATTCTATATTTAAAAGGCGGTGATCTGACGGAAGAATTACAGAACTTTCCTAAAGCGACGCAGTACAACCTGTCGGATTATTTTGAAGCGGAGTTTTTTGAAACTAAAAAAGTGGTGCACTTACCGCTAAAATATAAGGTGTAAAACCGGTCGAATTTAATAGAATAAAAAAAGCGTGTTTTAACACGCTTTTTTGTTTATTACCTGACAGGTTTAAAAACCTGTCAGGCGTATAGATATTACCCTAAGAACGGATATCTGTAATTTGTTGGCGGAACGAAAGTTTCCTTAATGGTTCTTGGGGAAACCCAACGCATTAAGTTTAATACGGAACCGGCTTTATCGTTAGTTCCGGATGCTCTTGCTCCTCCGAAAGGTTGTTGTCCTACAACAGCTCCTGTCGGTTTATCATTAATGTAGAAGTTACCGGCTGCATTTTCAAGTGCTTTTGTAGCTTGCTCGATAGCATAACGATCCTGACTGAAAATAGCGCCTGTTAAAGCATATTCAGAAGTACTGTCCACTAGAGCAAGGGTTTCTTCCCATTTCGCATCTTCGTATACGTAGATGGTTAACACTGGTCCGAATAATTCGGTTTCCATAGTTGTGTATTTCGGATTTGTAGTTACAATCACGGTTGGCTCAATAAAATAACCTACCGATTTATCGTAGTTACCACCGGCGATGATTTCAGCATCGCTGTCTTTTTTTGCCTGATCGATATAACTTGCCAATTTATCGAAAGAGCTTTCAGAAATCACGGCAGATACGAAATTTGACGGATCTTCAGGAGATCCCATTTTCATAGATGCGATATCGGCAACCAATTGTTCTTTAACTGCCGGCCATGTTGATTTTGGTAAATAAGCTCTTGAAGCAGCGGAACATTTCTGTCCCTGATATTCGAATGCACCACGCGATAAAGCAGTAGCAACCTGCGCAGGAATAGAAGAAGGGTGTGCTAATACGAAATCTTTACCACCTGTTTCTCCTACGATTCTCGGATACGTTTTGTATCGGCTGATGTTTTGTCCGATTTTAGCCCACATATCATTGAAAACGCCTGTAGAACCGGTAAAGTGGATCCCCGCAAAATCAGGGCTTGCCAATAAAGTCTCAGAAATCATAGCAGAGTTACCATACACTACGTTGATAACACCGTCAGGTAAACCGGCTAATTTGAAAACCTCAACAATTACATTAGCTGAGTAAATTTGAGTAGCACTTGGTTTCCATACTACAACGTTCCCCATTAAAGCCGGTGATGCCGGTAAGTTTCCTGCAATGGCTGTAAAGTTAAACGGCGTAATAGCATATACAAATCCTTCTAACGGACGGTGTTCTACACGATTCCAAACGCCTTCGGATGAAATCGGTTGCTCAGCATACACCTGAGTCATGAACTGAACGTTAAAACGTAAAAAGTCAATTAATTCACAAGCTGAGTCAATTTCTGCCTGGTGTACTGTTTTCGCCTGAGCGATCATAGTGGCAGCATTGATTTTAGCACGGTATGGTCCTGCTAATAAGTCAGCGGCTTTTAAGAAGATTGAAGCGCGGTGTTCCCATGAAAGAGCAGCCCATTTTTTCTTTGCTTCCAAAGCGGTACTGATTGCTTTTTCAATATGTTCTTTTTCGGCTTCGTGGTACTGTCCCACGATGTGTTTGTGATCAAACGGAGGTGTTAGGTTTTTTGTTTTTCCGGTACGGATTTCCTCACCGCCAATATATAAAGGCACATCAACTTTAGCGTTGTACAATTCTTTGAAAGTCGCTAAAACAGCATCTCTTTCCGGTGTACCCGGTGCATACGATTTAACAGGCTCGTTAACCGCTACAGGTACATTATAAATTCCTTTTGGCATAACAATTTGTATTTATTAATTATCAAATTTTCGCGTAGCGAAGATACAAATTATTAACGAAAAAGGTCTTTTTTGTGGTGTTAATGCTTTGGTAAAATATGATTTAGTTCAAGGCAAAAGGAGCGCTTAAACGGAATGTAGGAATTATTACACGGAACGAACGCGTTGAGGTAAAATTGATCATGTTGAAATACCCTCGCATGGCTCCGAAAGGTGAGGAAAGAAGGCATCCGGAACTGTAGGTATGCTTTTCGCCGGGTTTGATAACGGGTTTTTTGCCGATCACACCTTCTCCGTCAACAATTTCTAAATCGTTAAGCGAATCGTAGATTTCCCAATGTCTGGAATTTAATTGTACGGAGTCTTTACTCTGGTTTTCAATCGTAATCTCATAACTAAAGGCAAAATGAATCTTGTAGTTCTTGAAGTAAGTGCCTTCAAAACTAGTCAGGACTGAAATTTTTATACCTCTGGTTATTTGTGAAACCATAATATTTGATTGGTTTTTTGAGAAACAATTCCAAAAATAACAAATATTTGTATCTATTCTGTTAAATTTAAAACTTTTTTAATTCGTGATGTTTTCGGATGTAGCAAAACCACGGCCTATTATTTTGTCATAACGATCATTGTTTCCGCGATAATAGACAATTACAAAATAATTGTTTTCGGTTTGGTAGAAATTGCCGTCAATAGCGTTCTGATTGTCTACTTTTCCTTTGGCGTCTAACATCACATATTGATAGTTTACAAAACCTTGCTTGAGTAAAATAGCCTTTTCGTAAACCCCTTTTTCTTTGTTGAAATCCATCTTATTTTCAGGGGAAAGCGCATAATTGTTAAACATACCGTTTACATAAATGTCTTTTTTGTCAATTGTAGTAGGAGGGATCAATGTAAAATAAACCCAGGCATAATCGGCTTCTGTCTCCGGATTGTCAGAACTGATATTGCGAATATAAAAACTACCGTTTATATCCGGATAATAGGTGTAGGGTTGGTTACCTCTTGGTGAATTGGCGAATAAAAGTGAATTGTAAATCTCTCCCGAAGTCACTTTTCCTACATTGTTACCCGGATTACGAATGTCTTTATTGTCGAAATATAAAAATTCGTTTCCGCCCCAGAATTGAGTCTCCTGATTGTAACGGTAAATAAGATCGGAACCTAATGTATATTGCGGTTTGATATTTAAAATAGCATTGTCCCATCTTCCGTTTTGTAATAAGGCAACTTTAATATTCTGAATAGGATTTTGTAAGTTGTTTTCCCCCATTTTGATCGTGAAATCCATGTTTTGTTTTTTCTCGATGTCAGTCAGGTTACGGGAACGCTTGATTTGTAGGGGAACAGAAAGGGTCTCTTCATAAATGATAAAGCGTCTGGAAAAAACTAGTTCCTGACTATCATTGAAGATTTTGATAATATAATTTCCGGATAATAATATGCGGTTAAATCGATTCGGGAATGCCTGCTTATAATGTGAATAGATTTGAAGTGTATTAAAGGAGTTCAGGTAGGTCATAATCCTTTGATTGTCCATTCCCTGTAGGTATTCTGACTTTGCCAGCATTGTAGGTGTCCAGTCGTAATTACATTGTGTTATAGTATAATAATAATCAGCTTCATTACCGAATAAATCATCAAACTGTAATTCGAAAGGATCTCCCAATCGGAACATCGGGATTGTATTGGCTCCGCTTTGTACAAATGAAACGGTTTTAATATTAAACGGCGGATTCACTTCTTTTTCAACCTGGGAAAAAACGGAAGCAGAACCGGATAATACACAAGAAAGGATCAGTAAGAATCGTAGTTTTTTATAAAATAGCATAGGGCTTTTGAAATTGTCAGTGAGGTAAAGATAAACAATTTCTGCTAAAACAATTCGTTAAAAAAGCCCCTGAATTTTTTTACTTATGGCAAATCGGGATGATTTCTCCTTTGGCTAAACAATAACGCTCAACCAATTCCGGCGTTATTTTTTGGGTGTAATCTTCTTCGGTTACCGTGAATCCGATACTTCTTAATTTGTCAAAATAATCTCGTCCGTAAACGCGAACATGGTCATATTGTCCGAAAATCGCAGCGCGCTCTTTTGGATCGGTAATGGAATCATCTTCAAAAGTAGTCGCCCGGTTTAAATCCTGCGGAATCTGGAAAATTCCCATTCCTCCGGGTTTTAAAACACGATATAATTCCTGCATGGCTTTCGTGTCGTCCGGAATATGTTCTAATACGTGATTGCAAAGAATCAAATCGTAAGAATTATCAGCAAACGGCAAATTACAGATATCTGCTTTTACATCAGCAAGAGGGGATAATAGATCAGTTGTTGTATAATCCAGGTTTTTCTGATTGCGGAATCGTTTGTAAAACGCCTGTTCCGGAGCAAAATGCAGTACTTTTTTGGGTGCACTAAAGAAATCGGTTTCATTTTTCAGATATAACCAAAGCAAACGATGCCGTTCCAGTGATAGCGTACTGGGTGATAATACATTGTTACGTTGCGTTCCGTATCCGTAAGGCAGGAAAGTACGAAAACTTTTGCCGTCGATCGGGTCAGTATAAGTGTTCCCTCTCAGAGCTAAAGCCAAAACGGGACGAATGATATAACTAAGCCGGATCAATAAAGGTCTCGGAATGGTATTCAGGATAAATTTGAAAGCGGATTTCATTTATAATAGTTTATAATGCAGGTACGTGAAATACCTGCATTTGTCCTGTTTTTAAAGTGCTAAAGCGTGTTGTCTGAATTCGTTTTCTTCGTCAGACTGAATGCCTAATGCCTGATAAATATATTGGAAAGTCGATAATAATTCCGGTTTCCCGTCTACAATAGCCACATCATGTTCGAAATGAGCACTTGGTTTTCCGTCGCGTGTTGAAATCGTCCAACCGTCTTTTAAATGCTTAATGTTACGGGTTCCCATGTTGATCATAGGCTCGATAGCCACTACCATTCCTTCGATAAATAATTTTCCGCGGCCTCTTTTTCCGTAATTCGGCATTTCCGGCTCCTCGTGCATTTTACGTCCCAAACCGTGTCCTACTAATTCACGTACAACACCATATCCATGAGCCTCAGCATATTTCTGAATAGCATTTCCTACATCTTCCACGCGATTTCCGATTTTAAACTCACGAATACCGATATATAAAGATTCTTTTGTGATCTGTAACAACTTTTTAGTTTCGGGAGCTACTTCACCGATTTCAAAGGTATAAGCATGATCTCCGTAAAACTCGTTTTTAATCGCTCCGCAATCTACCGATACGATATCACCTTCCTGAATTGGTCGGTCTGTCGGTAAACCGTGAACAACCTGGTCGTTTACACTGGTCAATAATGTGGAAGGACATCCGTATAATCCTAAAAATCCGGGAACGGCATTGTGATCCCTGATAAAGGTTTCGGCTAATTTATCCAGTTGTAGCGTGGTAACACCGGGTTTGATTTCGCTGGCAATCATCCCTAAGGTTTTGGAAACCAATAGGGCACTCTCACGCATTAATTCTATTTCTTCTCTTGTTTTAGGAATAATCATAATGTTGTATTTCAGACTGCAAAAGTACAATATTCTGTTGATTATTCTTTAATCGAAATTATCACATGAGTTTTGTCATATTTTCGTACCTTATGTGGGTTTAATTTTACATAAAAAGTAAAAGGTATGAGTAAATATGTTTCTGCAGCGGAAGCTGTTAAAATTATAAAATCAAATAACCGTGTTTATGTTCAGGCGGCTGCGGCTACACCGACTGTTTTGACCAAAGCATTAGCCGAAAGGGCCTCTGAATTGAAAAATGTGGAACTATGTCATCTGCATACGGAAGGAGAAGCGGCTTACGCCAATCCGGAGCTGGCCGAAAGCTTTCACGTAAATTCATTCTTTATCGGGCAAAATGTCAGGCATACAATTGAGGCCGGTAACGGATCGTATACACCGGTGTTTTTAAGTGAATTGCCTCATTTGTTCAGAAAAGGTGTTATCCCTTTAGATGTCGCGTTTATTCATGTATCACCGCCGGATAGTCACGGCTATTGTTCATTGGGAGTGTCTGTTGAAGCTTCGATCGCTGCGGTTGAAAATTCTAAAATAGTGATTGCGCAGGTGAACCCGAATATGCCGCGGACTTTTGGGGACGGAATTCTCCATGTTTCGGAAATTGATTATTTGGTTGAAGTGAACGAAGTGATACACGGACACGGATCAAAAGAAATTAGTCCGGTAGAAGCAAAAATCGGAGAATTGGTGGCCGGTTTGATTGAAGATGAAAGTACGTTGCAAATGGGAATCGGTTCAATTCCAAATGCGGTATTAGCAAAACTGGTAAATCATAAAAATCTGGGATTGCATACCGAAATGTTTTCAGATGGCGTGATTGATTTAATCGAAAATGATGTTATCAATTGTAATTTTAAAGGCGTGAACAGAGGTCGTGCTTTGGCTACTTTTTTAATCGGTTCACAACGATTATATGATTTTGTAAATGATAATCCGTTTATCGAAATGCGGGAATCATCATATGTAAACGATACATCGGTAATTCGGATGAATCCGAAAATGATTGCGATTAATTCGGCTATTGAAGTTGATATAACCGGTCAGGTTTGTGCTGATTCTATCGGAGCCAGAATGTATTCCGGAGTTGGAGGTCAGATGGATTTTGTACGCGGCGCTTCGTTAAGTAAAGGCGGAAAAGCGATAATCGCCTTGCCATCGGTAACAAAAAGAGGAGAGAGCCGTATTGTGCCGTATCTGAAGCAAGGAGCAGGTGTTGTAACAACGCGTTCTCACGTCCAATATGTTGTAACCGAATACGGGATAGCCGACTTATACGGAAAGACCCTGAAACAGCGAGCGAATGAATTGGTTAAAATTGCACATCCGGATCATCGGGAGTGGATTGATAAAGCGTATTATGAATTAAGTCATTTTAAATAAAAAAAGCTCCGTAAGGAGCTTTTTTTATTATTTAACCGGATGAAGTAACGAACGTTGTGTCATTACTGCGGGTTTTTCAATACCCATTAATTCCAGTATCGTCGGTGCAATATCCCCTAAAATTCCATTATCGATAAACTGTAGGTCTTTATCAACAAGAATAATCGGAACCGGATTGGTTGTATGTGCCGTATTCGGAGTTCCGTCCGGATTGATCATGGTTTCACAATTACCGTGGTCGGCGATTACGATTGTGGTATAATCGTTTTCCAGTGCTGTTTCGATTACTTCTTTGACACAGCTATCGACAGCTTCACAAGCTTTAATTGCAGCTTCCATGACTCCGGTATGACCTACCATGTCTCCGTTAGCAAAGTTTAAGCATACAAAATCAACTTCTTTCTTTTGTAATTCCGGAAGCAGCGCATCTTTAAGATCAAAAGCGCTCATCTCCGGTTTTAAATCATAAGTCGCCACTTTAGGTGACGGACAAAGAATTCGGCTTTCTCCTGTAAACGGTTCTTCGCGACCGCCGGAAAAGAAAAAGGTAACGTGCGGATACTTTTCCGTTTCAGCAATCCGGATTTGTTTTTTATGGTTTTTTTCGAGGATTTCACCTAACGTTTCTGTGATATTCTCTTTATCGTAAATAACGTGTACGTTGTGATAGGTATCGTCATAATTGGTCATCGTCACATAATACAGATTCAGTTTGTGCATATTCTGCTCGTGAAAATCTTTCTGAGATAAAGCTTCTGTAAGCTGACGTCCGCGATCGGTTCTGAAGTTGAAAAAGATAACAACATCATCTTCCTGAATGGTAGCTATCGGATGCTGATTGTCATCAACCACAACGATCGGTTCGATAAACTCATCGGTTATATTATTGTGATAGCTGGCTAAAACACTTAATACGGGATTTTGCGACGGTGTTCCTTTTCCGTTTACGATTAAATCATAAGCCTTTTTAATACGTTCCCATCTTTTATCCCGATCCATAGCATAATAGCGACCCACAATAGAGGCAAGTCGGGCAGATGATTGGTGTAAATAATTTTGGAGATCTTCGATATAGCGTGCTCCGGATTTCGGATCAACATCTCTACCATCGGTAAATGCATGTACAAATACTTTTTCTAATCCGTAGTCTTGTGCCGAATCCAATAATCCTTTTAAATGGGAAGTATGGGAATGAACACCGCCATCGGAAACGAGTCCCAGGAAATGAACATTTTTATTGTTGTTTTTAGCGTAAGCAAAAGCATCTAAAAGTACTTTTTCATGATTAAGCGTCTTGTTCTGTACTGCCAGATTAATTTTGGCCAGATCCTGATAGATGATTCTTCCGGCGCCAAGGTTCATGTGACCCACTTCCGAATTTCCCATTTGTCCTTCCGGAAGTCCCACGTTTAGACCATCGGTACGTAAAGAAGCATTTGGATATCGGGTGTAAAGACTATCTATAAAAGGGGTATTGGCATTGTCAATTGCAGAAACTTTAGGGTCAGGTGATTTTCCCCAACCGTCTAAAATCATTAAAATAACTTTCTTTTTCATGTTTTAAACCATTTTTTGGCATTGTTGTAATCAATATAGTAGCGAAAACTAATTGATAGTGTGTTGTTAAGGTTGTTGCTTAAAGTGTGGTCTAAATTATCAATAATATTTTTATTTAAACGCTTTTCGTTGTGAATTGCGTTATTGCGGTACAAAATTGACACCTGACTGCCCGGAGCAAACCACCAGGAATAGGATAAATCGAAATTCCAGATTTTAAAATTCGAATTTTGATCTTCATTATAGTTAGGATTCGGCAGGAAATAGCCGTCATCTGTTAGCGTAAGAAAGTTAAGATTTTCGGCATATGACCAATAATAACGGGCTTTCAGGTTAATTGTCATCTTACTGTTGATGGAGAATTTTCCCGTTAGCGTATTTTCGATCGTATTCCGGTTTCGATTTGCAAAAATGATATTGTCATTGTCAAAATCGACCCAACCTTTTTCGTCGTTTTGTCGGTTCCAGTCGATCGCGTAAACCAAAGTGAACTGATCGCTGAAACGATATCTCGGACTAATTCGAATGCCGTAATTATGCCGTTTATCCTGATCGTAAAAATCAAGAAAGAAGTTAGCATCCAAAGCAAAAGGATAGTTGTAATTGGTTGAAATATCAATCCAGGAAAAGGAATAACGCGGATTGTATACATAGCGCCCTGTTTTTCGGGGTTGATAAAAATCGAAAGTTTCAAGCGGAGACAATAAAAAGCCCAACCCGAAATAATGATTCTTTTTATCCGTGCTTTCGAGATTAAATTCAAAAGAAGCTTCTTGTGGTTTTCCGGTGCTGTTTTCTATTTCAGAATAAGCAATTGTGCTGACTTTAAAAGTGTTAAATGTTTTGTTCGGTTTTAAAATCCGATAACTATTTGTGAGAGAAAAGCTATGATAATTGGTAACGAAGATAATCCCGAGATCATTAATATCATATTTATCCGAAATATAAGTAGTATTAGCACTTAATCGATATTTGCCGCTGGTTTTTCCGAAGTTAAGGTAAGCGGTATACCCGTTTTTATTGCCATCAAGATCATTAACATGGCTAAATTTAAAGTTTCCGGAAAGGTTAAAAGTATTGGCTTTGGTATTAAGATCGAAAAGAAGAGCCGTTACATTCGCATCTCTAAAACTTCCGTCGCGGATAACACTTGTATTCACCAGAGAAACAGAAGAATTTTTTCGAAAACGCTGGTCCAATACCAGAATATTATAGTTCGCTAAAGGTTCAACTACTTCAGAACGAACTTCACCGGTTTGGGTGTTTCGGATAGTCGCTTCGGTTTTTTCAGTAATTGCATTCATTACTCCGATACCAAGACCTTTGGCCGTACGCCCGGATATTTTGAGTGCATTTAACAGATTGATTCGGGACGGATATTGTGACACTTCTTCATTATCGGTAGTTTCGGGATAGGTGGAAGGTGATCCGCCGATTCTTCGGGAATACAGTAAGTCTCCTTTGCTGAACATATCCGTTCCTTCGGTAAAAAAAGGACGGTTTTCGTTGAATTGTTGTTCGAACGGACCTAAGTTTAAAACGACATTATCGAAAGCGGTTTGTCCGAAATCCGGAACCAGAATTGCGTCAAGCGTAAACGAATCGTTGATACCGTATTTAATGTCCATTCCGGCTTTAAACTCGGTATTTGTACCGTTGTCGTTGTGATTAACATAATAGGAAGAGTAGGGAATCAGAAACAGTCGTGTTGGTGGTTTGATGTCCTGAATGCCTTCCAGAATACCCGCTTGCGGAATAATCGCACCGATGTTGTTGTCGATTCGGTTCCAGGTGTATTTTTGACGATCCCTGCGAATTTCTCTAAAAAAATTGACACCCCAGATCTGTTCTTTTTTTTCAGAAAAACGAAGTGCAGCATATGGAATTTTCATTTCCACGATCCAGCCGAAATCAGTAAGTGAAACATTGCTGTGCCAAATACCGTCCCAGGTATAATCTTCTCCGTTTTCAGTGGCCATACAATCCATTTGAGTCCCGGCTGTACTTACAAAAAAGCGGAAATCCTGTTGTCCGTCATTATAACCGTTGATAAAAATACCGAAAAAATCAGATGTGCCGAATTTGTCTCTTTCGGTAATTTCTTTTACAATTTTAGAGGGATCATCATAAAGTAAAGCGCCGATATAGATACCGTCGTCATCGTATAATACTTTTACTTCCGTTCGTTTTTCAAAGGAAACCGGTGTGCCGTTGTCCGGTTGATAGGTGATAAAATCCGAGGCGATTTCAGCATTTTTCCATTCGTCTTCGCTTAGTTTTCCGTCAATGTTGATGGTGCTTTTAAGAGGAAAAGCCCGTAGCATTTTTTTGTTTTTCGGATCCTGGATTAACTCCTGTCCAAAAATAAATGTTGCATTTGTGACAATAAAAACGAGGAAAAATACGTTTTTCATTTAATTTTTGCGTTAAAATTAACAAATATACTTTTTTTAATTCTGTTTTGTAAGAATAAAAAACGTTTTGATTGTTAAAATGTGATAAAACGAAATTAAAATGTTAAAGTTTGAGGATAAATCATAAAAAACATTTGGTCGTTTAAAATTTATCTATATTTTTGGGCTCGACACACAGTAATATAATTAATAGATTATCAATGATTTATAGAGTTTTACCGGTTATGTTCCTTTTTTTACTGTCTTTTAAGCCAGTAAGCACAAAGGAAACTGACCCGCCAAAGTTAGTAGCTGCTAACGCGAAAGCTTCGTTTGAATTAAAAGTTAGAAATTTATATACAGCGCTGAATCCACAGACTTACGCAATGCCAAGACTGGAAAGTTTTGCAAAAGCATTGGAAGGTTTCTACCAGTTGAAAGAACAGGGCCTTATAAAGAAAGACATTTTGACTTTAATTGACTTTAGTCTGTCATCTACACAAAAGCGACTTTGGGTAATCGACATGGCAACCAATACTATTTTATTACAATCAGTAGTATCCCACGGTAGAAACAGCGGAGACGAATTTGCTACGCAGTTTTCGAATGAAACCAACTCATTTAAGAGTAGTTTAGGATTCTATGCTACCGGTGAAGTTTACCAGGGTAAACACGGTATGTCTTTGCGTTTGGACGGATTGGAATACGGGATCAATGACAATGCTCGTGATCGTGCTGTTGTAATGCACGGTGCTGATTATGCCAATGAAAGTATTATTGCCAGACAAGGCCGATTGGGGAGAAGTCAGGGATGTCCTGCCGTTCCGATTGCCTTACACAAAGAAATCATCAATTTGATAAAAGATAAATCATGTCTTTTTATCTACCATCCGTCAAGAAACTACGAAGCTAAATCAAAGCTAATCTCGTAATTTCTGATAAAGTTCGAAATCAAGATCATAAATATCGTTTCTGAATTCAAGCCCGTCTTTGTCCATCCATGCTGTCCAATACAGCTGATGTACAAAGGTGGGTTTTTTCAATACAATACTCTGCGTTTTATTGGACGCAATCATCTTATCAACTCTTTCTTTTGACCAGTTGTTTTCTTCTTTTTCAAGAATAAAACCGGACAATTTAAAGGGATCCTCTACCCTGATACACCCGGAACTTAGCGCTCTGTTATTAAGCTTGAAATAGTCCCTGTGGTTGGTGTCATGTAAATAAACCAAATGCTTATTGCTGAAATTAAATTTGATCAACCCTAGAGAATTATTCGCTCCGGGCTTTTGAACGTAACGATAATTATTGGATTTGCCGGCATTCCAGTTGCTTGGGCTAACCACATTGCCTTTCATGTCGTAAATTGTAATTCCGGTTGCTGCAAAATAATTCAGATTTCGACTGGCAGACGGCGTTAAATCTTCTTTTAAGATCGTAGGCGGAACAGTCCAGGTCGGATTGATCACCAGATTGCTGAATTTTGATGATAATACCGGAGTACGTCTTTTGGCACGACCTACAACTACACGATGATTTTGAATGGTATCATTATTATTGATCAGATATAAATTAAAATCGGGAATATTAATGATAACATAGCTCTCACCCATATCTCTTGGGAACCAGCGCCAACGTTCAAGATTGGCAATGATTTGTTTTTTTCGCTGTGCTTTCGAAAAATTCATAGCAGCTACAGTCCCTTTTCCGATTACGCCATCCGGTGTTAATCCATGGCGCTTCTGGAATTTTTTTACGGCCGATTGTGTTTTGTCATCGTATATTTTAGTAAGGGAATCCGGTTTTTTATAATCGCCCCAATAAGCCAGTCGTTTTTTGATGTCAATAACAGCTGCATTGGTATCATTAGGAACCAGTTTATCTGCAATTGAAATATTTTTTAGATTATCGTTAGGCATACTCTCGATCTTACGGAGTGCATCTTTTAATCGGGAATACACGATATGATTCGGTTTTAAGGAATCAAGGCTTTCCTGTATGGTATGATTTTTTAAGGCATTTTGCAGTTTGTGATTAAGATCGATTTCTTTAGAATACATATCCCAATCCGAATATAATTTGGTCGGTTCCAGTTTACCGTTGTATAAGTGACCGGCCAATTTGTAAAATATTTCTGTATGCAGAATATCATTGGCAATTAAATCTTTTTCGGGAAGGTTCTTATGGTTGTTTTCCTGATCGGTAAAGAGCTTAATGTTATAATCGTCCGGATTAAGTCCGTCCAGTTCACTATTTTTAATGGATTCTGTCAGTGCTTTTCGATCTTTTTCAATTGTCCATACTGTTTTATACAGGTTGTTTTTATAAAACTGTTTTACGGCATCCGAACTGTTTGCAAAATAAGAGCTGTCAATCGCAACAGCTTCCGGAAAAGAAAGCGGTACTACCTTTATGGTATCTTTCGGTATAATTTGCTCGGCAATAGTAACTTTTTCCTTTTTGTTACATCCAAAAAGAAGCATAGGAACTAGTAATAAGCAGTAGCGATGCAGCATAATTTTAAAATTTATTAATAAGTTATGAAAAAAAGATGACAAGTTCAAACTTGTAGGTTTTTATATCATTTTCCTCATAACAAAATGCGTGCCGATTGTTGGAATGTCAAAGGCATCGCCAATAATTTCATATCCCAGCTTTGTGTAGAATGCAACGGCAACTTCCCTTGCGTTAAACCAAATCAGAGAACCATTGCGTTCTTTTATGCATGCTTCGGCCTCATTAACCAGCCTTTCTCCGTAACCTTTTTTACGGAATTCATCTAAAACAGCCATTCCTCTGAGCTGAAATTGCTCATTTTGAGGAAACAAATTGTGGCGGGAAGCAAAAATGGAGACAATCCCGGCTAGCGTACTGTTGTTATACAGCCCCAAATGGGTTGTCGTTTCCAGATCGTCCCCTTCAAAAATACAACTTTCAACAGGTTTGCCCGGCCTTAAAACAGGCTGGCGAACCTGGAAAGTCATTTTGCTGTTGATTTTTTTTACGAAAACCATCAGAGTGAATTATAATATTTTGACACAGTAATATAATCTATTTGATAGATGCAGAAAAAAGAAAAGAGTTGCTTTAAAAAAATCACTTTTTTTTCAAAAAAGAATAAAATCACAACAGTAGTGTCGTAATCAGCATCTGTTTTTCTGTGTTAATAGTATGTCTCAGATGAAGCAGATATGTATAGCATTATTTTTTAGCCCATTTTTTAAAGGCATTATATACAGCCTGGTGAATAACAGTAGCATGTGTTTCATCCGGCATATAGTCAAAAATAACAGCTGCGTTTTTATCGGTTTTAACGGTTTTGTATAGCGTTTCTACTTCCTGATACATTTTCAGATCTTCTTCTTTGCTTGGAGCGCCGATATATACCCTAACCGGTTTTTTTAGATTTTGATTCAGTAGCGTTTTAGCATTTTTTAATAGTGCTTGTTCGCCCCACCATAAACTCGGGCTGATAATAATATAGTTTTGAAACAAGTGTGGACGTTTTAATAGAATTTCCGTAGCTAATAAACCGGCTAATGATTCACCGATAATGGTTTTTTGTTCGTTTACGCGATAGTTTTTCTCAAGATAAGGCTGTAATTCCTTCTCTAAGAAATCGATGTATTTTTGAGATTCACCATATTGCGGGAAACTACTTTTTTTAAATCCTTCTTTTTCGATAAAATCAGTATTCGAAACGGCAAAAGTAAAATCGCGTCTTCGGTTGGTGTTTTCAATACCTACTACAATGGACTTCGGAAAACGATTGATCCAGGACTGTGTGTTAAATCGTACGATTCCGGCAAGATGGAAAAAATCTTCTTCCACACCACCGTCTAATATATAAATTACAGGATATTTTGTGTCGCTATTTTCATTGTATTCTTCCGGAATATAAATGTTTATTGTTCGGTTTTCGTTTAAAATCGAAGAGGATAAAACGGCCGATGTTCCGAAAGCTATCGGCTGATTTTGGGATTGAGCAAATAAAGCAGTTGAAAGTAACAGCAAGTTTATCAGGAACAGATTTTTTAAAGCGTGTAGCATAATAGACTAAATTGATTTTTTAAAATTAATATTTACCAGTATGACCGAAATCAGAATGATTAGAATGCCGATCCATTGTATTCCGGATATGTTTTCCTGTAAAACAAGATGCGCAGCAAAAACGGATACAGGAATTTCGATACTGGAAATAATACTACCGATTCCGATTCCGGTTTTAGGAATTCCCGCGGTAAAAAACAACGGCGGTAAAATTGTTCCAAAGATAGCCAATAAGGCGCCCCAGTAGATAGCGTTGACGGAAATATTTCCCGGGATAGTGTAATTCCAAAAAACCGAAATCAGAATCAATCCGCCCATAACGAGATACAGACTTCGGGTATAATTGGGAAGTTGTTTTTCGATAGTGCTGGAGGAGTAAATTGATATTGTATACGATATGCCGGCTCCGAATCCTAATAAAAGGCCTTTCCAATCGAGTGCTATATGTTGATTGAAAACTTCGGTGACTAATAAAGTGCCTATAATACAAACTAAAGCACCGACAATTTTAACAAGCGTTGGTCGTTTTTTTTGGAGAAAAGATTCTACTACAATGCTAATCCAGATCGATTGCATAAGTAAGATAATGCCAACAGATACCGGAATAAATTGGATGGACAAATAGTATAATGTTGTGGTCAGACCAAGAGAAGAACCCCAAATAATTAATCTAACTTTAGAAGTAGTCGTTGTTGTAACCGGATGTTTTTTTTTAAGAATTGAATTTACTATTCCCAGAAAAAGGAAACCGATAAAAAACTGGAGAAAAGTAAGAACACTGGTGTGTATTCCTTGTAGGTTAGCATATTTTACAATTGATGCCAAAATGCCATAACTGATTCCTCCGGCGAGCACATATAATAGACCATTTAGTTTTTTTGTATTCATTTGGATACTGTTTTTAAGGCGTAAAATTATCCGAAACAAAAAAAAGAACTGTTTACATTTGTTGAGGTTTGTTTTAATGTTTTAGCTTAATCCGACTTAGCTGAGTAGGTGTAATACCGAGATAAGAAGCGATATGATGTTGCTTTAACCGATTAATTATAGAAGCATGAGAAGTCAAAAAATCAGTATACCGGATTTTAGCATCGTCCGATTTTGTAGAAACCTCCATCATTTCTTTTTCAATGACCCAATTTTTTTCTAAATACTTGATATAGAACAAAGCAATATCGTGTCGTTCTTTTACCAATTGCGCAAACTGATCGGCAGAAATAGTAAAAACAACACTGTCTTCTAATGCCTGAATAGCAAAATTGCTTGGAGTTTTTGTTAATAATGCCGAACTGGAAGCGATAAATGTGTTTTCGGGAAAGAATTTCTTGATAATTTTTTCGCCGTTATCGGTTATATAATAGTAGGCAAAAAGTCCTTTTTCGACATAATAATAGTAGTTTGGAATGCTACCGCTTTTTAAAAGATGAATGTTTTTGGGAACGACTTTTTCCTGACAAAGTTCACATAACGAAAGAATACTGTCAGGAGCTAATAGCTGATAACTTTCAAGATTGGATCGAAATGTATTTGTAGCCATATTATATCGGGAGATTCCTTTATTTTTAGGGGATACTAATTTAATAAAAATGGAAACAGTATTTAGTGTCAGGTTGAAAATAGGACTTTAAACCGGAAAAAGCATCTAAACGAATGGAATTGACGGTTTATGTTAAATCAGAAACTCCGACTGTTCGTAAAAAACATTTTGACGGAATTCTGCTTCGAATAAGTTGAGATGACGGGTAAAATATTGAAAATAAGAATAGTAAAAAGATAGGGTGGAAGCGATGAAAATGGCTGTTCAGAGCCGGTTTTACAGTTTTTTATTTTTTTCTAAAAAAAATTGCAGGGGAGTAAAATTATTAATTATATTTGCACTCACAAAAGCGGAAGTAGCTCAGTTGGTAGAGCTCCAGCCTTCCAAGCTGGTTGTCGCGAGTTCGAGCCTCGTCTTCCGCTCTGCTAAAAACCTGATGGGGTTTTAAAATTCATCATCTGCGGAAGTAGCTCAGTTGGTAGAGCTCCAGCCTTCCAAGCTGGTTGTCGCGAGTTCGAGCCTCGTCTTCCGCTCTGAAAACCTGATGGGGTTTTAAAATTCATCACCTGCGGAAGTAGCTCAGTTGGTAGAGCTCCAGCCTTCCAAGCTGGTTGTCGCGAGTTCGAGCCTCGTCTTCCGCTCTGCAAAACAAAAAAACCGAAACATCTGTTTCGGTTTTTTTATTTTATAGCATTTCTATTTTAAATTACTAAAATCACTTTCCGGTGCCATTTCTTCCGGCTCTTGATTCTGACGGAACAAACGGGCATTTAAATGACCTTTAAGTGTAATTGTATTTCCGCTTACTTCCAGCCAGCTTCCTTCGCGTAATCCTAATACCGGTTGCGAATTAAAATGGTGAAACTCATTAATTCGGGTTTCGCGGGTTTCGCCCATATGAGTTGAATTGCTGTCCGGATCAAGATAATGCGGATTAATATTAAAAGGAACGAATCCTAAAGTTTTAAAGCTCGGCGGATAAACAATCGGCATATCATTAGTGGTTCCCATTGTCAGGCCGCAAATATTACTACCGGCTGAAGTTCCTAAATAAGGAGTTCCGTTTTTTACTGCGGTTTCCAGCGCATCGATAACTTTTGTCTGATACAGTTGGCTGACTAAAAGAAAAGTATTTCCTCCGCCGGTAAAAATACCTTCGGCAGTAGAAAGTGCTTCTGTAGGGTTTTCATATTCGTGAATTCCTTTTACAGCGATATTGATTTTTGAAAAGGCTTCGCGAACCTTTTCGGTATAAGCGTCGTGAGAAATCCCACCGGGGCGTGCATAGGGAATGAATAAAAGTGTTTTTACATCGTTAAAATGAGATGCCAGTGTAGGTAGAAGATAATCGAGATAACTTCCGTTATGAAGTGTTGATGTACTGGCAATTATTAGCTTTTTCATAGTGTTAGGTTCTGTATAGGTCAAAGATACACTTAATTACAAAAAGAAACGGAAATGTGACATTTAGGCTTTTAACATATTTTTACAATGTTGTTGGCAATTAATTGGGAGAATAAGCGAATATTTTTACCCGAAATATTGAATTTTATTAAAGAATATACTTTTGCATGAAACACCTGTTACTCTTTTTTTTATTAATGTGTAATGCCCTGCTTTTGGCTCAAAATGACAAAGAGTTGAAAGGGAGGTTGATAGCGGACAATAATGGTGATGTGGAAAGTATTTCGATAGCTAATCTAACAACTGAAAAACAAGCGCTTTCCGGGAAAGACGGAACATTTAAGATTGTGGCGGCTGTTGGCGATGTATTGCAGTTTTCATCTATTCAATACGGTGAAAAAAAGATGACGCTAAAAGAGATTGATTTCGGAGAGGAAGAACTGGTAGTGAAAATGGTGGCAAAAGTGAATCAGTTAAGTGAAGTGTATATTGGGAAAGGAACTATCACATCGGAAAGTTTGGGATTAGTGTCGCCGGGGCAAAAGAAATACACGCCGGCCGAAAGAAAACTGAAAACGGCCGGCGATTTTAAGCCGATCCATTTACTGAATATATTGGGCGGTGCTTTGCCGTTTGATCCGATTATAAATAAGATATCCGGAAAAACCAAAAGATTAAAAAAGGAACTGGACATAGAAGGGCGCGAATTAATGATGGACCGCCTGAAAGGATGGTTTGAAGAATCGTATTTAGTGAATGATCTTAAAATTCCTGCGGAAAACAGCGATGGTTTCTGGATGTATACAATGGATGATGCCGGTTTTACAAATGCGGTGAAAGCGAAAAACAAAACATTAGCTACGTTTTTACTGACAGAACTGGCTGTAAAGTATAAAAAAATAATTTCTGAATAATGCCGGTTAGAAAAATAGACAGGAGGAGAAAAACTTCACAAATGAATAAGATATTTCCTTTGATTTTATTGGTAATTTCTGTAACTTCATACGCACAGAATACAAAAGTTCTTAAAGGTAAAATCATGGCAGGCACTTCAGAACTGGATGGCGTTCATGTAATCAATAAAAGAACGGAAAAAGCAGTTGTGACAGAAAACGGCGGTTTTTTCACCATTCATGCGCAACCGAATGATACGTTGATTTTTTCGGCAATTCAGTTTAAAGGAAAACAAATACAACTGGAAGAAAAAGACTTTAAGGAAGAGTTGTTCTATGTAAAACTGGAAGTGATGGTGCGACAGTTGAAAGAAGTTGTGATCAATTCTTATGGGAATATTAATTCGGAGAGTTTAGGGTTGGTTCCACGGGGTCAGAAAAAATATACACCGGCCGAAAGAAAATTAAAAACAGCTACCGGAACAGATGCGCAAATCGGTACCAATACCTCTGTAGGTCTTGACCCGATGTTAAATTGGCTTTCAGGACGGACTGCAATGCTGAAAAAAGAAGTTGAAATTGAGAAAAAAGAACTTTTCAGACAAAAACTGGAAGGAATGTACGAGGAAGACTATTTTGTCAAGACTTTAAAAATACCGGAAGAATATGTGCAGGGCTTTATCTTTTATGCTGTAGAAAACGAAAGGTTTACAGCAGCCATAAAAGCGAAAAACAAAACACTGGCCACATTTTATCTGAATGAATTGGCAGTACAATACCGAAAAATAATTACAGATGAAAAATAAACTGTTACTTATCTTGTTGTTTGGGACTTTACAAGTCTTTTCGCAAATCAATACAAGGGAATTATTAAAAGGTCAGGTGCAGATCGATAGTATGGATGTTGAAAATATCACAATCCTCAATACCGCTACCCATGTCAAAACAAACACCGGTAAAATGGGTGAATTTGAGATTTATGCACGGGTAAAAGATACGTTGGTCTTTTCAAGTCTGTCTTTTAGTCCGTTAATGATTGTGTTGGAAAAACGCGATTTCGATATGCAAATCCTGCGCATTCGCCTTACAGTTGAGGTAAATCAGTTAAATGAAGTAATTGTAAAACGTCTTTCCGGTGATCTGGAAAGAGATACCCGGAAATTAAAAGACCGAAGCCAACGGATAGCTGTTTCAGAAAAAATACTGTTTGATACCGATTTTAAAACAGATTACCTTACCCGGCCAACAACTCCGCCGATAATACCCAATATGAGTCCGTTAATGGGAGTAGACTTTATTAAAGTCGGTGAGATGGTAGGACGTTTGTTTAAATCGACACGTAAGAAAGATACCGGTACAGCCACTTTTGTAACCGACAAGATTTTTGCCGATGCTGTTCGGGAAAAACTATCGAATAAGTTTTTTGCGGATGTATTAAAATTCAAAAAAGAGGAAATTGGTCCGTTTCTAACCTATTGCGACCAAGGTACTATTACGCGGGAATTACTAGAACCGCAACACGAATTTGAATTGATTGATTATTTGATCAGTAAAAGTAAAACGTACCGTCAGCAACAAAAGAAATAATACTATCTTTGGTGGATGACAAAGTTTTTGCGACACGGTTTTTTATTGCTCCTTTTGTTGAGCCTGAGTGCTGCCGGCTTGCATAAATTCTATGTTTCCATTTTTCAGATGAATTACGTTCCGGAAAAAAAAGCAGTTCAGATAACAGCCAGAATTTTTACAGACGATCTGGAAAAAGCGCTGGAACGTAAAGCCCGAAAAAAAATCTACTTCGCTACTACAAAAGAAGTACAGGGAACGGAAGAGCTTTTAAAAAGTTACCTGACAGAAAAGCTGCATATTAAAATTAATAATAGCGAAAAACAACTGAAATTTTTAGGTCGGGAAACCGAAGATGATGTAGTAATTTGTTACCTCACAGTTCCGGTAACCGAAAAAATAACATCTTTGGAAATATATAATACCCTACTGACAGAAGTATACCCCGATCAGCAAAATATTATTCATACGAGTATAAACAGTAACAAAAAAAGTCTTTTGCTGACCAATAGTAAACCAAAAGAAATAATTGAATATTAGATTGTTATAACCATGAAAAAATCGGCATCCATTTTTTCAATACTGGCATTGGCTATTCCCTTAATGACCATAGCCCAGGAAACAAAAAATACAGACAAAAAAAGAGAACCCGGACATTACGACACGAATAAGTTCAGCCAGATGTATACTCAGATGGCAACACCCAATATGTTTCGTACAGCTTCCGGTGCGCCCGGACCGGCTTATTATCAACAGCAGGCCGACTATAAAATAAAAGTCGAGCTGGATGATAAAAATACACGGTTAAGCGGAGAGGAAACGATAACCTACTACAACAATTCGCCTGATCCGTTGGATTACTTATGGGTACAATTGGATCAGAATGAAAAAAAATCCGATTCGAAGTCACCGTTAATCGAAAATCAGCGTATGGATGGTGCGATGACACCGGATGGCTTTACTAAAAAATTCATGGAACAGCCTTTTCAAGGAGGCTTTAACATCGAGTATGTAAAAGATGCTAAAGGCAATCCGATGAAACACACGGTCAATCAGACAATGATGCGAATCGATTTGGATAAAACCCTTAAAAAAGGAGAGAAAATCTCTTTTTCGATAAAATGGTGGTACAATATCAATAATTACCGCGTTGACGGCGGACGTTCCGGATATGAACACTTTAGTAAAGATGGGAATAATTTGTATGTAATTGCCCAGTTTTACCCGCGAATGGCCGTGTATAATGATGTAGAAGGCTGGCAAAATATGCAGTTTTGGGGAGAAGGTGAATTTGCCTTACCGTTCGGGAATTTTGAGGTGAGTATAACTGTTCCGGCTGATCACATAATGGAAGCAACCGGAGAGTTAATGAACCGAAAAGAGGTCTTTACCGCTGATCAGCTAAAACGGTATCAACAAGCTGAAAAAGCCTATGATAATCCGGTAATTGTAGTTACTCAGGCTGAGGCCGAACAACGTTCTAAAACATTCTCAGATCAGAAGAAGACATGGAAATTTAAAGCAACCAATGTTCGGGATTTTGCTTTTTCAACCTCAAGAAAGTTTATTTATGATGCGATGGCGGTGAAAATCGGAGGAAAAAATGTGATGGCCGTTTCTTTATATCCGCCGGAAGCCAATCCGCTATGGGAGCAATATTCAACACGGGTTGTAGCCCATACGCTAAAAAGTTACTCAAGCTATACATTCGATTATCCGTATCCGAAAGCTGTTTCTATTTCGGCAGAAGATCAGGGAATGGAATATCCGATGATTTGCTGGAATTACGGACGTCCGGATGAAAAGGGATATGTGAGCGACCGACTTAAATACGGGATGATGGGCGTTATTATTCATGAAGTGGGGCATAATTTCTTCCCGATGATCGTGAATTCCGATGAAAGACAATGGACCTGGATGGACGAAGGTTTAAATACGTTTTTAGAGTACCTTACGGAACAAAGTTGGGACAAAAACTTCCCGTCAAGCAGAGGACCGGCAGCTAAAATTGTACCGTATATGAGTGGTGATCAACGATTTTTAGAGCCTATTATGTCCAATTCGGAGACTATCCATCAGTTTGGTGCTAATGCCTATGCAAAACCGGCAACCGGATTGAATATACTAAGAGAAATCATTATGGGACATGATTTGTTCGATCATGCATTCAGAACCTATGCTAACCGTTGGAAATTCAAGCATCCGACACCGGAAGATTTTTTCCGTACGATGGAAGATGCTTCTGCTGTTGATTTGGATTGGTTCTGGCGCGGATGGTTTTACTCAACGGATTACGTAGACATCGGAATCAAAAATGTAAAACAGTTTTATGTATCGGAAGAACCGACAAAGGAAATGAAAGATTTTGCTGCGAAAAGAGGACGTTTCCTTCAGGATAACGGACCGTTTGTGTACATGGTGTCGGATAGTAGTGAAGATTTTAAACCGGAAATGAAAAAACCGTTTGTGATTCAGGATGTAAAACTTTTAAGTGATTATGTGGAAACCTTGTCACCGGAAGAGAAAAAAGGATTAAAAGCACCGAAATATTTTTATGAAGTGGAATTCGAAAAACCGGGAGGGATGATGATGCCGGTTATCGTTGACCTTGAATTTGAAGACGGTACAACTGAAAATTATCATTTCCCGGTACAAATCTGGCGAAAAGGAAACGAGGTGGTAAAACGAGTTTTTGCAACGGAAAAACCGGTTAAAAAAATACAGGTAGATCCGAAACTACAAACAGCCGATATTGATGTGACCAATAACGTTTGGCCGAAAGAAGCGGTGAAATCTAAGTTTGATCAATTCGAAAAAAAATAAACAGGGCACTCGAAAGAGTGCTTTTGTGTTAATAAAAATCAAAAACCGGAAAATAAAACCGGAACTTTGTAAATTTGCTACTTTATAACTTTCAAACCTGTAGAAAATGTTTGGTATCGGAGGCGGAGAAATATTTCTCATCATATTAGTCGTTTTAATGTTGTTTGGTTCAGATAAAGTGCCGGAAATTGCAAGAACACTTGGAAAAGGAATGGCACAGATCAAGAATGCAACAAACGATATTAAAAACGAAATTCAGAAAAGTGCCGAAGAGAACGGTTTAACTAAAGATCTTGACTTTACAAAAGACCTGGATATGGATCTTACCGGCGGAATCCGAAAAGAGATTGACAAGGCTAAAGAAGATATTGAAGATATTTCCGGACCGATAAAACGACAAATGTAATTTTGGAGCATTTAATTCAATTAGACAAACAACTACTGGTTTTTTTAAATAGCTTAGGTTCCGAACGTTTTGACGGACTATGGCTGATCATTACCAAACAAATTTACTGGACACCCGTTTTCCTGTATGTTTTTTATTTGTTGTATAAAAAACTGGGATGGAAACATATGCTGTTAGTGATTGTATTTCTGGCTTTATTGATCGGATTTACCGATCAGATGACCAATCTGGTTAAAAATAGTGTACAGCGTTTACGACCGTGTAATGATCCGGAAACGAAAGATATTATCCGATTGGTAAAACAAAGTTCCTCTTTTAGTTATTTTTCGGGGCATGCAGCCAATTCATTAGCATCGACCACATTTATAGTGATGATTTTACGAAAGTATTATAAATATGCCTTTTTGTTTTTCCTGTTCCCGTTGATTTTTGCCTACAGTCGTATTTATCTCGGTTTGCATTTTCCGGGAGACATATTATCCGGTTATATTTTCGGAATTTGTACCGGTTATTTGTTTTCAAAAGGATATGAAGTATATCGGAAAAAATATTTTCCGGAGAGTATATAAGTTACTACCTGACAGGTTTCTCAGCAGTTTACGGAAAACCTGTCGGTCTGTAAAACAAACAGGGATTACATTGCGTAATCCCTGTTTGTTTATAATACCCGGCTAACCGTAAGTCCGTCGCGTATCGGTAATAAAACCGTTTCGACTCTTGGATCGTCTTTTAGCAGTTGATTGTACTCTAATAATATCTTGGTGCTTTTGTCATTCGCTTTTACTGTTTCCAGTATTTTACCGGACCACAATACATTATCCGATAAAATAACGCCACCTTTATTCATTAAAGGAACAATTAAATGAAAGTAGTTGATGTAATTTTCTTTATCGGCATCAATAAATACCAAATCAAATTTTTTGTTCAACGTTGGAATAATTTCCAAAGCATTCCCTAAATGTTGGTGAATCTGATCTTTCCATTCTGACTGATCAAAATATTTGCGTTGAAAGTCAAATAATTCTTCGTTGATGTCAATAGTATCGAGAGTGCCGTTTTCGGTCAGACCTTCTGCTAAACAAAGAGCTGCATATCCGGTGTAGGTTCCGATTTCCAATATCGCATTCGGGCGGATTAGCTTGGAGAGTATACTCAAAACGCGCCCCTGAAAATGACCACTCAACATTCGGGGTTGCAGGATTTTTTGATGTGTTTCTTTGTTTAATGCAGCAAGTAAAGCCGGTTCATTCTCAGAATGTGCCGCTACATAATCTTCTAGAGCTTCAGAGATAAAATGCATAACTTAAATTTTTTACAAAATTACAAATTACCAAAAGCAGAAACGATCAATTATACAAATAGTTACTAACTTTGTCCCATGCAAACGGAAAAGAAAGATATTAGAGCGTTAAGCAAAGAACAATTGCGCGATTTTTTTGTGACTCAGGGTGACAAAGCATTTCGCGGCAATCAGGTATACGAATGGCTGTGGAGTAAAGGAGCGCATCAATTTGAAGATATGACCAATGTTGCAAAAGCTACCCGACAAATGTTGGAGGATAACTTTGTGATTAATCATATCAAAGTGGATCAGATGCAACGTAGTGAAGACGGAACGGTGAAAAATGCAGTTCGCCTGCATGACGGATTGATCGTGGAAAGTGTATTGATTCCGACAGAAACCCGGACAACGGCCTGCGTATCCAGTCAGGTAGGATGTAGTCTGGACTGTAATTTTTGTGCCACGGCTCGTTTAAAACGAATGCGTAACCTGAATCCGGATGAGATTTATGATCAGGTCGTAGCAATCGACAACGAAAGTAAATTATATTTTGACCGTCCGCTGTCGAATATTGTATTTATGGGAATGGGCGAACCGTTAATGAATTACAATAATGTAATGAAGGCGATCGATAAAATTACATCGCCGGAAGGTTTAGGTATGTCGCCGAAACGAATTACAGTTTCGACATCGGGAATTCCTAAAATGATCAAAAAGCTGGCAGATGATGAGGTACGATTCAAATTAGCGGTGTCATTACATTCGGCTATTGATGCTATTCGTTCTCAGATTATGCCGTTCTCGGAAAATTTCCCGTTAAAAGATTTAAGAGAAAGCCTGGAATATTGGTATGCTAAAACCAAAAGCCGTGTGACGTATGAATATGTGGTATGGAAAGGAATTAACGATGATAAAAAATCAATTGAAGCATTAGTTAAATTCTGTAAATACGTGCCTTGTAAAGTAAACCTGATTGAATATAATCCTATTGACGACGGAGAGTTTCAGCAGGCATCAGAACAAGCTATAAAGGATTATATAACAGCTTTGGAACGTAACGACATAGTGGTGAAAGTGCGGCGAAGTCGCGGAAAAGATATTGATGCTGCTTGCGGTCAGTTGGCCAATAAAGAAGCAGAAGAATAAAAAAAAGCCCCTCAATGGGGCTTTTTAAATGGTAATAACCATGTAATCTAAAGTGATAATCGAAGTTTCTTTCCGGAATAAGGCTGATTTTTTTTCACTGCCTTGAATGTTGATCAATATAAAATGATAAAAACAGCCTTGTAAATCAGCATGTTTGAAAAAATAGAATATTATTTGATCAGATATTAAATAAGTATAACGTAAAAAATATCGGTTTAGTATAAAAATTATCATTTTTTACTTTCCTCTCAAATTGGTATATTTGAAACCAATGAAAATTGTAGAGCAAATAAAACAACCTATAGGGACGGAGATGGAACTTTTTGAAAAAAAGTTTCATGAATCGATGTCATCAAAAGTTGCGCTACTCAACAGAATTACTTACTACATAGTCAATCGTAAGGGAAAACAAATGCGACCGATGTTTGTTTTCTTAACAGCAAAAATGGTTTCAGACGGAACGGTAAACGAGCGTACTTACCGCGGAGCTTCAGTGATCGAGCTGATCCATACGGCGACATTGGTTCATGATGACGTGGTGGATGATAGTAATCGACGCCGTGGTTTTTTCTCAATTAATGCCTTATGGAAAAATAAAATTGCAGTTCTGGTCGGCGATTATCTGTTGTCTAAAGGATTGTTGCTTTCGATTGACAATAATGACTTTGATCTGTTAAAGATTATTTCGGTTGCCGTTCGCGAAATGAGTGAAGGGGAATTACTTCAGATCGAAAAAGCAAGACGACTGGATATTACAGAAGATATTTATTATGAGATTATCCGCCAAAAAACGGCAACGCTTATCGCAGCTTGTTGTTCTTTGGGCGCTTGTGCCGTTAAACCGGAAGATACAGAAGTGGTCGAAAGAATGCGAAAATTCGGAGAATTGATCGGAATGGCTTTTCAAATTAAAGATGATTTATTCGATTATACGGATGATGCTATCGGAAAACCGACAGGAATTGATATTAAGGAACAAAAAATGACACTTCCGTTGATATACGCTTTAAATAATTGTACTTCTAAAGAAAAAAGCTGGTGTATCAACTCGATTAAAAACCACAATAAAGATAAAAAGCGCGTTCGTGAAGTTATTTCTTTTGTAAAAGAACGAAACGGATTGGTTTACGCCGAACAAAAAATGGTGCAGTTCCAGCAAGAAGCCCTTTCATTACTACAAAATTTCCCGGATTCACCTTATAAAGAAGCTTTGATTTTAATGGTGAATTACGTGATCGAAAGAAAAAAATAATTTTTTTATATAAAAAATCAGTTGTAATTGATTGATTTTTAGTGTGTTTAAAAGAAAAGAGAATTATTTTTGGTAACCGGTACAACCATTCCGGAAGTTTTCCCGTCTATACTTATAGAAACACCTGATATCTATTTTGAAAGTAATCAACTTACATCAGCAAGAAAAAGAACTTATCGCATTGGCGGTCGACAATAATCGACAGGCTCAGCATAAGATATATTCGCTTTTTGCTCCTAAAATGTTAAGTGTTTGCCGTCAGTATTTAAAAGATGTGCATCAGGCTGAAGATATAATGATCACTGCTTTTATGAAAGTGTTTACTAGTTTGAAAACATTCGAGCATAAAGGGAGTTTTGAAGGGTGGATCCGAAGAATTATGGTGAATGAATGCATTTCATATATCCGGGTACAAAAACCGGTGAAATTCACAGAAGATGAGTGTTTTTTCGAAGAGCGCTATAATAATATTGAAAGCCAGTTGTCAGTTGACGATATTCAGTTTCTGATCGACAATTTACCCGATGGTTACCGAATGGTTTTTAACTTGTATGCGATCGAAGGTTATAAACATAATGAGATTGGAAAAATGTTGGGAATAAGTGAGGGAACGTCAAAATCACAACTTTCACACGCCCGGAGAATGTTGCAGGAACAAATCAATAAATTAAAAAATTATCAAAATGGAACCGAATAAACTAGAAGACGATTTCAGAGATAAGCTGAGCAAAAGAGCAATTCAGCCTTCTGAAATGGCATGGGACAGATTGGATGTGATGCTTTCGGTTGCCGAAAACAAAAAACCGAAACGAAATTACAGTTGGTTGTATATCGCTGCGACTTTTATAGGCTTGCTATTTGTAGGGGTCTTTCTGATGAACCGGGAAAAAGAAGTGATCAAGATTCAGGAGAATACGGTTAAGATGGTAGAAAAGCAACCGGAAACAGAAACAGAATCGGGAGAAAACGGAATCATTCCGGAGCCAAAAGAACTTCTTTCGGAAGCCGGTAAAACCGGAGCCGCGACTAACCGGATTGTATCCGAAAAACTGAAAAAAAATGAACTAAACGAAAAAGGCTTTACAGCACCGGAACAAGTGCGGGAAGTACAGGAACCGGAGACCTACATAGCTGAAGTGACACCACAACCAAAAGAAGTCAAAAAAGGAACTTCTACGGTAGATGCAAATGCTTTACTGGCATCGGTGGAAAAAGGGGATACAAAAAGTGTGGTTAAAGTAGGAAGACAAAATGTAAAAGTCGACGCCAATTCATTGTTAAACACCGTCGAAGGTGAAATTACAACAGATTACCGTGAAGGCGTATTTCAAACAATTAACAGAAATTTTAAAACCGTAAAATCAGCGGTAGCTAACCGTAATCAAGAATAAGTCAATCAACAATCGAACCGTTTAAATTTAGAATTATGCAGAAAATTATTTTTTATGTAGTGGTATTCTTATGCCTTGTAGTGACCAAAATTCAGGCTCAGGGCAGCTTTGAAAGTCGGGCTAAATTTATTGCAGCCAATATTGAAAAGATCACCAGAGAAGAAAAAGCAATACTGAAAACAAAGGTGGATAGTATTAATGTTCAGTTGGAACAGAATAAGATTACCCGTGAAGAAGCGGATAAGCAAAAACTGGATGCAGCTAGCTATCATGCAAAGCGAATTGAAGAGCGTGTAGCGCTTGAAGAAGCCAATCTTAATCTTTTGATCAAAGAGCAGGTGGACGGAAAAATAAGTGAGCGTGATACAACGAAAGCGGGTGAAGAGGGTTATTTTGTGTTAAAATATAAAAAAGGTAAAAAGAAATTTAAGCCCGGAGAAAGAAGAACCACGACGCAATTAGTGCTGGCCGGAGGCGTTAATAATGTTGTGACTGATGGTGCGTTGGCTAATTCGAAATTCAGATATTGGGGATCCCACTTTTATGAAGTCGGATTAACATTAAATACCCGTTTATCGAAAACGAATAATCTATTACATGCGAAATACGGATTCTCTGTAGTATATAACAATCTTAGACCGATGGATAATCAGTACTTTGTAAAAAATTACGATCAAACGGAGCTTACATCTTCTTCAGTATGGCTTAAAGACTCCCGATTCCGAAACGTACAGTTGATTTTTCCGGCACATTTAGAGTTCGATTTTACGCCTGTAAAAACAAATGATAAAGGAGAAAAAGTTTTTAGAACGCATCAAAGTGCCCGTATCGGTATCGGAGGTTATATCGGTGCCAATCTGAATACACGTCAGTTTTTGGAATACGACCGCGATGGCTACGATATTGAAGAAACACAAATCAGCGGTTTTAATACGAATAGATTTATATACGGATTAAGTTTTTACGCGGGATATCGTTCTACAACATTATATTTAAAATACGATTTGAATCCGTTATTTAAAGATAATGCTACAAATCAGCACAATATCTCATTAGGATTGCGTTTCGATTTTAATTAAATTCAGGTTAGTTACATACTTTTTTATCAGGTGCCTTTTTGGGGCACCTTTTGTTTGTCGATTGCTAAAGATGTATATGTACAATTTTAATTTCTGTATTGTATCTTTGTCGGACTATGATTGCACAGAATACTATTGAAACCGTTTTCGAAACGGCCCGGGTGGAAGAAGTAATTGGCGATTTTGTCCAGTTAAAACGAGCAGGAAGTAACCTGAAAGGGTTAAGTCCGTTTGTGGATGAAAAATCACCGTCTTTTATGGTGTCGCCGGTTAAACAAATCTGGAAAGATTTTAGTTCCGGAAAAGGAGGTAATGTCGTGACTTTCCTGATGGAACACGAACATTTTTCCTATCCTGAAGCGATCCGATACCTGGCTAAAAAATACAATATCGAGATTGAAGAAACGGAGCAATCAAATGAAGAGCGTGAGGAAGCCAATGAAAAAGAAAGTATGTATCTGGTTTCTGAGTTCGCTCAAAAATATTTCCACAATACACTGATCAATTCTGATGAAGGAAAGGCTATCGGGTATTCCTATTTTAAAGAAAGAGGATTTACAGGAGAAACGATCCGGAAATTCGGATTGGGTTATTCGCCTGAAAGCTGGGATGCTTTTACAAAAGAAGCATTGGGAAAAGGATATCGATTGGAATATCTGGATAAAACTGGACTGACGATTGTTAAGGAAGATAAGCAGTTTGACCGTTTTAAAGGACGGGTGATGTTTCCGATTCACAGTATGTCCGGCCGCGTATTGGGATTTGGCGGGCGTATTCTGACAAATGACAAAAAAGCCGCCAAGTATCTGAATTCGCCGGAAAGTGATATCTATCATAAAAGTAAGGTCTTATACGGAATTTATCAGGCAAAGCAAGCAATTGCAAAATTGGATAATTGTTATCTGGTGGAAGGTTATACGGATGTAATCCAATTCAATCAGGCCGGAATTGAAAATGTAGTGGCTTCATCCGGTACCGCTTTGACTCCGGATCAGATTCGTTTGGTAAACCGACTAACAAAAAATATTACCGTACTTTTTGACGGTGATGCTGCCGGTTTAAGAGCATCGGTTCGTGGTGTTGACTTGATATTGGAAGCGGGAATGAATGTAAAAGTTTGTTCGTTTCCGGATGGTGAGGATCCGGATAGTTTTGCAAAAAAAACACCTTATGAGGAACTGATTCAGTATCTGGATGCGAATGCTAAGGATTTTATTCAGTTTAAAGCGTCTCTTTTAATGCGGGAAGCCAATAACGATCCGATTAAAAAAGCGGAATTAATCCGGGATATGGTGACGAGTATTTCTAAAATACCGGACCGTATCAAAAGGGAAATTTATATTCAGGAATGTTCCCGTATTATGGATATTTCCGAACAGGTATTGGTCGATACATTGGCACAACTGGTGCAGAAAGATGTGACTGATGCCGGAAAAAAATTAAAACAGGAGCAAAAGGAGAAAGTTTTCGAAGTGGTGAAAAATCAAGGCGAAACAGCTTCTAAAATTGATGTTTTATATGAATTAGAGCGAAAACTGATCGAGATTTTGTTGCTTTACGGAAATGAAGTGGAAGAATTTGAGGATGTATTGCTTAAAGCGAATGAAGAAGGGGAAATGGTGGAAGTAAGCGAAATGAATAATTATAAAGTGTACCATCGCATTTACCTGAGTTTACAGGAAGATGAGGTTGAATTAGCGAACGATTCTTTTCGGGCGATCTATAATAATCTGATTGGATATTACCACCAGAATGAAAAATTTGAAATCGAGCAATATTTGATGCGTCTGGAGCCGGAACTGGCAAGAGAGGTAACAAATATATTAATGGAAGAAGAGCGGGAAGCGCTTCACAATTGGGAAGTACAGCAAATCATTGTAAAGCAGAAAAACCAAACGATAAGTCAATACGTTTCAGAAACCATACTGACTTTACGTTGGTTTTTAGTCGACAGAATTATCAATGACCTTAAAAATTCCCTTAGTGCGGAACCGACGGCCGATAATTCAGAAATCCTGATGATGGCAGTGGACTACCAAAAATTGATTAATACATTCTCAAAAAAGCTGGGACGTGTAATGTCACGTTACAGCTAGACAATTTCTAATGTTTTGGCCTTGTTAACCAAGTCTACCAGATTCGTTACATGCAGTTTAGTCAATAGACGTAGCTTGTAAGTACTGATCGTTTTTTCGTTTAAATTCAACAGTTTGGCAATCTCTTTGTTTTTCTTTCCATCGCTTAAATAGCGTAAAACTTCAATCTCACGAGAAGATAATTTGCGGTAGAGCCTGTCTGTTTTTCGTCCTTTGTTGAGTAAGGCAAGGTTTTTACGAACCGCTTCACTAAAGATGATATTTCCTACAAATACACTTTTTATAGCGAACTCCAACTCTTCCAGTTTTGAGTTTTTATGCATATAAGCCGAAACGCCGGCTTTCAATGCATTGGGAGCGTAAATCTGTTCTGCTAAATTTGTGAAAATAACAATTTTAGTATTCGGATATTCTTTGGTTAACGTTTTAACGGTGCTAATGCTGGTCAAACCGTCCAATTCCAAATCTAAAACAACAACATCTACGTTTTTTTTCCGTAGTAATTCCTCCAGGCCATATAAATTACTAACAACTCCGACAAAATTGATCTCCGAATTATCCTTGAAAAAGGATTTCACCCCATACTGAACGACGGGATGATTATCTGCTAAACAAACTTTTATCATCTTCAATAGGTTTTAATAGTAATTATCTGTAAAGTTACTAAAAAAAATATAAACGATTGATAATCAGTGAAAGAAAATTATTTCAAATCTTCAGGGATGTTGCAAACGGGTATTGGGTTCATTTTGTGTTGGTTAGCTCGATTTAACTTACGGTAAATTCCCATGACCTCACGCGTTCTTCCTACAAAATCGTCTTCGGTCTCTCCTTTTTTGTATGCTAGCATAGCAAATTCCAGTTCATCATAGCTTGCACCCAGCTGATCTTCGTCACTTCGATCGTCTCCGAATAGCCCGTCTGTTGGCTTGGCGACGATAATACTTTCCGGTACGTTGAGGTATTGAGCGAGCATACGAACTTCTGATTTCATCAGGTCGGCAATCGGACTTAAATCCACTCCGCCATCTCCGTATTTGGTGTAAAAGCCAACTCCGAAATCTTCTATCTTGTTTCCGGTTCCGGCAACCAATGCACTGTTGAGTCCGGCAAAGTAATATAAGGTTGTCATTCGTAAACGGGCGCGCGTATTGGCTAACGTAAGGTTTAAAATGGCTTCATTGTCGGATGAAGGAACTTGTTGTTTGAAAGTTTCGAAAACGGGAGTAAGATCGGAAACGACACTGGATACATTGGCAAAACGTTGTTTGAGTTGTGTAATATGCTCCTGTCCTCTTGAAACCTGACTCGCGGCCTGGTGAATCGGCATTTCTACGCATAAAGTGGGTAAACCGGTCTGCGCACATAAAGTAGAAGTGACCGCCGAATCAATTCCGCCGGATATGCCAACTACAAAACCTTTAACATGTGCCTGAGCCGCATAATCTTTAAGCCAGTTTACAATATGTGTATTTATTTTTTCAACTTGGAAGGAGTTTGAATGAGCCATATAAATATTATGAAGATTTTATAAAACGGTAATGTATATTTGCAAAAAAATAATTTCGATAAAAATAACAAAAAATTGGCCAGTATTGTTGTAGCGATAGCATCATATTATTATATACGGCTAAAACGCATTTATAAATTCACAGAGGCATGAAAAAATATTTGACAGGGCTTTTTATGGTTTTGGTGCTGATCTCCTGTAAAAAGGACGATAAAGTGGCAAAGGAAGTGGAGAAGGTTCCGGTGAAGCTTGAGATTGAACGATTCGATAAGATTTTCTATGAATCACCGGTTTCTGATTTTCCTAAAATTAAAAAACAATTCCATTACTTTTTTCCGGCCGGAAGACCGGATACGGTGTGGACAAATAAGATTCAAAATCCGTTGTATCGCGAATTATACGGGGAAGTAAAAAAGAAATATCCGGATAATAAGGCGTTCGAAGGAGATTTGGTGGATCTGTTTAAACATATTCAATATTATTTCCCGGAATATAATACGCCAAAAGTGGTGACATTGGTTTCGGAAATGGATTATGAAAACAAAGCAATCTTTACCGATAGTCTCGTTGTCATCTCACTGGATATGTATTTGGGGAAAGATAATCGCTTGTATGAATTTCCGGAATATTATAAACAAAACTTTGAACCGTCGCAGATGATGCCGGACATCGTAGCGAGTCTGGCGGCTCAAAAAATAGCAGTATCGGATGATCGTAGTTTGCTGGCGCAGATGATTTATTTCGGAAAAGAACTTTATATGAAAGATCTGATGTTGCCGGATAGGAGTGATGCGGATAAAATTGCTTATACGGAAGAGCAGTTAAAATGGTGTGAGGAAAACGAATCGGAAATGTGGAAATATTTTGTCAATGAAAAATTGTTATATGATACGAATCCGAAGTTAACACAACGGTTTATTTCGACAGCGCCGTTTTCTAAATTCTATCTGGAAATCGATGCGGAATCACCGGGAAGAGTGGGAACCTGGATCGGATGGCAGATTGTGCGATCGTATATGAAAAACAATCCGAATGTAAACCTGCAACAATTGTTGGCTACTAATGCAAAAGAAATATTTGATAATTCAAAATACAAACCCAAAAAATAATGGCAAAGAATATTAAATCTGAGATAAAAATTCAGGTAGAGTTAGATGAAAATCGCGTACCGGAAAAATTAAAATGGACGGCACAGGATGGCGGACTTGAGGCAGCTGAAGCGAAAGCAATGCTGTTATCGATGTGGGATAGTAAAGCACAGGAAACTTTACGTATTGATTTGTGGACAAAAGATATGCCGGTTGATGAAATGAAGGTGTTTTTTCACCAGACGTTAGTGGCGATGGCGGATACTTTTTACAGAGCTACAGATGATGAAAAAATGACGGCAACAATGAAAGATTTCTGTGATTATTTTGCAGAAAAGCTAGAGTTGACAAAATAAAAAAAGCGGTTTTTAAACCGCTTTTTTTATAAACTATTGTTTTTGAATAAATCGTCATTTACATTGTCGATAAAATCAAGGAGCGGATCTCTTCCGATCGCGTCTAGTGATGAAGTAACAAAATGTTGCGGCATCTCTTCCCAATTGTTGGCAAGTAACTGTTTGCGATAAGCAGCAATATTTTGCTCAATTTTCCCCTTACTGATTTTGTCAGATTTTGTAAATATAATGCAAAACGGCACTTCAATCTCGCCCAGATAATTAATGAATTCCAGGTCAATCTTCTGCGCTTCCAGTCGGATGTCGATTAGGACAAAGGCGCAAACCAGTTGTTCTCTTTGTTCGAAATAATCCGTGATAAATTTCTGGAATGTTTCTTTGGTCTTTTTTGAAACACGAGCGTATCCGTATCCGGGTAAATCGACCAGGAACCAGTTGCTGTTTATTTTAAAATGATTAATCAGCTGGGTTTTTCCCGGTTTTCCGGAAGTTTTGGCTAGATTTTTATGATTGGTCAACATGTTGATCAAGGATGACTTTCCTACATTTGACCGACCAATAAAGGCATATTCCGGTAAAGGTTCCTTCGGGCATTTGCTTACTTCAGAATTACTGATCACAAATTCGGCAGTATTGATTTTCATGGTTTCCGGATTTCAGATTGTTTTAAAAAAGCATTCGGTACCGTTTTAACAAAAGTACCGAATTGCGTATGTTTTATAAGTTGGATTTTTTGAGCCATTCCAGCATAAGCTGGTTGAATTCATCCGGATGTTCCATCATGGCCGCGTGACCACATTTGTCGATCCAGTACAAATCGGAATTCGGTAAAAGTTTTTTGAATTCTTCGGCTACATCCGGTGGTGTTACTTTGTCGTTTCTCCCCCAAATAATACAAGTCGGAGTGTTCATTTTCGGAAGATCCTTAGCCATGTTGTGGCGAATGGCGCTTTTAGCAATGGCTAACGTTTTTAATAATTTCATCCGGTCGTTGACAGTAGCATATACATCATCAACAATTTCTTTGGTCGCTACTTTCGGATCGTAAAATACATCTTCCGCTTTTTTTCGGATGTATTCATAATCGCCTCGTTTCGGATAACTTTCACCCATGGCGCTTTCATATAAACCGGAACTCCCGGTAATAATAAGACCGGCCATTTTTTCCGGGTACATTTTAGTATGATATAAGGCGATATGGCCGCCAAGTGAATTTCCTAAAAGAATTACTTTGTCAAATTCTTTATAAGCGATGAAGTCCTTTACAAACTTTGAAAAAGCCTTCACATTAGTTTTTAAAATGCTGTTCGTGTAAAGTGGTAACTCGGGAATAACTACCTTGTAGCCTTGTTTTGGAAAAAAATCTGCAACTCCGTCAAAATTGCTCAATCCTCCCATAAGTCCGTGTAAAATAATGATAGGCGTGCCTTCTCCTGCTTCAAAATAACGGTATTTGCCTTCTTTTTTTAACGTATGCTCCATGTATTTATAATACGGTTTCAAATTCTCACAAATATATGACTTTCTCCAGAAATAAGAAGCTTTGAACGGTAAAATCGAAAATACTTTGGCTTTAAGAAATTGTAAAACCCTTTTATTGGTGTAATGTGTTAATTATCAGGCTTTTTTTTGATGTTATTCTTGATGAAAAACAAGAAGTTTTGTGTTTTGGGTAATTATTAAAAATAGCTAATAAAATTGGTCTTTTTTTAAGGATTATGATGTGATTGTAGAAAAACAATGAAATATTCTTAATGATTAAAAATGAGAACTTTAGTGATAATTCCTACGTTTTGGGTTTTGAGTGTAAAAACTTATCAACAAAGTGGGGAATTGTGGTAAAAAGTGGTAAAAAAATCTGTACTTTTGCTATAAAACAAATCAAAAAGACCGGATCTTGACCAATATTATCGGGACATATGAGTGTAAAATTGATTCGAAAGGAAGGCTAATGGTGCCGGCTCCTTTGAAGAAACAATTGCCTGCTCCGACCGATGGTTTTGTGTTAAAACGCTCCATTTTTGATCAGTGTGTGGAGTTGTGGCCTAAAGCAGAATGGGATATTATGATGGTTAAAATCAATAAATTAAACCGTTTTGTAAAAAAGAATAATGACTTCATCCGAAAGTTTATGGCTGGTGTAAAAATGGTGGAAATTGACGATGCAGGAAGGTTATTGATAACGAAAGATCTGATCGAATATGCAGGTATTTCAAAAGATTTGGTTTTGACCTCAAAGGTAAATATCATTGAAATTTGGGACAAGGATTTATATGAAAAATCCATTTCCGGTGATGATATGGATTTCGCAGATTTGGCAGAAGAAGTAATGGGTAATTTAAACGACGATGACAATGGAATATCATAATCCGGTATTATTAAAAGAAACGGTTGATGGGTTAAATATAAAACCGGATGGTATTTATGTGGATGTAACCTTCGGTGGAGGAGGGCATTCCCGGGAAATCATGAGTCGACTGGGGCCAAACGGAAAATTATTTGCGTTTGATCAGGATGAAGATGCTTTGGCTAATGTTATAGCAGATGAACGCTTTACTTTAATTAATGAGAACTTCCGATATATTAAAAGGTTTCTTCGCTTTCACGGCGTAAAACAAGTTGACGGAATTCTGGGTGATTTAGGTGTTTCTTCTCATCAGTTTGATGTTCCGGAAAGAGGTTTTTCTACACGTTTTGATGCGGAACTGGATATGCGAATGAATCAAAAAGGAGAACTTAGTGCTTTTCAGGTGGTGAATGAATATGAGGAAGCGGATTTAAAACGAATGTTTTTTGATTACGGAGAACTTAAAAATGCCGGAGCACTTGCAAATGCTATCGTTACGGCACGTAAAGAAACGGTAATTCGAAATACGGAACAATTAAAAAAAGTATTGAGTCGTTTTTTACCGGCTCATAAGAGTAATAAGATATTAGCGCAAATCTATCAGGCGATACGAATTGAGGTGAACCAGGAAATGGATGTGCTAAAAGAATTTCTGGAACAATCGCTGGAACTATTAACTCGGGAAGGACGTTTAAGTGTGATTTCCTATCATTCATTGGAAGACCGACTGGTAAAACGTTTTATGCGTAACGGAATGTTTGAAGGAGAACCGGAACGGGATTTCTTCGGAAGATTTGAAGTTCCGTTTAAATTAATAGGTAAGCTGGTTGTGCCTTCGGATGAAGAAATAGCGATAAATAACAGGGCTAGAAGTGCTAAACTAAGGATCGCAGAAAAGCGTTGAAACAAACCGAAACATGAAAAGTTATGATGAAAGAAGGTGTTTATAGTTTGTTAAAAGCAAAGTTCCTGATTAGCGATGATGCGTTGAAAAATTGGCGCTTTATCGTTTTTCTGATTTTATTGGCTATGATCATGATTGCGAATTCGCATCGGTATGAACAGAAAACGTTCCGGATTACGGAGCTGACCGGTCAGGTGAAAGAATTGCGATCGGAATTTGTAGATCGTAGATCGGAATTGATGGAACTTAAAATGGAATCGACGATTTCAGCAGAGATGGAAGAAAAAGGAATTCATCCGTCATCCGTTCCTCCAAAAAAAATAAAAGTTAAAGAAGAAGAAAAGAATATTCTTAAAAAAATATGGCAGTAGAAGATAAAAATATCTCTTACCGAATCTATCTGGTAGCCTTCGCGATTTTCGTGATGGCTATTTTCATTGCTATAAAGCTAACGAATATTCAGTGGGTGGAAGGAGAATATTATCGAAAACTGGCGAAAGAACGTACGGTTAAAAACTTTGTCATTCCGGCGAATAAAGGAAATGTTTATTCGGCTGACGGAAGTTTGTTGGCCACATCAATCCCAAATTATACAATTCGTTTTGATGCAGTTGCTCCTAAAAAAGAAGATTTCGAAAAAAATGTAAAACCGTTGGCAGATTCACTTTCGGATTTGTTAGGTAAGCCATCGAGTTATTTTCAAACCGAACTTCGAAGAGCAAGAGCGAATAAAAACCGGTATTATCTGTTGGCTCGTAAACTGAGTTATACGCAGTATATGAAAATGAAAAGTTTTCCGCTTTTCAATCTGGGCGCTTATAAAGGCGGAATGATAACCGAACAGAAAACCGTTCGGGAACATCCGATCGGAAAAATTGCCGAAAGAACCATCGGGTATGAACGTCAGGATGAAAGAGGAGTGGAAACACGCGTGGGAATCGAAGGAGCGTTCGGCGCGTATCTGAACGGAAAAGACGGACAACGGTTAATGCAGAAAATTGCAAAAAACCAATGGAAACCGATCAGTGATAATAATGAAATAGAACCGCGTGACGGATATGATATCATCTCAACGATTGATGTGTATATCCAGGATATTGCACACCATGCGCTATTAAAACAATTAGAATTGTATGAAGCCGATCACGGTTGTGTAGTGGTAATGGAAACCAATACCGGTGAAATTAAAGCGATTTCGAATTTAGGACGAACCACTGACGGTAGTTATTATGAAACGATCAACTATGCGGTAGCTGAATCACACGAACCGGGTTCTACCTTTAAACTGGTGGATTTAATCGCATTATTGGACGACCGTAAAATAGATACGAGCAAAGTATATGATTCCAAAGGTGGTGATATCACTTATTATAATCGTCATGTTCGCGATTCCAAAAGAGGAGGCTACGGTAAAGTAACCCTTGCAAAAGGATTTGAAGTATCATCGAATACGGTAATGGTTCAGGCGGTTTACGATAATTATAAAGATAATCCGCGTCAGTTTGTAAATCGTATCAATAATCTGGGATTAGACCGACCGTTAGGTTTGCCTTTTAAAGGAGAAGGAAAACCGTTTATCCCGCAACCGGGTGAAAAAGGATGGTCGGGTGTGGCATTGCCGTGGATGGCTTTTGGATATGGTGTTTCAATTACGCCGTTACAAACGCTGACCTTATATAATGCAGTGGCGAATAACGGAGAAATGGTAAAACCGCAATTTGTAAAAGAAATTAAAGAATGGAATAAAACCATTAAGAAGTTTGATAAACAGGTTTTAAATCCGAAAATATGTTCTGACGAAACACTGAAAAAAGTACATGCCATTTTAGAAAATGTAGTGAAAAGAGGAACCGGATCGAAACTCTATTCTAAAGATTTTTCAATGGCCGGTAAAACAGGAACGGCTCAGGTCGATTATCATAAAGGTGACGGACAAATGTATTATGCTTCTTCTTTTGCCGGATATTTCCCTGCTGATAAACCGAAATATTCCTGTATCGTCGTAGTGCATAAACCGAATACATCAAAAGGATTGTATTATGGGGCCGATGTGGCCGGGCCGGTTTTTAAACGCATCGCTCAAAAAATATTTACCGATGTACCGTCTACTAATGAAGTGAAAAAATTAAACCGCAAAATTCTGAATCAGGAACAGAGTTATGCAGCATATTATGATAAAGTTCAGAAAAAAGACAATATCGTGCCCAATGTAAAAGGGATGACAGGAATGGATGCTGTGGCATTATTGGAAAATTTCGGACTTAAAGTGAAAGTAAAAGGAATAGGAAAGGTAAAACAACAGTCCATTCTTCCCGGACAGGCGTTTACCAGAAACCAAATAATAACATTAGAATTATCGTGACGGCTTTAAAAGACATATTGTATAAAGTAGCGATCGAATCGGTAAAAGGAACAACAGATTTACCGGTTGGCAAAATTGAATTCGATTCCCGAAAAATCGAATCCGATGATGTATTCGTAGCAATTAACGGAACCGTTTCTAACGGACATGACTTTATTGATAAAGCGATAAGCCTGGGCGCTATTGCGGTAATCTGCGAAGTTATGCCGGCGGTTGTTCACGAAGGAATTACCTATGTTCAGGTAAAAGATACAAGCCTGGCTCTGGCACATATGAGCGCGAATTTCTACGGTGATCCGTCTGCCAAATTAAAACTGGTGGGCGTAACCGGAACCAACGGTAAAACAACCATCGCGTCTTTGTTGTACCAAATGTTTAAAAAAGCAGGTTACAAAGTCGGATTATTATCGACTGTAAAAATTTTAGTCGACAATAAAGAATATAAGGCGACACATACAACGCCGGATTCGCTGACGATTAATTATTATATGAATGAAATGGTGAATGAAGGTTGTGATTATTGCTTTATGGAAGTAAGCTCACACGGAATTCATCAAAAACGTACCGAAGGGTTGCATTTTACAGGTGGCGTATTCACTAATTTGTCACACGACCACTTGGATTATCACCCGACATTTGCGGAATATCGCGATGTGAAAAAATCGTTTTTTGACAATCTGCCGAAAACCGCTTTTGCACTGACCAATAGCGACGATAAAAACGGTCCGGTGATGTTGCAGAACACCAAAGCTAAAAAAAGAACCTATGCCCTAAAAACCTATGCGGATTACAGAGGACAGATTCTTGAAAACCAACTTTCCGGTTTGTTGATGAAAATCAATGAACAAGAAGTATGGGTGCGCTTAATCGGTTCGTTTAATGCCTATAATTTACTGGCGATTTACGGAGTGGCAATTGAGTTGGGAATCGAAAGTCAGGAAGCTTTACGCTTGTTAAGCGAGTTGGAAAGTGTTTCCGGACGTTTCCAGTTTATCGTGTCATCCGGTAATATCACAGCAATTGTTGATTATGCACATACGCCTGATGCATTGGAAAATGTATTAAAGACGATAGAAGATATCCGTACCAAAAACGAACAACTGATTACCGTTGTAGGATGCGGAGGTGATCGGGATACAACCAAAAGACCGATAATGGCCAATATTGCTTCAACGATGAGTGATAAAGCCATTTTTACATCCGATAATCCGAGAAGTGAAAAACCGGAAGCGATTATCGATGATATGGAAAAAGGAGTAGAACCGCAGAATTATAAAAAAACAGTATCCATAGTCGACCGTAAGCAGGCGATTAAAACCGCATGTCAGTTGGCGCAGCCTAATGATATTATTCTGATTGCCGGAAAAGGCCACGAAACCTACCAGGAAATCCAGGGAGTACGTCATGATTTTGACGATATGAAAATTGTAAAAGAACTATTAGAACAACTCAATAAATAACCAGATATGCTGTATTATTTCTTTCAATATTTAGATAAAAGCTTAGATATTCCAGGGACAGGGGTTTTCCAGTATATCACGTTCCGATCGGGTTTAGCTATTATTCTGTCGTTAATGATCTCTACCATTTTCGGAAAAAGAATCATTAACTTTTTAAGAAAACAACAAATCGGAGAAACGGTTCGGGAATTAGGACTGGAAGGACAGAAAGAAAAAGCCGGAACACCTACAATGGGAGGGTTAATCATTATTTTTTCAACATTGATCCCGGTATTCTTATTGGCAAAATTGGACAACGTTTATGTGATGTTGTTGATTGTAACAACGCTTTGGATGGGAACAATCGGATTTATTGATGATTACATTAAAATATTTAAAAAAGATAAAGAAGGATTAAAAGGGAAATTTAAAGTAGTAGGTCAGGTAGGACTGGGAATCATTGTCGGTTCGGTATTGTATTTCCACCCGGGTGTTACAGTGAGAACAGACACGGCTACCCGCAATATTTTTCAGGGAACGACAACAACCGCAACAATTGCACCGGCACCAACTGAAGAAAAATCAACGGCTACAACAATCCCGTTCTTTAAAAATAATGAATTTGACTATGCCGAATTATTAGCGTGGACTGGAGATAATTATAAAAATTATGCATGGTTGATTTTTATCCCTGTTGTAATTTTTATTATTACTGCGGTTTCAAACGGTGCAAACCTTACCGATGGTATTGACGGACTTGCAGCGGGAACATCGGCCATATCGGTACTTACGCTCGGAATCTTTGCGTTTGTTTCCGGAAATATCATCTTTTCGAATTATCTGAATATTATGTATATCCCGAATTCCGGGGAAATGACGGTCTATATATCCGCATTTGTAGGCGCGCTCATCGGATTCCTCTGGTACAATACATATCCGGCTTCGGTATTTATGGGCGATACGGGAAGTTTAACAATCGGAGGGATTATTGCCGTTCTGGCGATTGCGGTTCGTAAAGAATTATTAATTCCGGTATTGTGCGGGATATTCCTGGCTGAAAATTTATCAGTAGTAGTTCAGGTTGCGTATTTTAAATATACAAAGAAAAAATTTGGAGAAGGAAGACGGATTTTCCTGATGTCGCCTCTGCATCACCATTATCAGAAAAAAGGATATCACGAAAGTAAAATCGTAACCCGATTCTGGATTGTGGCCATTTTGTTAGCGATTTTCTCATTGGTTTCATTAAAATTAAGATAGTATGAGGCTGGTAGTATTAGGAGGAGGAGAAAGCGGTGTCGGTACTGCAATCTTAGGTAAGAAAAAAGGATACGAAGTATTTCTGTCTGATTTCGGAAAAATTAAAAATAATTACAAAGAAGTTCTGATTCTGAACCAGATTCCCTGGGAAGAAGAAATGCATACTGAAGATTTAATACTGAATGCGGATGTGGTGATGAAAAGCCCCGGTATTCCGGATAAATCACCGATAGTAAAAAAACTGAAGGAGAAAAATATACCGATCATTTCGGAAATCGAATTCGCTAATAAATTTACGAATGTGGTTACGGTCGGGATTACCGGAAGTAACGGAAAAACCACCACCACAATGCTAACACATCATCTGTTAAAGCAAGGTGGGTTAAACGTGGGACTGGCCGGAAATATCGGAAAAAGTTACGCCTGGCAGATCGCAGAAAATAAGTTTGAAGCCTATGTTCTGGAATTAAGCAGTTTTCAATTAGACGGAGTTATCGATTACAAACCGCATATAGCTGTAATCACAAACATTAGTCCGGATCACCTGGACCGCTATAATTACGATTATAATCTGTACATCGAAGCTAAATTCCGAATCACGAAAAATCAAACGGAAGACGATTATCTGATTTATGATGCCGATGATGAAGCAATAACCGGATGGCTGGAGAAAAATAAAATAAGAGCAAAAAAAATTCCTTTTTCACTGACAAAAACACTCGAAGAAGGAGCCTATATAAAAGACAACACGATTTATACCAACATCAATAACGAAACATTTATCATGCCTATAAACGAACTAGCACTAGAAGGAAAACATAACGTAAAAAATGCAATGGCAGCAACAACCGTAGCGCAATTAATGCGTATCCGAAAAGCAACAATAAGAGAAAGCCTGTCAGACTTCCAGGGAGTAGAACATCGTTTGGAAAAAGTGCTGAAAATTCAAAATGTACAGTACATCAACGATTCGAAGGCTACGAATGTAAACGCTACGTTCTTTGCATTGGATAGTATGACTACGCCAACAGTGTGGATTGTTGGTGGTGTCGATAAAGGAAATGATTATGCTGAATTGATGCCTTTGGTTCGTGAAAAAGTAAAAGCAATCGTTTGTTTAGGAGTAGATAATTCCAAAATCATCGACGCTTTTAGTAATGTAGTAGATGTAATGGTGGAAACAACGAGCATGACAGAAGCGGTGAAAATCGCTCAGAAAATGGCAGAAAAAGGCGATACGGTTTTGTTATCTCCGGCTTGTGCCAGCTTCGATTTATTCGAAAGCTACGAAGACCGTGGAAAGCAATTTAAAAACGCGGTACAAAGTCTTTAAAAAATAAAAAGAATACAATGAAAGCATTATTAACCCATTTAAAAGGAGATAAAGGGATCTGGGCATTTGTGTCCCTGTTAGCCCTGTTTTCTTTTATGCCGGTTTTTAGTGCCAGTACGAACCTGGTTTATGTAGTCGGAAAAGGGTCAACGGTAGGGTATCTGATGAAGCACCTGGTGCATATTTTTATCGGATTTTGTCTGATCTATTTCGTACATAAAACACCGTATCATTATTTTAAGGCGATCTCAAAAGTAGCCTTGCCGATAGTGGTGCTGTTACTGGCTTATACCATGGTTCAGGGAACAACAATCGGAGGAGCCAATGCCAGTCGTTGGATTCAGGTGCCGTTTATCGGAGTCAGTTTTCAGACATCCGCTCTGGCGCTGATTGTACTGATGGTATACGTAGCACGTTACCTCTCAAAAATAGAAGGAAAAGAATATACATTTCAATCCTCACTTTTCGAGCTTTGGTTGCCGGTTTTCTCAGTAATAATATTAATTTTGCCGGCCAATTTTTCCACAGCAGCGTTGATATTTTCAATGGTGTGTATGTTGGTATTTGTGGGAAAATATCCGATGAAATATCTCGGTGTGATTGTCGGAGCGGGATTAGCCGGACTCATCATGTTTGTTCTGGTGGCAAAAGCCTTCCCGGATGCAATGCCGAACCGGGTTGATACCTGGATGAGTCGTATTGAACGATTTAGTTCCGATGAACCGAATGAAGACGATTATCAGATTGAAAAAGCAAAAATTGCAATAGCGTCCGGTAAGATATACGGAGTAGGACCGGGAAAAAGTATTCAGAAAAACTTTTTACCACAATCGTCTTCCGATTTTATCTTCGCGATCATTGTAGAAGAATACGGACTTTTAGGTGGATTGTCAATCTTGTTTTTGTACTTGATGCTGTTCTTTCGCTTTCTGATTACATCGCATAAAGCGCCAACGATGTTTGGAAAATTACTGATCGTCGGACTCGGTTTTCCGATTGTCTTTCAGGCATTGGTTAACATGGGTGTAGCGGTAGAATTATTACCGACCACCGGACAGACTTTACCTTTGATCAGTAGTGGAGGTAGTTCCATTTGGATGACGTGTATCGCACTGGGAATTATTCTTAGTGTAACGAAAAAAGAAGAAGAAATCGCGCAGGAAGAAGAAGAAAAACGACAACGAGAGGAAATATTGCAGCGATTGATCGATAAAGAAATAGAAGGGCAAACGGAAGAAGTAGAAGATTATTCGATTGAGGATGTAGGAGAAAATCCGATGAATGCTGTTTTAAATAAAAAATAAAGAATACCATGAAAGAGAACCCGAAATTCATCATTAGCGGAGGCGGTACCGGAGGGCATATTTATCCGGCTATTGCTATTGCCAACGAATTAAAAGTTCGCTTTCCAAAAGCCGAAATTCTGTTTGTAGGAGCAAAAGATAAAATGGAAATGCAAAAAGTACCGCAGGCCGGCTACCCGATTAAAGGGTTGTGGATTGCGGGAATTCAGCGAAAATTGACAGTTCAGAACCTGATGTTTCCGCTAAAATTGATTTCCAGTCTGACCAAATCATACGGGATTTTAAAACAGTTTAAGCCGGATGTGGTAATCGGAACCGGTGGTTTTGCAAGTGGAGCGGTTTTAAAAGTCGCAGCAGGAATGAATATTCCGACCATTATTCAGGAACAAAACTCTTTTCCGGGGATTACCAATAAATTGTTGGGTAAAAAAGCAAAAGCAATATGCGTAGCTTATGAAAATCTGGAGCAATTTTTTCCGAAAGATAAAATGCATTTAACAGGTAATCCGGTACGTCAGGATTTGATTGAGGCGGGAGAAAAGAAAGAAGAAGCTATTGCGCATTTTAAACTGGATCCGACTAAAAAAACGATATTGGTTTTAGGCGGAAGTCTGGGCGCCAGAAGAATCAATCAGTTGATCGCAAAAGAAATTGACGGAATGTTGGCGCAAGGTGTTCAGGTTATCTGGCAATGTGGAAAACTGTATTTTGAAGAATATAAACATTTTTCAGAAAAGGAAAATGTACAGGTAATGGCCTTTATCGATCGTATGGATCTGGTTTATGCAGCCGCTGATATCGTAATTTCCCGTTCGGGAGCTTCATCGGTTTCAGAGCTTTGTATAGTAGGTAAACCGGTTATTTTTATTCCTTCGCCTAATGTGGCGGAAGATCATCAGACGAAAAATGCCAAAGCGATTGCCGATAAAAACGGTGCGATTTTAATCAAAGAATCCGAATTAGACGGACAATTTGAAAAGACTTTCCGGGAATTATTGAAAAGTGAAGAAAAAAGAAAACAATTAAGTGACAATATCAGACAATTGGCGTTGCCGAATGCAACAAAACAAATTGTGGATGAGATTGTGAAATGGATACGATAACAAAGAAGCGTTTATTACAGAATAATGAATTTAGCTCAAATACATAACGTATACTTTATCGGAATAGGTGGCATCGGAATGAGTGCTCTGGCCCGTTATTTTAAAAACATCGGAAAAAATGTAGCCGGATATGATAAAACGCCGACACACCTTACAGCCGAATTAATCGAAAGCGGAATCAAAATTCATTTTGAAGATACTGTTGATTTGATTGACGAAGCGTTTCGAAATAAAGAAAACACGTTGGTTGTAATTACACCGGCGGTTCCGAAGCAGCATACGGAGTGGAATTATTTTCTGGATAACGGATTTGTGGTGAAAAAAAGAGCGGAAGTGCTTGGGATTATTACAAAAGATACTTTCTGTTTTGCAGTGGCCGGAACGCATGGTAAAACAACAACATCCAGTATTCTGGGACATTTGTTGTATGAGAGCGGAGTGGATATGACGGCGTTTTTAGGTGGAATTGTAGAAAATTACAATTCAAACCTGATTGGTGACGGGAAAACGGTAACGGTAGTAGAAGCGGATGAGTTTGATCGATCGTTCCTGCATTTACATCCGGATATTGCCTGTGTGACGTCAATGGATGCGGATCATTTGGATATCTACGGTGATAAAGCGGCTATTGAGGCTTCGTTTTTGGAATTTGCCGGTAAGGTAACCGATAAAAATAAGCTGTTTGTAACTAACGGATTGCCGATTGATGCCGTGACAGTTGGTATCGATGACAACGCACAGTTTGCAGCTAAAAATATTAGAATCGTCGACGGATGGTATGTATTTGATGTAAATACACCAAGCGGAGAAATAAAAGACTTGAAGTTCGGATTGCCGGGAAGACATAATCTGACAAATGCTTTATTGGCATTGGCTATGGCTAAAACCTATGGTATTTCGGATGATGATATTGCAAAAGCACTTTTAAGTTTTAAAGGAGTACGAAGAAGATTTTCATTCCAGATTCGAAAACCGGAATTGGTCTATATTGATGATTATGCACATCACCCGACCGAAATTAATGCAGTACATCAGGCCGTACGGGAATTGTATCCGGGGAAAAAAGTACTGGCGGTATTTCAACCTCATTTATATAGTCGGACACGCGATTTTATAGATGATTTTGCCAAAAGCCTGTCGCAGTTCGATCAGATTTTGCTAATGGATATTTACCCGGCACGGGAATTACCGATGGAAGGAGTAACATCAGAATGGTTGTTGGGCAAAATAGAGAATGATAATAAAAGAATAATCACAAAAGAAGATTTAATTCCGGCGTTAAAAGGTAGTGATGCACCTGTGATTGTTACGATTGGAGCAGGAGATGTAGGAGAGATGGTTCCGGATATTAAAAAAGCATTGGAAGAATAAAAAAATAATAAAATGATGAAAAAAATTAAATGGACAGATGTAAGATTGGTACTCATGATTGGAGTAGTGATTTTCCTGTACTCTTTTTCATCAAAGCGAAATGAAACCCGCTATATGCAAAAAACAGAAGTGCGGTTTCAAGGCGACAATAACCTTTTTATTACACCTGAAACGGTTGATAACTTGTTAATACAAAATTTTAACAAAGTTACGGGCATAAGGAAAGATAAGCTAGATTTGAATAGATTGGAGCATATTCTCGACAGTAATGAAATGATAGCAAAAGCGGAGGTCTTTGCTACTATTGACGGGACTTTAAAGGCTGTCGTAACACAAAAAACACCCATTGCGAGAATAAACGATGGAGAGCGTTCTTATTATATTGACTATGAGGGTAATCAGATGCCTTTGTCGGATAATTTTGCAGCGCGGGTTCCTTTGGTTTCCGGTGAAATAAACTCCGAAAACAAAGAAAAAGTAACCGAGTTGATCAAAAAAATTTACGATGACGATTTTCTGAAAAAGAACATCACCGGGATACAAATTTTGCCAACGGGAAGCTTGATAATGACAAACCGAAACTACAATTATCAAATCCTTTTCGGAAGAACGATCAATGTAGATAAGAAGTTTGACAACTATAAGGCCTTTTTTCAACATGCGATAAAAGATACCCTTATCGGAAATTATAAAACAATTAATCTGAAGTTTACACAACAAGTAGTGTGCACCAAATAGTAGAATATGGAAAAAGAGAGTATTGCAGTAGGTTTAGATATTGGGACAACAAAGATTGTCGCCATGATCGGCAAGAAAAATGAGTACGGAAAATTAGAAATTTTAGGGGTTGGAAAATCCAAAAGCCTTGGTGTGGCACGTGGTGTTGTAAACAATATAACACAAACAATTCAGTCCATTCAGCAAGCTGTTATCGAAGCTGAAGCCGACTCTGGATATAAAATCAACGATGTGGTGGTTGGTATTGCCGGTCAGCACATTCGTAGTATTCAACATAGTGATTATATCAGTCGTCATAATCCGGAAGAAGTGATCGGAGATGCTGATATTGACTTGTTAATCAATCAGGTTCACAAACTGGCAATGTTGCCGGGTGAAGAGATCATTCATGTATTGCCGCAGGAATTTAAAATCGACGGACAATCGGAGATTAAAGAACCGATCGGAATGTATGGCGGCCGACTAGAAGCGAGTTTCCACGTGGTAGTTGGACAGGCATCTTCTATCCGAAATGTAGGAAGATGTATTAAAAGTTCCGGTCTTGATTTATCCGGATTAACATTGGAACCTTTGGCTTCTGCCGATGCCGTGTTAAGTCAGGAAGAGAAAGAAGCCGGTGTTGCTTTGATCGATATCGGAGGCGGAACAACGGATCTTGCCATTTTTAAAGATGGTATTATCCGACATACAGCTGTAATTCCATTCGGAGGAAATGTGATTACCGACGATATTAAAGAAGGTTGTTCGATTATAGAAAAACAGGCTGAACTTTTAAAAGTGAAATTCGGATCGGCCTGGCCGGGAGAAAATAAAGACAACGAAATTGTTTCTATTCCGGGATTAAGAGGACGTGAACCAAAAGAGATCTCTTTGAAAAATCTGTCTAAAATAATTCACGCCAGAGTAGTGGAGATTGTAGAGCAGGTTTTTGCCGAGATTAAAGCTTACGGACATGAAGATCCGAGAAAAAAGCTTATCGCCGGAATCGTACTGACAGGAGGCGGAGCACAATTAAAGCATATTAAACAATTAGTAGAATATATTACCGGGATGGATACCCGGATCGGTTACCCGAATGAGCATTTAGCCGGGAATTCCGATGAAGAAATTTCCAGCCCGTTATATGCCACGGCGGTTGGATTGGTGATGAACAGTATTCGAAACAATACAAAAAGTGCAACACCACTGGCCGAAATCAAAACGGAACCGCAAAAAGTTGAGATGAAACCACAACCGGTTATAATCGAACCGGAACCGGAAGAAGAAATAATAGCAGAACGAGAGCCGATTAAGCCGATTAATGTAAAAAATGATGTAGATCCTGAGTCTACAAAAGAAAAGATAAAAAGAGGCTTTTTCGATAAGTACATAGATAAGATTAAAGAATTTTTAGATAACGCAGAATAAAACCGATACGATATGAACAGCAACTCAGAATTTGGAAGCATTGCATTTGATTTGCCAAAAAACCAATCAAATGTGATCAAAGTTATTGGTGTAGGTGGCGGTGGTAGTAATGCCATTAACCACATGTTTAAACAAGGAATTAAAGGAGTAGACTTCGTAGTTTGTAATACCGATTCACAAGCATTACAAAGTAGTTCAGTGCCTAATAAAATTCAACTTGGCGTTAATTTGACAGAAGGTCTTGGGGCAGGAGCTAATCCGGAAGTAGGACAACAGTCTGCTTTGGAAAGTATCGAGGAAATTGAGAAAATGCTGGACGTTAATACCAAAATGGTATTTATTACAGCCGGTATGGGTGGTGGAACCGGAACAGGTGCTGCACCGGTAATCGCGCAGTTGTCCAAAGAAAGAGATATCCTGACAGTAGGAATCGTAACGATCCCGTTTCAATTTGAAGGGAAAGTACGTCAGGAACAGGCGTTATTAGGAGTTGAACGACTAAGAAAGCAAGTTGACTCTTTAATCGTTATCAATAATAATAAATTAAGAGAAGTATACGGTAACTTAGGATTTAAAGCAGGATTCTCTAAAGCGGATGAAGTATTAGCAACCGCATCAAGAGGTATTGCCGAAGTAATTACACACCACTATACACAAAATATCGATTTAAAAGATGCCAAAACCGTATTGTCCAACAGTGGAACGGCAATAATGGGATCGGCAGTGGCAAACGGAGAAAACAGAGCTAAAGATGCTATCGTAGATGCATTGGATTCACCGTTATTGAACGATAATAAAATTACAGGTGCGAAAAACGTATTGTTATTGATCGTATCAGGTACAAACGAGATCACAATTGACGAAATCGGAGAAATCAACGACCATATTCAGGAAGAAGCAGGTTATAATGCGAATATCATCATGGGGGTTGGTGAAGACGAATCTTTAGGTGATGCTATTGCTGTAACAATTATTGCAACGGGATTTAACGTAGAGCAACAAGCCGAAATCGTAAATACTGAGCCAAAAAAAATTATCCACACATTAGAGGGTGAGCAAAAATTGGTTCAGGATTTATCAAATCAGCCGTTTGTGCCGTCATTTGATTTTTCAACACCGACAGAAAAATCGACACCTCAGGCTATCGTTAACGATATTACGCCGGAACAACCGGAAGAGAAAATCGTTTTCGCCCTTGAAGAAGAGGAAGTGGAAGTTTACGAAAAAAAACAACCGGCAGCAGTAATTGAAGAAGAATTACCGACATCGGATTTTATCAATAACCTGGATGTGTTTTTTGAAATCGTTTCCCCGGTTAAAGAAGAAGCACCGGCTCCGGTAATGAGAGATGTACGTGAAATTGAGGTAATCGAACCGCAATTTGTAATGCCGAAAGTGGAAGAACAAATTACCTTTTCATTCGACATGCCGGTAAGTACACCAAGCCGCGAACGTGTTGTTTTCGACTTAAGTAATGAAACCAAAGATATTCAAGTGAATCAGCCGGTACAGGTGGTTCCGGTAACGGAAGTAAACCAGTCCGGAGTGGTAAAATACTCTTTGGATGATTATATGGAGAAAGAAAATGAATTATTGGCTTCTAAACCCGTTGAAACGGTAAAAGAAGAACCGATTGCAGAAGAGTTAAACTTTACAATGCGTAAAGTTGAGCCAACTCAAGCGCCAAATAGCTTCGACGAAATCTCTCCGGTTGAAATGACAATCGAAGAAACGCTTCGAATGAGAGCCGAAGAGCGTAAAAGAAAAATGAAAGAGTTCAATTATAAATTCAATAACAGTGCTTCACGTGTTAATGAATTGGAAAAAGAACCGGCATATAAAAGAATGGGAGTAGATTTACATTCGGCTCCTGTGGACAACAGCAAATCGCGTATGTCATTAGGAATAGATAGTAACGACGACTTACAGTTGCGTTCTAATAACTCTTTCTTACATGATAACGTAGACTAACTAACCTACATTTGAGAAACCTTTAACCCGGAATCAGGCTTGATTCCGGGTTATTTTTTATATATTCGCAATGCAATTCCGAAAAGAAAAATCGTAGTCAGAATACGATATAACGTGATTTCGGGTAGTACAGATAATTAAAATAAAAAGAATATGAGCTTACAGACGAAAATCATGGACGAAATGAAAACAGCCATGAAAGCCAAAGATACCGTAGCACTTGAAGCTTTACGTGCGATAAAATCAGAAATTTTACTAGCACAGACTTCCGGAGCGGGTCAGGAATTAAAAGAAGAAGACGAAATAAAAATATTACAAAAACTGGTAAAGCAACGTAAAGACAGTGCGGCTATTTTTAGCGAGCAGGGACGTGCCGATTTAGCGGAACCGGAATTAGCTCAGGTAGCCGTAATCGAAAAGTTTTTACCGGCACAATTATCTGAAGCTGAAGTAGAAGCAATTGTATCAAAAATTATCAGTGAAGGCGGATTCTCCGGAATGGGAAGCATGGGACAGGTAATGGGAGTTGTTTCTAAAGAATTGGCAGGAAAAGCCGACGGAAAAACAATTTCAACAATTGTAAAAAAGCTTTTGGCATAATTTGCAAAAATCAAATTAGATTGCGTAATTTGCAGTCCGATTAAAAATGACCGCGTAGTTCAACTGGATAGAATATCAGATTTCGGCTCTGAGGGTTGGGGGTTCGAACCCCTCCGTGGTCACATCTTGGGGCAAATCTAAAACAGACAGATTTGCTCCATTTTTTTTACCACCTAATTCACTGGAAAGCAATAACATAAGTCTCAAAGCTTCATTAACTCTTACGGTTCGAACTTCCGAACCCACAAAAGTCAGATTTTCCGGGAAGATCGAACCTATAATCTTTCTTTTACGTTCAATACTGGCTTTTTCATAGAGTACATCTAATCCTGAAATATTGGATATTGCTGATTCCAACAAAGGTTTGATATTCGGAACTGACTCATTAGCACTTGTCAAACTCGCTTCAAGTCTTCTTATTTTTTCCTCTCCCTCGGTTTTGATCTTTTTGTAATCGTCCGGTTCCAGATGGCCTTCCAACAGCATATCCCTAGCTTTTGAAATTCGGTTTTCTGATTCCTTTAATTGTGTTTTGATCAGATGAATATCAGAACGATTATTTTTGGTTCTATTTTGATAAGCCAGTACTATAGTTTCTTTATAAAGTTTTAATACAGGCAGTGGTTTGACATATCTTTTTAGCTCCTCGATAAACTTGTCATTTATTTCAGTAGCTTTTTCACGGAACTTGCACCCTAATCGGCAATGGTAATAGTAATAATAGTTACTACGTCCTTTGGACGCACTACCCGTAAGGAGTTTTCCGCATAATGGACATATTAAATGACCACGAAGTGGTAATTCCGAATTATTAACATTAGCAGTTGTTCTAAATACTTTCTTACGTCCGTCCAAAATATCCTGAACATCATAAAATAATGATTCGGTAATCAGTGGCTCATGCTGCCCCTGAACAAGTTGGGCTTCTTCATCTTTGTATTTTGGGACAAAAACTTTTCCGCAATAGACAGGATTACGAATTGATACCCAAAATGAATTTTTACTGCACTTCAGACCTTTTTCCTTAGACATTTTCCATATCTGTTCTGAATTTAGCCTACCAAGGCTAATTTCTTTAAATATCCACCGTATAATTTCGGCTTCATCTTCCCGAACCGCTATGTATTTCTTGCCCGTTTCACTTACTTTGTTACAATAGCCTATTGGGGCTATACCCATTACCCGCCCTTCTTTCTTTGCCCTACGCATACCATAAAATACATTTAAAGCCCTTCGGTCATTTTCAACCTCTGGGGCAGCAAGATAAAAAGCTAACATCATTTTGCTTTCCGGTATGGACATATCCAAGGGCTGCTCTACTGCTTGCGGATCTACCCCTAGAGTACGGAGCCGACTGATCATCATGTAAGCATCCGAGGTATTACGGCTGAACCTGTCCCATTTTGTGAAAAGTACCAGATCAGATTGCCCTCTATGCTTTTTTAAGTCATTTAATAAACTTGTCCAAGCCGGGCGAATAAATGTCTTGGCCGAATGATCCTCATACAGAACCTTACGTACCTTTATTCCATTTATATTGCAATAATTACGCAACCTTTCTTCCTGATCACGTTGTGAATAGCCCTTATCTGCCTGTTCATCCGTACTTACACGAATGTATAAATCTGCAATCTTCATAACGATAAATAATTTGATTATTAAGCCTGAAAGTAAACCTATGTATAACAGGTTGTTAGGGTAAATTTACTGATTTTTTAGCAGATTCAAAGTATTGATCAACAGCAATTTCAGCAATTTCAAATAAAAATTCAAGTATCAGGGCAGCGTTTTGCTCATCTACTTCTATACCATCCTGCCTGAGCAATTCAATTGCTCTTTGTGGCGTTATCTCCTTCCTCATTTCCTCTTTCATCACGCACACTTTATCAATTAAGGGATAAAGGTCGTCAGACCCTTATCCCAACCCGGTAAAAAACTGGAATATCAACCCTAAAAGCCTACCTCAAAACCTATTGACGGTAAAAGCCGTTTTTCGGGTATAATAATCCAAGTGACAAAGTAACTGATCATAAGATAACCTGTCAAGTACAAGATCAAGTTGGTACCCCATTGGTACCCCTTGGCGTCGGTCCGGGATCAGCACAAGAACATCCCTATCCATGCGGCACAAAAAAGCTTTACTCCAAAAACTGATAAAATGTGCAAAAGGATTTCCGTAATGATCCAAAGGGATTGGTTTAGTGCTTACCAGAAAAGAATACGCAAAAAGGAAAGTAAATTTACTTGGACGGTGCAGGTAAACCGGACAAAAGACTACGCCATAATGGGTTGCTCGTAAACTCACAACCCACCCCGGAGGGGACTTATTGCGTTTCCTTTTGCCGGCCTGCCCCTGTCCAAGTGGTTGACGGGACTTTCTTTTTCCGTTTTCTTTTGGAAAACAGTTTTTGTGCTTATGCGTTTGTGCATTCTAGCGTTCGTACATACAAACGCTAAAGCACGCGCGCGTAACTGCGCAGTACTACATACCTGATCAACGGGTTTAAAAGCTACATTAGTGTGTAAACGATCCGCCTACAAAGCCGGGATTTAGGCGAGGTCATTTTTTTCGCTCTCATCTTCTTAAAAAGTTTGGTGTTAATTCGCAAAATAAACAGATTGCTATCTGTCCATAGCAAGGTCACGTTGTCCGAACTCAGCTTCCTAAAAAACGGCGGTGTCCGACACCTAAAATAGATTGCCGCCTGTCAATAGCAAGGTGTGTTTTTGTCGGACAAAAACCTTTTTGTCCGACAAAAAACCTTGCCACTATCGTGGTACGGTTTGGCTCCGAAGTCGCTAACCCTATTGGCTTGTAACGTTTTAGTCATCAAGGATACTTACTGTAAGAAAAGTAATATAGTTCATGTGCGTATTTACACTGCTTTTTGGTACAAACTGCCTTAATTACGGTTTTTCCGTAATGCTATTGAGTTTAACAGGGCAATATTTGCAAACGCATTTTAAGATCAATTATGAAAACAATTTTTAAAGTATGGATTTTTATGATCCTGGTGATGCTTGCTGGTTGTGAGCTTAACGAGGAAGTTATCCGCAATGAAAAGTATGCGGAAAAAATTAAAATAAGAGAATCTTCTCTTGACAAATTATTGGGCGAAGGTAAATTTCTAACCGCCTATAATAAAGTTTATGCCAATAGGGATAAATCCCGTACAGCAATGGAAGCCCAGTACAATTTCACCATCGTACCACATGGCGCCAAGGTTATAGAAGATGGTACTAAAACTTCCTATACCTTTAAGATTACGAGGGAAATCAGTAACCCCGATTTTTTTGAAAACCTTGTCATTAACGTAGATAGTTTGGGACAACCAAGTGCTTATATTCTAAAATATACACCAAGTGAACCGTTAGCGCCTGCCGCGCATAATTCTTTTAATTTTAAAGGGCAAGTAAAAATAACACCGATTGTGTACAATACTACGGAAACGGGTAAAACAACAATCTGTGTTACGGCGCAAATTTTGATGTGCGATCAGGCATGGAGTTCAACAAACACCGGTGTACACGTTGCTACCAATGACTGTCAGGATCAAAATCACTTATTTTATTCTCCTGTTACAACCTGTTATACTGTTAATGGAGATATTGGCGGTGGCGATTTTGGTGATGACCCTGTTGTTATTGCTCCAATTGGCGGCGGGGGCGGTGACCCTCCGGCAGAAGGCACACCTCCTAATAATTGTCATCGATGCCCGGTTATTATTACTGCACCTGTAGAGGAATGGGTAGAACCACCTTTACATTGCGAAAAGTTAAATGAACTCCTTAAAAGCTTTAATTTTAAAGAAGCAATAAAAAAATTAAAAACAGAACAGGCTTTAACCGGCGTTAAAGAGCAAGGGTATAATTTATCCTATAATGGTAAAGGAAATCTTGTCGTATCAGAAGTTCCCGAAGCAAATACAGGTGAGAATAACGTAAATTATTCCACTTTCCCATTAGTTTTTGGCGGTGTACATTGTCACCTAAACGGTCATTTCTCATTGTTTTCAGGAGCTGATCTGTTTTTATTGGACAAATTTTATCAAAGGCATAATTACGCTTCAAACGGTGGGATTTCCAACCCTTTAATACCGGTTCATTTACTTGTTTCTAATATGGGCGTATATGCGATATCTGCCGACAATGTTCAAGCGATGGAAAAACTAAGAGAAATTTATTCAAGTAATAAAAAACGTGAAAGCTTTGTGAGAGCGTTAGAAAAAAAATATCAAAAAATTGATAACAGTAGTTTTGCATTAGCAAATTATCAAAAAATATTTTTAGAGTTCCTAAAAGACAATGGTTTACAACTTTCATTGTATAAAGCTGACGATAATCTAACAAAATGGACTAAATTAGCTCTCAACGATAATCCTGAGGCTAATACAAACAAACCTATTAATGAAATAAACTGTAACTAATATTGATATGAAAATAATTCTTAAATTTTTCCTGTTAGTAGCTTGCTTATCGTGTAAGGCGCAAGTCATAGTACCAATTGCCAGTGATAGTGATGCAGCATACGGAAACAATACTTATAATAAAGATGTTGATAATGATTTTGCTAAATATATTGGTACATGGAAATACCAAAACGGAAATACATCACTTACAATTTCTTTTGCGAAGAAAACATTCGAGTACTTCGAATATAAAAATTACTATCAGGATTTGTTAATTGGTGAATACAAATACATCAGTAACGGGACTGAAATTATAAATACATTATCATTACTTGCTGATAATTCACTAAGTGGTGACGATCATAATATTTCCGGAAATTTAATTTGGAAAAAAAATACTTACCCGGTATGTAATGATTGTACGCAGAATGAACGCAGAATTAAGCTTTCGTTTTATGATCCAGATAGAAGATATTTAAGCAGCTCTATTATTTTACGATATAAAAATGACAACGGTACCGAAAAAATAATTGTTAAAATATATAAAAGCGATAACTCCATTATGCAACCGGATGGGTCTCCGGATGAAATGCGCCTTCCTTATGGAGAGTACATTTTGACGAAGCAACCTTAGAATATCTTAGGAAGTTTGCCACGTTCCTGCAAACGGCAAGATGTCCGGTTGTTTCACAAACCGATTTTTCTAGCCCTTTACTCGAATCTCGTGGGCTTTGCTAAAACAAAAATTTATACCTGCTAACCATTCTAAAAGTTAGCAGGTATTTTTATACTATTCCATAAATAGCCCCCTTACCATTAAATATTGAAACACCGAAAAATTACCTTCCAAAATAGCTAAATAGTAGAATTATGGTAGATTGATTATGATGAAGTGGATTAATACATCTTACCAGTTTGCCACGTTCCTGCAAACGGCCAGATGAACGGTTGTATCACAAACCGATTTTTCTAGCCTCACTCGAATCTCGTAGGCATAGCTGAGTTAAATATTTATACCTGCTAACTTTTGAAAAAGTTAGCAGTTTTTTTATATGACTTCATAAATTTCATTTCTTGCTACACACGGAGGATTTTATCAAGTCATTATTGGATATTATGTTTAATAGATAGAATATCTCATTTCCAATAAAGACATCATGTTAAACAAGTGGTGTAGCATGTTATAGTTTTTTTTGAAAATTAAAAAAACTTCTTGTTAAGACGAATTAGTTTATACTTAATCTACAATTATTATCAAATTGAATAACTGTAACTTTCTTAATATGTCTAGTTGCTTTATTTTTATCGATTAATATTTTTACAAACAAAAAGCACTTCCTCATTTACATTATTATTTCTATTTAGTGCATAATTGTATTGGCCTAGATTATACTCCAAAACTTCGAAAACTTCAAAGCTTCGAAGTAATTCGTAAATTGCTTGTATTGAAGGAATACCATTATTTCTATATGATATGACAATATGAGAATTAAGATGATTGTTAATAAGAGTTCTTAGATCATTTAAAAAGTTAGTTTTATCTTCAAATTCCCTAGATGCATTTATAGTAATTTCACGATTGTTTTTATTAAAGTTTATATTGTCGGGAATATTGTAATAATTTACCAACCCTTCAAGAAAATGATACTTACTATGATAAGAAGTGGTACTTTCTTTTTTGAAATATGGAGGATCTATATACACTAGATCTGCGTTCAATGGACAATTTAGAGCACTAAAATTATGAGCAGTATTTATTCGTCCGTTATCAATACAAACTTTATCTAATTCATTTATAAATCGCATAAAAAGTTCTTCAAAACTTCTTTCCCAAGTTTGTTTATTTCCAAACTTACCCGTTGTATAATTCAATCTCATATTTAAGTTCTTTCTATGAAATAAATTATAAGGCCTTTTCATTAAGCAACTCTGAAAAAGTATGTATAGAGCGCTACATTGTATATTCTCATTATCTAATGCTAAAACGTTTTGAATATAAACATCTATTTGGTCATTCTCTTCATTCGTAAAATAGATGTCATTATAAAATTCTGAAATATAATTTAGGTATTCTACTCCTTGAATTCGTTCAAACAAACTGATTGCATTTTCATACGTTAATTCATTTGTATTTTGTTCTATTAATTTTTTTCCAATTATGAAATTAAATTGGAAGATGTCATTATAAAAAACTTGTTTATTATGTAATTTAGAATAATATGAAAATGAAGCAGAACCTCCAAAAACATCTAAAATAGAATCAAACTGTAAATTTGCTTCATTGGTTAAAATGTTCCATATTTTATCTACTATTTTTCTTTTTGATCCATAATATCTAGTTTGAGGTAGTACTATATCTGGCATATATCTTTAATAAATTCTTTTAATTTCGAAAGTTCTGGTTCGGCAATACACTCCAACTCTAAATTTGGATGCCCAAAAAAAGGTATCTTGAATTTATACGGAGTAACAGCAAATCCATCTCTTCTAGTATTATAACTTGAATCCGTAAAAAAATGCTTGTAATTATCCAGATTAGGGTTACTTAAAAAACCAAGTAAAATAAACTTAACACTCTCCAAATCTGAATCAATTATTCGTTTTAAATATTCAATATTATTATGATACTTTTTAGAAGTATCATAAACATTATCTTTAGTAAGAGTAGTCTTTGCCTCCAAAAAGTAAAACTTATCATCTTTAAATATTACAAAATCAAATTCAGCTTTTGACTCACCATTTACGCGTAATTCTACATTACTAATAAAATCAACACCTAATCCTTGTAGTAGTTCTTCAATAAGATCTTCATAGTATTTTTCAACTAAATAAAAGGACAATTCTGCTTTTAGTATATAGATCTTTGATTTTTCTTTTTTCTTAGGTTCAGAATTTACGAAACCTTCAGTAAACCTATCATCTTTATGCTTTAGGTAGTGCAATAAATGATATTTATCGCCTATTTTTTGCTCCGAAGATATACCTAATAGTTCCTTTTCAACATCTTCATCTGGTAGAAAGAAATTAAAATTTGACAAATCACTTAACTTTTTAACTACAATAAATTTTTCGAAAAAACATTGATAATCTTCTTTTATATCTACACTTCTATCCAAGTATAGATTATTTTTGAGATTGCACAATAGTTTATTAAAATCTCCTTCCTTACTTTTTTCTTTAAAATTCTTTATTAGTTCAGAATTACATAGCAGTTTTTGTTGTCGTTTTTTAAGATAATTATCTTTTAATAATTGCCACAAATACTTATTTACATTTTCTTTTTTTACATATTTCTTAATATCGATATTAGACTTTAACAATATGTGGTCATTCACTTTAATTCCAAGAGTAGTTTTATCATTAGAATTGTTATCTCTTATTATGTAATATTCATCATTATCTAGATCAAAGCTGAGTTCATTATTCAGATCATGTTCGTAGTTGACCCATATATCATCAAAATCAAAAACATCAGATTCTAATAAATCGAAATTTAGTAAATCGTCCTTTATGAAAATTGTTTGAGGTTTAAAATTTTCAGGTGTGGTTACTTTTATATATTGGCCTGCCTTATTAAAGTCATAGATTGTTGAAATACTATTTATCGATTCCTTTAATCTATTATTATTAAGATTTTCAATAATGTTACTAATGACATTGATAGTTTTAAATTTATCATTTAAACTATTTTCGACTTCCTTTTTTTTTGCCAATGTTGAATAAATATGAAAATTATCCTTCAAATAGTAAAGAAAATCTGGAGTATTAAGTTTTGATACAAAGATTTGACTTCTTAAATAATATGCATTCAAATGAACAGCTAGTGTATTAAAAAACTGATCTTTTGTAAATCTATATTGATCGTTTTCATCTTTTTCCAAATACTCATCTTTGTTTACTTCTAAATGGTCATAAAATTCATCAGTGAATAATAAAATTGCATATTCTATATCATTTTCATTAATAGTTATATCTTCTAATTTAATATATACATCATAGCACAAATTAAATAGTGCTACTAAATACTTATCAAGTTTTAATGCTATTTTATAAGCAAACACTTTATTATTATTATCAAACATACTATAGACTAGAATTAGTATAATTTTCGATTATTGGCTTAAGTTTTATCTGGTGTTCAAAATGTTGTCTATATAACTCTAATAAGGTAAAAAGATCCTCAAAATTTTCAACATCAATAATACTAAGTTTAAAGCTATCAAAGAAAGAATATTTTTCTAGATATGAATAATTTAATTCCATTGATGCGGGAACAAATAAGGATATATTTTTAAAGTCAATTTTCTTGTCAAGATTTAGATATTCTGTACAGCTCATTATTTTTTGTATTTCACTATCAATTACAGTTAAATCATTATTAAATATAAAATAACAAAGAGTATCAGTTTCATAATTATAATAATATCTTAATTGGCTTGTAAACTCTTCAATTTTAATATTAAAACTTTCTAAATAATACTCTAAAGGATCAAAAAACTTACGATGTAAATTTTTAAAGGCTTCAACATTTATATCCAAATCTTTTTTTGTATTAGAGAATATTTCTAATAGTGAATTCTCTCTTAATTCGGTTTCCAAGGTTTTTTTCTCTGTTTTACCAAAAAGAATATCAGAAATTCTTTGGATTAATAATCTATTACTAATTGCATCTGTCTCTTTTGATAATTTCTTTAATACATCATCCGTACTTTCATTAGAATCAAAGATTTCTTTTAAGTACTCGATTAATTCAATTTTATCTTTTTTCTCTGAAATTGGATTTATTGGTATAATGTGTTGATATATACGAGTATATAAAGCCTCATTTGTTATTTGAATTATATTGCTATCAGTACTATCAGTCATTGCAAGGATTAAATAATGACCTTTAACCTTATTTGAAAGATCTATTAACTCTCTAAGAGATGTTAAAAAATGTGAAAATCTTATTTTTGATTTTTCTCTGATTTTCTCTACTTCGTCAATGCAAAAAATAATAAATCTACCAGTTTGTGATAATATATTTAAAAATAGAACCAGTATTTCTCTACGCTCATAATCTTTTAATTGACGTAAATCATGTTTATCAAAATATCTCTTACTATTTAATCTTCCAGTCCCTAAATAGAATAGATTTTTAATCTCAGAAAGAGAATTTGAAGAAGAAAACAGTTTATTTGTATATTGTTCAATTGCCCCAAAATTATCTTTGTAATTATTTGCAAGAGATGCATGTTCAAACTGTTCACCAACTAAAGCTTGGACACTCTCGACAATATAGTTGGTGTAGTTGTCTTCTATTATTCTTAACAAATTAAGGATAATGTCGTAATTGTCGGCATCGGCTCTGTAATACAAAACCTGAATATCATCATTACTGCGATAATAAAGGGATAAATATTTTAAAATATTAGTTTTGCCATTACCATAATTTGCGGTGATTATTGACGTTTGAAATCTTCCTTTTTTTATATCGTCAATCTTTGTTTTAATTTTAGTTTTCGCCTCATTTTGATCTACGATAAAATATGGAAGTTCAGGAACTTTTCCTTCTTTTATATCCGCTTTAAAACTATCTGACTTACTTTGGGGAATTTTATCCCATAATGAATGTCCTTGCATAATCTTTATTTATTAAGTTCCTTAATTTTAATATTTACAACTGGTCTATTTCTTATAAAATATTGATTTTTACCAGAAATTGCCTGAACAACATTATTAAAGAATATATTATATTTATTTTTTTCAAATTCATAAAATTGCGAAATAAAACTTTGGAAAGACTTTTTTCCCATACTCATTTTATTAGCTATCTCTTGTAATGATAAAAAACCAAGTTCATTTTTAGGTGTAGTTTCATAAACTTCTAGAAAAAGATCCACTTTCAGCTGAAATTTACTTTTCGAAATAATTTTGTCTTTGTAATAATCATTTACTTGGTTTTTGACTTTCAAATAAGAATCTCCAAATCCATTTTGAATAATAATATCTAAAAATGACTTTTTTATATTAAAATTTTTATCAAGAAAATCTAAATCTTTTATCCAATGCTCTCTTACTTTACTAAAGTTTTTCTCATTACTAGCTTCTGTATATCTAAAATGCTTAATATCAAATTTATCAACAAGAAAATCAAAATGAATTTCTTCAATGCTCAGATTTTTTATTTTTTTCTGGATTTTTTGCAAAAGGCATAGTGAAATAAAGAAATGAAAATCTCTTTTAATAATTGAGCTAAAGAGAGCTTCTTTTTCTTTTTTGCTAAGTTTGAAAGAATTACTCCGTAAACCTACTAAGACTTTCCCTGTAAACTTTAGCTGATTATTGTTATCAACAAAATCTAATTTGTCTTTTGATAAATTTATAAAATATGAAGTAGCTTTATAAGTGCTAAAAATAGCCCGTTCACTATCATTCCTTCTTTTTAAAAGAGATTCATTGATAATTTTCTTTTTTCTTTCCTTATCAACTCTAATTATGCTATTGTATGATTTCTTTACAGAATCAAACGATGGAATACCATGTGTCAAAGTTTCTGTGGGATTCTTTTTATATAAATTGTACAATTTCTTAATGAGATATATGTAAAATTCAACGTAAAAATCTGATTTAGAAATTTCATTATTACTATTCTTTTGCTCTATGAATTTACAAACCCATTTTACAGAATTTAGATTCTGATTGTAAGGTCTATGTAAACTTTTTATATAAATTATCGATTCCAATTAAATGTAATTTTGATAGTATAAAAGTAGCGAATTTAAGATATAAAAATTAAAAGCAGTAAAATATTAATAGAAATGATAATCTTTTGAAATATAGGTATTTATGACTCGTGCAGTAAAAAACAGCTTTTAATAAACCGATATCAGAATTATATCGATAATAAAATAGAATCTAAAAATAATCTATTCTTGTTAGCTACTGATTTAAACATTTGTTTGTCAAGTATTTATTTTTTAATATTAAATTGCTTTGTAATTTAATATTCTCTAAAATTTTAGTACATTATTCATGCTGGTCTAAAATCGTTAAACATTACTTGAAGAATTACAATAAAAAAACACCAATATGTTAGTGCCTTAAAATAAATTTCATTTTAAGGCACACTTTAGAATAATTACCTAATTAATAATTAGGCTATCGCTATTTCAGAGAGAAGCTTTAAATCTTCCAACAATTGGTTCGAATTTTGTACCAACGGGTTCACAAAAAAGACAAACTATATAGTTTGTCTTTTTTGTTTTTATATATTTCCTGTAAAATATTTCTTATCCTTTTGTCGTGAGATTGCCTACTTTTTCATAGTATTGCCTGTAATTAGAAGACCGGATTTTAGAGAGAAATGGGGATTAACAAAAACAAACTTAAATAATGAGTCGGAATTACAAACAGATAAAGAAAACAGTAGTGACCGTATTGGTTCTGCTAACCCAAATACTTGTTTTCGGACAGGAAAAACTAGTAAAAGATATTGACAATGACGGGATAAATGATACCGTTTACTTTGATGAAAAGAAAATTGTAATCGTTTGTAAATTATCAACAAATAATTTTAAGCCGATTTACAGTAAGCAGATAGAAACAATGGGGTTTTCGGCCGGAATAACGGCAACCCGAAATGGTTTTGCTTTTTATTTCAGCTATAATCGTGCCGGCAACAAAAATCAGTTTCGATACAATGCTAAAACAAAAAAAATACAGTTAATCGGAATGAGTAATTATGAGCAAGGGAATGCAGCAAACGAAGGAGCCGGCGAATCGAGTGTGAATTTGCTTACAGGTGATTTTATCGGGAACTGGATTCAATATGAAAATATAAAAATGCCGACTGTAAAAACGAAAATGCACTATAAAACAATTAACCTGGAAGATTTTAATGAAGAGATATTTGAAGGATATTCGAAAAGATCAGCAGAAGAGTACTACAAAAAAAAGAAAGAAATAGATGCCAAACGAAAATAAGAAGGTAAATAGCCGTCTCTCCGAAGTTTGTAACTTCGGAGCATAAAATATACAAACAAATCGGCTCTCCGAAGTTTATAACTTCGGAGCATAAACTACATATAACTTTGTTGTTATCCGAAAAAATCTTTTAGTTTTTCAAATAGACCTTTCTTCTTCGCTGTTTCGGGTGAATATGACGGATCAGTAATTATGTCAGCCTCCTTTTTTTCAACGGATTCAGATTTGTTTAAAGATCCGGTTATGATCTCCTCATTTGCCAGATAATAATCTAAAAAGGATTTATTTAATTCATTGATCAAATTATTATCATTTGGATACTGATCGATGATACTTTTTATTGCCTTCAAACCGTTTAGCCAGTTTTGATATTTTTCCCGGAAGTAAGCTTCTTTATTTTTAATCGTACTGGGAATAAAATGAAAACTCGCCGTATGATTACGCAGCGTTTGTTGGAAAAAAATAAGCATCAATGCTGTAAAACTATTAGTTCGAACGGAAAGATTTTCGCCGTCTTTTTCATCCCAATATTCACTCATAATCCATACTTCAGGATTTTCTTCATCCGAATAGAGTAAAGAAATATAGTCATTTCGCCTTTCAGAAATAACAAAAAAATCCTTTTCTATTTGTAAGGCATTTTCTTGAAATACTTCATTCGCAAAAGAATTGATATAGTCCAGGCTTTCAAAAGACATATCTTCAGCATCCATAAATTCGAATAAGAATTTTTTTCCGATGCTTCTCAGATACGCTTCATAAGCCGGAGGAATTGCGCCTTTTTCATTCTTTAGTTTTTCAATATCTTGATCATTGCACCCGACAATCCCCTTTTTTTTATCAATTTCTAAAAGCAGTAAATATTTTTTAAGCGTATCAAAATATTCCTGGTATATTTTCATGAGTAAATGAATTAGGGTTGACTGCAAATATATCGAAAAGAGGGAATAAAAAGGAATAGGGTCTGCCGATTTAGATATTCATTTTAAGTGGATTATACGGCATCGGTAATTTTGATTCGTGTCATAAAAAGACTTATTTTGTAGCATAATCTTTACTTTTTAAATTTCAGGTAACAAACAGATGAAAATGGCTTGCTTTTTACAGTTGAATTCTGCTGCAAATGATGAATCAGCGGGTATTGGTATCGCTATTGGGTTTGTTTTGATAGTCCTGATTTTTAGTTTATTTCGCTTTTTGGAACCGATCTATACCTATTTTTTTAAAAAGCCGTTTTATGTGCATTTTTACCCGTTTCCTAAACAATTAACCGATGCGCAATTGTATATATTAGAAACCCAATTTTCATTTTATCGAAGATTACCGCTTAGGCAAAAAGGTTATTTCGAACATCGGGTAAGTCGTTTTATTGCTAAATACCAATATATAGGCCAACAGGGGCAACCCATTACCGATGAAGTGAAAGTACTGATCGCGGCGACTTCAGTTATGCTTACCTTCGGAATGCGGAATTATCTGTTTACCGTTTTTAATAAAATTGTTGTATTTCCTACCAAGTTTTTTTCTGTTTCCGGTCAGGCGTATCATATCGGTGAGTTTAATCCGGCGTTAAAAACAATCGCGTTTTCCTGGGAAGATTTTGTAGCCGGGTATCGTAACGAACACGACAATCGGAATCTGGGGCTACATGAATTTACGCATGCCTTACATTTTCAAAGTGAAAAAAGTGAACATGTGAGTGCAATCCTTTTCGAAAAAATGTTTCGGAAGATCATGAAAGAACTGGAAGATCCGGTTACGAGTGAAAAAATCCGAAGCAGCGGTTATTTCAGAGAATATGCTTTTGAAAACCGATACGAATTTCTGGCGGTACTGCTCGAACATTTTTTTGAAACACCGGAAGTCTTCCGGTCCCATTTCCCACTACTTTATGATCATCTTAAAAAGATGATTAATTTTAAGCAATATTAAGAGCAAGGTGAAAAAACAACAAAAATACGTGTAAATGTTGAGTCGGCATTGAAAAGAATTTAAAATTCTAAAAATAATGTTAAATTAAATTTAATGATGAAACGAGTACGACATTTAAAAATTAGCTTTGTTGTTTATACAAATAAAGCAATACAAAAAACTACATTATAATACTATGAAAGGTAAACATATAGTATATCTCGTTCTGATTATCGTATTGGGCGGCATGATATTTTATCGAATTTCAGCCAATAAAGAGAAAAATGACGGTGGTAAAAAAGGAGACGGAAAAAATGCAGCCAAAGTATCCGGTATCGTATTACAACCACAGGTCTTTTCAGATAATTTATCGTTGTCGGGTTCTATCGAAGCCAACGAACAAGTTGAAATCAGAAGTGAAGTTTCCGGAATAGTAGAAAGCATCAATTTTAACGAAGGCACACAGGTAACTCAGGGACAAGTGTTGTTTAAAATTAATGATAGCGAGTTGCGGGCACAATTGGCTCAGGCTAAAACCCAACAGGCACTTGCCGCTGAAAATGAAAGAAGAGCCCGATTGTTGTTACAGAAAGAAGCAATTAGTCAGGAAGAATATGATACAGCTAATGCCACATTGCGTTCTACTCAGGCACAAACACAGTTAATCCAGGCCCAATTAGCGAAAACGAGTGTAAAAGCACCGTTCTCCGGAAAAATCGGATTGCGCGCCATTTCAAAAGGAGCTTATGTAACACCAACAACTGTGGTCGCTAATCTGGTCAATCTGAATCAGGTAAAAATCACCTTCTCGATACCGGAAAAATATGCCGGACAAATGAAAAAGAATGCCGAAATTTCATTCACCATTGCCGGATCTAAAGACAATTATAAAGCAAAGATTTATGCCATCGAACCGGGTGTAGATGTGACAACACGAACCTTACAGATGCGTGCTCTGGCGCAGAATCCGGAAGGGAAGCTATTACCGGGAACCTATGCTAATGTTGCATTACCGCTGGAAAATGTTAACGATGCCTTATTAGTACCTACTGAAGCATTGATTCCGATACAAAACGGTAAAAAAATATTTGTTGCTGAAAAAGGAAAAGCAAAAGAAATTGTTGTAGAAACCGGACCGCGTACCGCTAAAAATATTCTGATAACATCCGGATTAAAAGCGGGTGATACCGTATTGACCAGCGGGGTGATGACCCTTAAAAACGATATGCCGGTAAAAGTGGCAATACAAAAATAATACGGCAGCCTCACCATTAAAGTACAGCCAAAATGAGTCTATCTACCATAAGTATAAAAAGACCGGTTTTAACGATCGTAATCAACCTGATGCTGATCCTGTTCGGGATTATCGGGTATACCTATCTTGGGATCCGGGAATTCCCTTCAATTGATCCGGCACAGATTTCCGTTCGTACCAGTTATGCCGGTGCAAATGCGGATATTATTGAATCACAGATTACAGAGCCGCTTGAAAAAGCGATTAATGCTATCGATGGAATCCGAAATATTACATCGTCAAGTAATCAGGGAAGTAGTAATATCACGATTGAGTTTAATCTGGATAAAAACCTGGAAGAAGCCGCTAATGACGTAAGGGATAAAGTGTCTCAGGCGGTAAGAAGCTTGCCGCAGGATATTGATGCACCGCCCGTAGTATCGAAAGCGGATGCGGATTCGGAACCGATTATTACGATGACGGTTCAGAGTGATAATAAAAATGTATTGGAACTGAGCGATTATGCTGATAACGTGATCGCACAGCGTTTGCAAACCATTCCGGGCGTGAGTAGCGTACAAATATGGGGACAACGTAAATATGCAATGCGTTTATGGATCGATCCGGTAAAATTAGCCTCCTATGGTTGTACGGTTTCAGATGTAAGAGATGCGCTGAATAAACAAAACGTAGAATTACCGTCGGGTAAATTAACCGGAGATAACACCGAATTAACGGTGAAAACAATAGGAAACCTTTCAACGGAAGAGGAGTTCAATAATATTATTGTTCGGGCTAACGGAGATAATATCGTCCGACTAAGTGATGTCGGGAAAGCGTCTCTTGAAGCCGAAAATCTGGAAACGAAACTGAGTGATTCCGGACAACCGATGGTCGGTTTGGCTATTATTCCGCAACCGGGAACTAATTATCTGGATATCGCTGAAAAATTCTACGAACAATACGATCAACTTAAAAAAGACTTACCTAAAGATTTTAAACTGAATATTGCAATCGATAATACGGTTTTCGTTAAAAAAGCGGTATTAGAAGTAGCCGAAACCCTTTTGATATCAGTGATACTTGTAGTATTGATCATTTATCTGTTCTTTAGAGACTGGGCGATTGCATTCCGACCGTTAATTGATATTCCGGTGTCTTTGATTGCGACTTTCTTTATCATGTATATTTTCGGTTTTTCGGTTAACGTATTGACCTTACTGGCTATTGTACTGGCAACGGGATTAGTTGTGGATGATGGTATTGTAGTAACCGAAAACATATTTAAAAAAGTAGAAGAAGGGATGTCGCCTATTGAAGCGGCGGTTAAAGGATCGAACGAAATTTTCTTTGCCGTAATTTCGATTTCAATTACGTTGGCTGCGGTGTTTTTACCGGTAATCTTCCTTGAAGGATTCGTCGGTCGGTTATTCCGGGAATTCGGAGTGGTAATCGGAGCTGCGGTACTGATATCGGCATTTGTGTCGTTAACGCTGACGCCGATGTTAAATGCGTACCTGATGAAAGGTGGCGAACAGAAAAAATCAAAATTCTATAACCTGACCGAACCGTATTTTGAAAAATTAAATAAGGGATACGCTGAGTCATTGGTGAGCTTCTTAAAACGAAAATGGTTGAGTTTCCCGATATTGATCGGTTGTATCGGGCTGATCGTGTTTTTCTTTAAAACCTTGCAAAAAGAAACGGCACCATATGACGATCGAAGTTTTATCAGTTTAAGAGTTACGGCTCCGGAAGGCGCAACCTACGATTATATGGATCGTTTTATGAGCGAGCTTACCGAATTGATCAATGATTCGGTTCCGGAGAAAAAAGTAAGTTTGATAATTACATCACCGGGATTTGGTTCGGCATCTGTAAATAGTGGTGTCGCCCGTTTATCATTGGTTCAGCCGGAAGAAAGAAAAAGAACGCAAAAACAAATTACAGATGATTTGTCGAAATGGACAAAACAATATTCTGAAGCGAAAGTAGCGGTTTCCGAGTCGCCTACGATTGCTGTAAATCGAAGAGGAGGATTACCGATTCAATATATTATTCAGGCACCGAACTTTAAAAAACTGGAAGAAAAGATTCCGGAATTTATGGATGAAGTAGCGAAAGATCCGACTTTCTCAATGACGGATGTTAACCTGAAATTTAATAAACCTGAAATTTACGTTAGTATTGACCGTGTAAAAGCACAGAGTCTTGGAGTTTCGGTGATTGATGTCGCACAAACATTACAGCTTTCGTTAAGTGGTCAGCGTTTCGGATATTTTATGATGAACGGAAAGCAATACCAGGTAATGGGACAGTTTGATAAGAAAGACCGAAGTGCACCGATGGACCTTACTTCGATGTTTGTTCGCAATAAAGACGGTCAGCTGATCCAGTTGGATAATGTCGTGACGATTGAAGAACAGAGTAGTCCGCCGCAATTGTATCATAACAACCGCTATATGTCGGCTACGGTATCAGCAGGATTGGCGCCCGGGAAAAGTCTTGGTGACGGAATCGAAGCGATGGAACGAGTTAAAGCAAAAGTACTGGATGATAGTTTTACAACGGATTTGGGTGGGGAATCGAGAGACTTTGTCGAAAGTAGTTCTAATACCTCTTTTGCTTTCGGATTGGCTTTATTACTGATATTCCTGATTCTGGCGGCACAATTTGAAAGTTTTATCGATCCGTTTATTATCATTTTAACAGTGCCGATGGCGGTAGCCGGAGCGTTATTGTCGTTATGGCTATTCGGTCAGACGTGGAATATCTTTAGTCAGATCGGAACTATTATGTTGATTGGTCTGGTGACGAAGAACGGTATTTTAATTGTGGAGTTTGCCAATCAATTGCGGGAACAGGGCAAAGATAAATACGAAGCCATTGTTGAAGCGGCTGAATCCCGTTTACGTCCGATTTTAATGACCAGTTTGGCAATTGCTCTTGGAGCGTTACCGATTGCGCTGTCGTTAGGTGCAGCATCGCAAAGTAGAATGGGGATGGGGATCGTTATTGTGGGCGGAACAATATTCTCGCTTATATTGACATTATTTGTGATTCCGGCAATTTATCTGATGTGGTCAAGAGAACGTAAACATCGCCCGGAATTTGATAATATTAAGGACTAATTATGAAACATTATCTGTTAATCATACTGGCAATAGTAACTTCAAATCTGGCAAACGCACAGGAAGTGCTTACGGCTAAAGAGGCGGTTGAAATTGCATTAAAAAATAATTATGATATTCTGATTGCTGCCAATCAGGCAAAAATCAGTGAAAAGAATGCCGGCGTTGCCAATGCCGGGATGTTGCCAACATTGGGAGCAACGCTGACAAAAAATAATAATACGCAAAACTCAACGCAAACGCAGGCAGACGGATCGCAAAGGGAATTGAATAATGCAAAAAATAACAGTCTAAACTATGGTGTAGCACTGGGATGGACGATATTTGACGGATTAGGGATGTTTGCACGTTATGATCAACTGAAAGAACTGGAAAAGCAAGGGCAAACGCAATTAAAGTCTGCTATAGTGACAAAAGTAGCTGATGTGCTTTCTGCTTATTATAATCTGGTACAGCAGCAACAAATGTTGACGACACTTGATACGGCAGTGGTGATTTCAAAACAACGCTTACAAACGGCTGATAACCGGTTTAAAATAGGGAAAGCGTCCAAATTGGAAGTGTTAAATGCTCAAGTCGACCTAAATACAGATACGACTAACTTAATCAAACAAAAAGAATTGTATGCCAATGCGGTTACGGCTTTAAACGAATTATTGGTTCGTGATGTAACTACGCCTTGCCGGGTTGAAGAAACAGTGTCAGTTGATCATAAATTAATACTTAAAGATTTGATGACACTGGCTGAAAAACAGAATCCGGATGTGCAATTGGCTATTATAAACAAAAGAGTAGCGGAATTGGATTTAAAGCAGGTAAAAGCCAATAGATATCCGGTTGTTCGGTTGAATTCGGGTTATAATTTTTCCGAAACAGAATCCAGTCTTGGTTTCGTAACACAATCTTCATCCAAAGGATTTAATTACGGATTAACAGCAACATTGAATATTTTTAACGGATTTCTACAGCACCGAAATGAGAAAGTGGCAAATCTTCAGGTTGAAAATACACAGTTTCTACTGGACAAACAAAAGCAGAGTCTGAATACGCAATTAGCAACTGTTTATCAATCCTATCAAACTAATTTGGAGTTGAAAGAGCTGGAAGCTAAAAACGAAGATATTGCCCGCCAAAACCTGGATATAACATTAGAAAAGTTTCGTATCGGAACGATAACCACAATCGAATTCCGAAATGCACAATTAAACTACATAACGGCCAGAACCCGACACAATGCTGCCCGATTCCAGGCTAAAATTTCGGAAGTTGCTTTAAAAGAATTAGCCGGAACGGTGACATTTTAGTACGCCTATAAATAGGACAGAATATGATTTTTGTCAATGTTTTTGTAATTTTATTGGACTAATTTAGTTCATAATCAAAAACATATAGTTATGAAACATCGTGTTCCTGTATCGTCTATTATGACTAAGAATGTGGTTAAACTCAATCTTACAGATGATTTAACCAAAGCAGAAATGCTTTTTAAAAAGAATAACATCAGACACATACCGGTTGTCAATGGTAATGCCATTATCGGAATGCTGAGTTATACCGATCTACTACGGATTTCATTTGCCGATGCAGTTGACGACGACGACGAAATCGTTGATACTACCGTCTACAACATGTTTACTATCGAACAGGTAATGGCAAAAAAACTGGTGACCGTTTCTCCCGATACAACAATTAAAGAAGCCGCAGAAATTCTGGCGACGAAAGAGTTTCATGCCTTGCCGGTAGTAGAGGGTGATTTGCTGGTTGGTATTGTAACAACGACAGATTTAATTAAATATCTGATTAACCAATATTAATTTTTTTAAAAAACAAAATAATATCCAAAATAATTGTTAATTTTATTTTGCAAAACATTTATTTGGATATTATGAAAAAAACTACACAAAAGAATTTATTGGCCTTGTTAACAATGGCTTTAATGGGGATTACTGCATCTGCGCAGTCATTCTATACCAACGGAGGTCTTTCGACTGGTACGAACACTTCTAATGGATCTACTCCGTCACCGGCAGGATATACATGGAGTGAATTGCAATCTGTAGGTGGCGCAACGAATACCAATCTAGGATTCGGGGCTATTTTTAATACGGCTGCAACAACAAATTTACGTATTGCGGATAACTTTACAGTTACTTCCACAATGAACCTGACAACAGTTGATTTGTTCTGTTATCAGACAGGTTCTACCGGTACTACACCACCAATTGATCAAATGCGTGTTCAAATCTGGAACGGTGATCCGTCTGTTGTAACATCTACGGTAGTGGCGGGAAATATGACAGCTAATATCTACAATGCTTCGGCGAGTGGAGAGGCTAACATGTATCGTATCGGAAACAATACACCGGGTACAACTCGTAAAATATGGCGTATTAGCGGAAACCTGACCGCAACATTGGCTCCGGGAACGTATTGGGTCGATTTTCAGGTACACGCAACAAACGACGGATCCATCTTTTTCCCTGCTGTTACAGTACCGGGATCGGTTAGTTTAGCAGGTTGGAATGCAAAACAGTATAGTGGTACAGCTTGGGCAGGTATTGTAGACGCTGGTTCTACTCAGCCAATGGACATGCCGTTTATTTTAAATTACCAAGCTTTCTTGGGTACTGAGAGTTTTGTTACAAATAACAAAATGTTGTTGTATCCAAACCCGGCTACGAATGTGTTGAATCTGAAAGTAAATTATAATGCGACTCAGGCTATACCGGGACGTGTTGCAATTTATGACCTAAAAGGATCTAAAGTATTGGATCAGAAATTGGTTTTAGCTGATGGAGATAATTATCCGGTAAATATTGAAACATTGAACAAAGGTGTTTATATGGTTCAAACATTTGATGTGGATAATAACGAAATCGTAAAAACGAAATTGGTTAAAGAATAACCTCTTTTAAGATGATAAAAAAAGCAGCCGAAAGGCTGCTTTTTTGTTTTATTATATTGTGGTGATCTTCTTTAAGTCGGCTATAGTTGCAATAGGGTCGCTGGCTTTAAAAACATAGCTTCCGGCAACTAATACATCGGCTCCGGCTTCGATTAACTGAAGCGCATTCTGATTGGTTACACCACCGTCAATTTCGATAAGCGTTGCAGCATTGTTGCGGTTGATCATTTCCTTTAACTGCTTTATTTTTTTATAAGTATTTTCAATAAATGATTGTCCGCCGAATCCGGGATTAACGCTCATCAGGCAAACCATGTCGATATCGTTGATAACATCTTCTAATAAGGCTACATTAGTATGCGGATTTAAAGCAACACCGGCTTTCATGCCTTCCGCTTTTATTGCTTGAAGGGAACGATGTAAATGAGTGCAGGCTTCATAATGAACGGTAAGAATATCGGCACCCAGACTTTTAAATGTTTTGATGTATCGATCCGGATCAACAATCATCAGGTGTACATCAATTGTTTTTTTAGCATGTTTGGTGATCGCTTCCAAAACCGGCATTCCAAAAGAAATGTTGGGTACGAATACACCATCCATAATATCAATATGAAACCAGTCGGCTTCACTGTTGTTAATCATTTCAATGTCGCGTTGCAGATTGGCAAAATCAGCTGCAAGGACAGAAGGAGCAATTATACTATTTTTCATTGTGTTGTGTTTGTTTGCAAAGATAATTATAATCTTATGATTATGGTGGTCGGAAAAAGATAAGAATTGTTAAAGGGTAGGGGGGAAAAAACAAAACTCCGGTAATCAGCCGGAGTTTCAATCATCAATCAAAAAACGAACAGTTATTGAAACTGTTGTTGCGTTTAATATTTTTAGTACAAATGTTCAATTTTATAAAGATATAATAAACATTTGATCTTTTCCTAATTTTTATCCTAAATATGTTTTCAGGATTTTACTTCTGGAAGTGTGTTTTAATCTTCGGATTGCTTTTTCTTTAATCTGACGAACACGTTCGCGCGTTAAGTCAAAAGTTTCACCGATTTCTTCCAATGTCATCGGATGTTGGTCGCCTAAACCGAAGTACAAACGGACAACATCTGCTTCACGTGGTGTTAAAGTTTCCAAAGCGCGTTCAATTTCTGTACGCAATGATTCGTGAATTAATTCACGATCCGGATTTGGAGATTCACCGGAGCGCAATACATCGTAAAGGTTGGAATCTTCCCCTTCTACCAACGGTGCATCCATTGACAGGTGACGTCCGGAGTTTTTCATACTTTCCTTAACGTCGTTAACGGTCATATCCAATTCTTTGGCGATTTCTTCAGCCGAAGGAGCACGTTCGTTGGATTGTTCCAACAAAGCGTACATTTTATTAATTTTATTGATTGAACCAATTTTGTTCAAAGGCAACCTTACAATACGAGATTGTTCCGCTAAAGCTTGTAAGATAGACTGACGAATCCACCAAACGGCATAGGAAATGAATTTGAAACCACGTGTTTCATCAAAACGTTGTGCCGCTTTAATTAACCCCAAGTTCCCTTCATTAATCAAATCGGGTAAAGTTAAACCTTGATTCTGGTATTGTTTAGCTACCGAAACCACGAAACGTAAGTTAGCCTTTGTTAGTTTCTCTAAGGCTCTTTGGTCTCCGGCTTTAATTCTTTGTGCTAATTCTACCTCTTCATCAGCGGTAATCAAGTCAACTTTTCCAATTTCTTGTAGGTACTTGTCTAAGGAAGCAGTTTCACGGTTAGTAACCTGCTTGGTAATTTTAAGTTGTCTCATTTAAGAATCTCCTCTTTTTAAGTATTCAGTAATTATACGTAACGTTGTTGCAAAAAGTTACAGGAGTTGTGATTTTTTTTTTAATTTATTTTTCAGGAAGTTTGTTTTTTTAAATAGATGTTTTTTAATGTATTGATTTTTAGTTTTTTATAAATTTTAGCGGTTGTAAGGGAAAATAAAAAGCGCTAGAAAATTATAGCTAAAATAAGAAATTGAAGTATAAAAAAACGGCCTGTTAAAAATACAGGCCGTTTTAGAGTATGATAAAGTATTGCAATTATTGGGTTTCGATATCTTTTTTTTGTTATTCCCAGAAAGGAGGTACTACATTCGATGAAAAAGTAGTGCAATCACCACATGCTGCAGGTGTCAGAAAGTATGTGGGAGCAGCCATAAACTCATAAATAACCATGATATCGTTGTTTAGAAAGTCAACTATAGCAGCTCCGTCGCAATTCAAACCAAAACAGAAAATCTGTTTCAGTAGATGGCAGTTTACTTTATAAGGCGGTTTCTCTTCACCCGGAAACAAATCGTCATAATTAAAGAAAATTCTTTTTGATGAAACACTTGAAACATCAAAAAAACCGATCACCTTTTCTTTCGGATTGTCTGCCGATTTAATATTTCCGACAAGATATCCGGGTTGGTTAGGGGATAATATACTTTCCGAACCGGATAGTTTTTTTAATGTTTTGTAATAATTGTAAGCATGCATATTTTGAACGTATTGCCGTACCAATATGCTGTATCTGTGAGTGATAATGTAATTTTGCGTACTGATAAAACGTACCGGAAAATCAACACGGTCTTCCGGGGTTTCATTTGTGTTGAGTAATAGAACATCCGTAGATTTATCGGTGCTGTAACACGTTTTTGCTTCTTCGGTTCGAGGAACCATCGTCAATTCCTGTTCATAATAACTCGGACCGGAAAGATGCGCTTTAAACGGAATCGCTTTCGGTGCTACAACTTTATAGGTTTCCTCGTATTCGAATCGGTAATAATGAGAGGTGTTGGTCGGATCATAACTTTTCGCTCTGATTTCTACCCCTCTGATATTATCAACCGTTTGTACACTGGCGGTTACTTCTTGTAACGGAGTGGAGGTTGGTAAAACTTCTTTAGTAGAGACATATCTTTTTCCGTCGCTGGTGATCACCGTTAGTTGGTATTTTTTCCCCGGTAGCGCCTGAAATTCATTTACCGATGTGTAACTATTATTGGTCTGTACAAAAGGGTATTCATTACCGTCACTGTCGGTTACCGTTACATCTGCATTTTCTTCAAAAGTCGGAATCAAATCTTCAAAGCGAAAGGTACGGGAAACTTTTACCGTTTGTTTTTGAAGTACATTGGTAATAGTTGCTTCTATAACGATTGCCTCTTCAAAAGTATCGGTTTTTAACTTATACGGATCGGTACAGTTGGTCAGACCGAAACCGATCAGTACTATTGCTGTTAGCTTGAGGACTAATTTTATTTTCACAGACCTTTTATTTTACTCCCAAAAAGGAGGGACTATATTAGACGAAAAAGAAGTACACTCAGCACAAGCCATCGGCGTCATAATGTAGATTGGTATCGGATCATCATTAGTTCCGATTATAGTCTTGGTTCTGTACTTTATATGGTCAAGTACTTGATCGCCTTTACAAAACCGATCAAGCAAATTGAAACAGAACTTGTAAGCCTGTTCATCGCAGGTTACTTTATAAGGAGGTAATGCTTCACCCGGAAACAGATCGGCATAATTAAAGAAAAGTCGTTTTGATGAAACACTTGAAACATCGAAGAAACCGATCACTTTTTCAGACGGGTTATTAACCGATTTAATGTTTCCGACAAGATAGCCCGGTTGATTTGGAGATAATACACTGCCGGAACCGGATAGTTTTTTTAATGCTTTATAGTAATTATAGGCATGGAGGTTTTGTACATATTGATGTACTAATATGGTATACCGATGACTCATAATATAATTTTGCGTACTGATAAACCGCACCGGAAAGTCCACACGGTCTTCCGGGGTTTCATTTGTGTTGAGTAATAGGATATCCGTAGATTTATCGGTACTATAACACGTTCTTGTTTCTTCAGTATGCGGTATATATACGATTACCGGATTATCCATCGCATCACGGGTAACTTTCGGTTTAAAAGTCCGCCATTTCGGTGCGATAATTTTATAGGTTTCTTCGTATTCAAAACGGTAGTAATGGGAGGTACTACTCGGATCGTAACTTTTCGCTTTGATTTCTACCCCTCTGATATTATCAATCGTTTGTACACTGGCGGTAAGCTCTTGTAAGGGAGTGTCTGTGGGTAAGACTTCTTTAGAAGAGGTATATTTTTTACCGTCGCTTGTAATGATTGTCAGGTGATACAGTTTCCCCGGTACGGCCTGAAATTCATTTACAGATGTATAAACGTTGTTACTTTGTTCGAAAGGATATACATTACCGTCACTGTCGGTTACCGTTACGTCTGCATTTTCTTCAAAAGCCGGTATTAAGTCTTCAAAGCGAAAGGTACGGGAAAGTTTTACTGTTTGTTTTTGCATTTGGTTGGTTATCGTTGCTTCGACAACCAACGCATCTTCAAAAGTATCGGTTTTCAATTTATACGGATCGGTACAGTTGGTCAGGCCGAAACAGATTAGTACTAATCCTAGGAGTTGGGTTAAAAATTTTGTTTTCATATACTTTTTATTTTATTCCCAAAAAGGAGGAACTATATTAGAAGAAAAAGAGGTACATTCAGCACAAGCGATCTGCGTCATAGTGTAGATCGGTGTCGGATCATCATTAGTTCCGATTATAGTCTTGGTTCTGTACTTTATATAGTCGAGTACTTGATCGCCTTTACAAACCGAATCAAGCACATTGAAACAGAACTTGTAAGCCTTTTCACCGCAGGTTATTTTATAAGGTGGTAAAGCTTCACCCGGAAACAGATCGGCATAATTAAAGAAAAGTCGTTTTGATGAAGCACTTGAAACATCGAAGAAACCGATCACTTTTTCAGACGGGTTATCAACCGATTTAATATTTCCGACAAGATAGCCCGGTTGATTCGGGGATAATACACTGCCGGAACCGGATAGTTTTTTTAATGCTTTATAGTAATTATAGGCATGGAGGTTTTGTACATATTGATGTACTAATATGGTATACCGATGACTCATAATATAATTTTGCGTACTGATAAAGCGCACCGGAAAGTCGACACGGTCTTCCGGGGTTTCATTTGTGTTGAGCAATAGGATATCCGTAGACTTATCCGTGCTATAACACGTTCTGGTCTCTTCAGTATGGGGTATATATACGATTACCGGATTATCCATTGCATCACGGATAACTTTCGGTTTAAAAGTCCGCCATTTCGGTGCGATAATTTTATAGGTTTCTTCGTATTCAAAACGGTAGTAATGCGAAGTATTGGTCGGATCGTAACTTTTCGCTTTGATTTCGACTCCTCTGATATTATCAATCGTTTGTACACTGGCAGTAAGTTCTTGTAACGGAGTGTCTGTGGGTAAGACTTCTTTAGTAGAGGTGTATTTTTTACCGTCGCTGGTAATGATGGTCAGGTGATACAGTTTACCCGGTACGGCCTGAAATTCATTTACAGATGTATAAACGTTGTTACCTTGTTCGAAAGGATATACATTACCGTCACTGTCGGTTACCGTTACATCAGCATTTTCTTCAAAAGTCGGTATTAAGTCTTCAAAGCGGAAGGTACGGGAAAGTTTTACCGTTTGTTTTTGCATTTGGTTGGTTATCGTTGCTTCGACAACCAGCGCATCTTCAAAAGTGTCGGTTTTTAACTTATACGGATCGGTACAGTTGGTCAGGCCGAAACAGATTAGTACTAATCCTAGGAGTTGAGTTAAAAATTTTGTTTTCATAGACCTTTTATTTTATTCCCAAAAAGGAGGAACTATATTAGAAGAAAAAGAGGTACACTCAGCACAAGGAAGTGGTGTCATTATGTAAGTAGGTATTACAAAATCATATCGGATTATAGTCATCGTTTTTTGTTCTAAATAATTGATCACATCTCCTCCTTTACAACCCGGATTATCTGTAAAACAATAATCGAGTTCCAGTTCATTACAGATTACTTTATAAGGCGGTAATGCTTCGCCCGGGAAGAGATCAGCATAATTAAAGAAAATACGCTTGGATGAAACGGTTGAAACATCGAAGAAACCGATTACTTTTTCAGAAGGGTTATTAACCGATTTGATATTTCCGACAAGATAGCCCGGTTGGTTCGGTGACAATATGCTCCCGGAACCGGATAGTTTTTTTAATGTTTTATAGTAATTATAGGCGTATAAGTTTTGTACATATTGGCGAACCAGTATACTATACCGGTGGCTGATGATGTAATTTTGCGTACTGATAAACCGCACCGGAAAATCCACGCGATCTTCTGTGGCTTCATTCGAGTTGACTAACAGGATATCGGTAGACTTATCCGTGCTATAGCACGTTTTTGTTTCTTCTGTATGCGGTACAAATGTTATTATCTTATAAGGATTGGCTTGGATAATTTTAGGTTTAAAAGTTTGCCATTTCGGAGCGATCACTTTATAGGTTTCATCATATTCAAAGCGATAATAATGGGAGGTACTACTCGGATCATAACTTTTCGCTCTGATTTCTACCCCTCTGATATTATCAACCGTTTGTACGCTGGCAGTAAGCTCTTGTAACGGAGTGTCTGTCGGTAAAATTTCTTTAGTAGAGGTATATTTTTTTCCGTCGCTGGTAAAGATGGTCAGGTGATACTGTTTGCCCGGTAAAGCCTGAAATTCATTTACAGATGTATAAACGTTGTTACCTTGTTCGAAAGGATATACATTTCCGTCACTGTCGGTTACGGTTACGACTGCATTTTCTTCAAAAGAAGGTATTAAGTCTTCAAAGCGAAAGGTACGGGAAATTTTTACCGTTTGTTTTTGAAGCAGGTTCGTAATAGTCGCTTCCACAACCAGAGCATCCTCAAAAGTATCGGTTTTCATCTTATAGGGATCGGTACAGTTGGTCAGACCGAAACAGATCAGTACTAATCCTATGAGTTGGGTTAAAAATTTTGTTTTCATAACACGTTCTTATTTTTAAATACTAAAATGGCAAACCCTAATGGTTCCGGAAATCGGGAAGAGCAGCGGGTGTGATTTTAGTCTGACTCTTTTCTGTTAGAAAAAAATAGAGTAGAGTTGGTTGCTGAGTGTATGTATAGCTATATTATAAAATAGCGATCCTTTCATAATTCTTTTAAGTATCAGGTAATCCCGAGTTCCCTTTTGCGGATTACCTGAAAACTTAAAATTGAAAACATAACTATTTATTGTACTTCGATATAATCTTTCGAGTATACCGGTTCTCCTTTTTCTGTAAATCCTTCCAGAATAATTTCGAAAGTTCCTTTTATATCTGAACTGTAAAAAGAAACCGTTTTAGCTTCCTGATCGATTTGTAAATTAGGTAACCAGGTCAGTTGGTAACGATAATCCGGGATACGTTCCAGATTTTGTGTTCCGTCATATTTCGGACTATAATAGGTTTTCTTCTTCGCAGGTCTGATGATTTCCGTCTTTTTAATAAAATCACCGGATGCTTTGGTTTGATAGTCAAAATTTTTGGTGATAATACTAACAATACCGCTATACACAATAGGACCATAGATATAGGCTTTATTAACTAGCGATATTTTATGGATGTTATACGTATTGTATTGGAACAATTCGTCAGTATTCTGAATCAGAAGTCCGTCAACCATAACCAATGGAATATCTATCGAACCATCGTTTGTGGATGTATTTCGCAAATGAATTGAAAACTTACCGCTTTTTTCACGGAAGAAAAGTTCCGGAATGATTTCGGTTACAGTTTCTCTAAAGGTAGAGAAACGCGTATAATCATCCAGGAAGTAATCTTTTTGAAGCGAATGGTAAAACGGTTGTGTACGCGGAGCCACTTCGAGACTATCTCTTTTTTTGGTGTAATATGCATTTTCAATCTGATTGGCCGTAGAGCGTTCTTCGATTGCTGTACGATAAGCCGGATTTAGATTAAAAGCTTCCGGAAAACGCAATTGTGATAAATCGATTTGCTGCGCTTCCTGTAAAACAATGCTATAATCGTTACTCTCGGAATCAACAACCTGAATAACGGCATTGTTACTGTTCGGATAACGATCTAAAGTGAAAAAGAAATTACCTTCATTATCCGTTACCGCCATCTTTAGCTCAAATGATTTACCCGGTAATGATAATGCAACGTTTTTGTGATTAACTTCCTTGTTGCTTTTAGAAACGATTTTTCCGGAAAGCAATTCGCCTCTTAATTCCGGTATGTGTAAGGTACCGCCGGCTAAAGGTGTATCATTCGCTGTATTCGAAATAAAAGTCTGAGGTGTTGATGCGGATGGGTTTGTAAGAGCATCTACTTTTCTTACCGAAAGGGAATAAACACCTTTGGAACCATTGGCAACAGGATTAATGTTTAGGTTGATTTTTTCCCGGTTTCCGTAGCTTTTCTTATCACTGTTGATCGTGATATAATTACTGGCAACTTTATCGGATGTGTTTTTTACGACAAGGCTTTCTTTAGAAACGGGATTTTTTGTGACTTGGAACGGGTTAATAATAACGAGATCCTGTTGGAAAAAGGAAGTCGCATTATTATTAAGCATCCAATTCGTATAGGCAATCAGTTTATAGTTGCCCGTTTTTAGTGTTGTAGGGATAAAAACATCACCTTGAGCAACGCCATTTTCCAAATATACTTTTTGTTTTAGTACGCTTTTTCTATCCGTATCGATTACTTCGATATAAGCAATTTTACTGATACTGCTTGCTGCGTTATTACCCGAATTTAGGCAATAAAGAGTATAGTAGCAGGATTCACCTGTTAATAGCGTATTCGTGTTGGGATGTACGTATACACGCTCTTTAGCGGTAATCGATAGCGTACTTTTTTTAGAACTACCTTGTGCAATAGTACTTTGACTAAAGAAACTAAAGGTTCCTAATAGGATCAGGGGTATAATATTTTTTCTCATTCCCAGAATGGTGGTATTACGTTAGACGAAAAAGAAGTGCAGTCGGCACAGGCTTCAGGAACCATGGTGTAAATCGGTGCTTCATCAAATAGATACATCGCCATGGTGTTGGTATTTAAATAACTTAAAATAGAAGTTCCTTTGCAAGCCGGATCACTGGAAAAGCAGTAATTGAGCACTTGTTCATTACAGCTCACTTTATAAGCCGGTAATGGTTCACCGGGGAAAAGATCAGTATAATTAAAGAAAATACGCTTTGTTGAAACGGTTGAAACATCAAAATAACCAATCACTTTTTCAGTCGGATTGTTGACCGATTTTATATTTCCGTTAAGGAATCCGGGCTGATTAGGCGACAGGATATTTCCGGAACCGGACATTCTTTTTAAAGCTTTATAATAATTATAGGCATGAGCATTTTGTACATATTGACGAACCAAAATGCTATAGCGATGACTGATACTGTAATTTTGTCTGCTCAAAAAACGAACAGGGAAATCGACACGATCTTCCGGACCTTCGTTTGTATTGACCAAAAGAATTTCTGTTGATTTATCAGTACTGTAACATACTCTGGCTTCAGTTGTTCGCGGTTGCATTGTTATTATCGGTTGCATTGGATTCGGACCGGAAAGTTTAGCTTCAACCGATACCCATTTCGGGGCAATAACTTTATAGGTTTCTTCATATTCAAAACGATAATATTGCGAGTTTCCGCTTGGATCATAGCTCTTAGCGCGGATTTCAACACCTCTTACATTGTTAACCGTTTCTACATTGGCTACAACGTCTTGTATGGGACTGGCGGTTGGTAAAATCTCCTGAGTTGAGGTATATTTTTTACCGTCACTGGTTATAATCGTTAGTTGGTACTGTTTTCCCGGAACGGCTTTAAATTCGTTAACGGATGTGTATACATTATTCTGTTCTATAAAATCGTATTGGTTTCCGTCACTATCAATGATGCTAACATCGGCGTTTTCTTCCGTAACGGGGCCGAAATCTTCAAAGCGATAAGTGCGGGAAAGCTTTACGGTTTGTTTCTGAAGTACATCCGTTATGGTTGCCTCCACTACCAAAGCATCTTCAAAGGTGTCGGTTTGCATTTTATACGGATCGGTACAGTTGGTCAGGCTGACACCGATCAGTAATAATAACGTTAGTCGGGTTAAAAATTTTATTTTCATAACGTTGGGTATCGTTAAAACTTAAAGTTATAAGTAATAGTAGGAACCGGGATTGAGAAAATAGACGTTTTATAACCTTTAATTTCTCCGTTTTCTGTTACGAAGTAGACAGAGTACGGGTTGTTACGACCCAATACGTTGTAAACAGAGATATTCCAGAAGCTATGTGCCAGTTTTTTGATTTTGTGGTTTCCTTCTATATTTAGTCCGATGTCCAGACGGTAATAATCCGGGATCCGGAACGCATTTCGATCACTATATAAAGTGTATTCCGCATTTCCAAACTGATAGGTACCTACCGGATAAGTAACCGGTCTGCCGGTTTGGTAAATAAAGTTCATGGACAAGCTGTAACGCTTTGTAAACTTATAATTTAAAACAGCACTGAAATCATGTGGTTTGTCAAAATTAGCGGCAAAATAATCACCGTTGTTTACTTTCTCCTGATCAAACGGACTGTCTAATTTTATCAACGTTCTGGAATAGGTATATCCGATCCATCCGTTTAGCTTTCCGGTGGTTTTCTTTAGTAATAATTCTACTCCGTAAGCTTTTCCTTCACCTTGTAATAATTCGGTTTCCATGTTGTTGTTTAACATGATTTCGGCACCTACTTTGTAATCAAGGATATTGTTCATGCGTTTGTAATATCCTTCAAGACTTACTTCATACATTTCATCTTTAAATGTTTTATAAGCACCTAAAGAGAATTGCTGTGCATCCTGTGGTCTTACATTAATATCCGATAACTTCCATACGTCTGTTGGCGATTGTGTTGTATTGCTCGACAAAAGGTGCATATACTGATAGGTTTTGTCGTAACCGGCTTTGATCGAAAAATCTTCGGTAAACGCATATTTAACGGCAATTCTCGGTTCAAATCCACTGTAGGTTTTTACAACTTCATTGTTTCCGAACGTACGAATTTCGGTAACGGTATCATCGCTTTTCGGTAGATCATCCGCATAAATGCGTTGGTTAGAAGCACCTAAAGCAGCAAATAAAGAATAACGGAATCCGATATTAAAGGATAGTTTGTCACTGATTTTGTAATTGTCAGCCACATAAATAGCCGATTCAAGTCCTTTTTGTTTGTCCAGTTCTACCGGAGAAAGCAAAGGATTTGGACCGGTTGGTGTCAGATAACCCGGATTTACACCATAAAGCTTACTGGAAAGTCCATAGCTAAAATTGTGTTTTTTGTCGTAATCATAGTTGAACTTCAACTGTAATTGGGTTTCGTCGATTTTATAACCGTATTCAAATGTTTTTCGGTTATTTACCTTGTCAAAATCGATATTGAATTTGTATTCTGAATTAGTCAGAACCAAAGCCCCTTTGTGTTTTTCACTGAATTTGTGATTCCACTTCAAAGTAGCCAGTCTGTTGCTGTATTTGTACAAGGAATCCGATGTGATACTAAAAGCATCACGGCTATAATAGAAAGTAGCTTCTATATTATTGTTGTCATTAATCTTATGGTTGTATTTTGCAATAACATCATAAAAATTCGCCTGACTGTTTTTTAAAGACGGCTCCTTCAATGATTTTAAAATCCAATCGGAATAAGTAGCACGAGCACCCACTAGTAAACTTGATTTCTCTTTTACAATTGGAGTAGTGATCATTAAATTACTGGTTACCGGTCCGAGACCACCTTCTCCGGATAATTTAGTTACGTTTCCGCTTTTAGTGGAAATATCAAAAACAGATGATAATCGACCACCGAATTCAGCCGGGATACTACCTTTGTAGATATCTGCTTTATCGATAGTATAAGGGTTAATCGCGGAAAACAATCCGAAAAAGTGAGCCGGGTTGTATAAAGTAGCATCGTCCAGTAAGAATAAATTCTGATCTTCTTTACCGCCACGAACGTTTACACCGGCAGAACCTTCACCGGCCGATTTAATTCCCGGGATAGTTGTTGCAATTTTAAGGATATCTCTTTCTCCTAAAACTGTCGGAACACTTTTTAGATCCTTCATGCTAATAGAAGTTACTCCGGCAATAGCGCCTTTAACACCATCCCTTTTTTTACCGCGAACGTTTACTTCTTCCAGTAAAGTTACGTTTTCAGTAACATTAAGGTTCAGTTTTCCGTTGTTGTACATCATTATTTTGCGGGTAATTTTTTTATGAGTAAACGACTCTACTTCCACGATGTTTAAACCGGAAGGAAGCTGAATACTGTAATACCCTTTTTCATCGGTCATTGCCGTTGCTTTATTGTCCGGGGTTTTAATAATAATGTTAGAAATCGGTTCACCGTTTTTGGTGTTCTTAATATATCCTGAAAGCTCAAAAGTGCTTTTTCCGACTTTCTGTGATTCTTTTCCGATTAAGGAAACCGAACTACTTCTGTTGTCGCCGGAAGTTGTATTGTCGTCGTATTGCTGATAGAAAACGGGATCGCCTTCAAATACGATTTCATCTGATTTACGGGTTGTGGTTTCACCGAAATAATTGTCGGCAAGTTTGGAATAGATGATACTGTTGTTGGTCAGGATCACACTATTTTGATTAACATAAAAATTTAAATCAGTATTATTAAAAACATCAGTCAGGATTTCGTCAAGCGTGGCCTGGTTGTAGTTTTTGTTAATACGAATGGTCTTATAGCCTTCCAGCCAGGTATTGTCAAAATAGAATTTATAACCGGAAGCGGCTTCTATTTTGCTTAGAGCTGTCGGGACATCAGCGTTATTCAGTTCCAGTGATAATTTCTGTTTTTCTTGTGAAAATGCAGACTGGCTGAATGCTAAAATGAACAGAGCAAGTAAAATTTTCTTCATTACGGATGGTTAGTTTCAAGTAGGGAATTTATTTTGTGGATTAGGTCTTCATAAAAAAGATATTTATTTTCTTTTTCGGTTGATTTGTTCATGCTGTACAAATCGTTAATTTTCTTTTTGTGGTCGGGGAATAATGCGACAACATCACTTTTAGAAGCGATTTTGTGATAGTTGCCGTTTTGAAAAATGTAATATTCATTGTTGTCATTAAATTCGTAATAAGTACGGGTTCCGTTTGTAATTTCTCTTTTGTCTTTATGATGTTTGACGTAAAAGATAAAGTTTTTTCCAACCAGGTTCTCTTCGTAATACCCTTTGATAAAGGTGATCATTGGTGATACGGTTTTGCTTAGGTTAACAAACTTTTTGTTGTTGATGATGAAGTTGTCCACATTCTGTTGTGCAAGCTCAATCCCTATATTTCCGGATTCTGCCGAAGGTTGATAGACTAGAATGTCTTGAAATAAATCATACTTAACATCGAAGTCGTAATAGGTTTGGTTCTCGTATACGACAGTTCCCTTCAGGTATTTATCGGATGAAGTATAATAGCGATATTTTCCATTGATAATCGGGTAGGGGTTTGAGTGAAAATAACCGTTGTTTATCGCCAGACTTTGTTTGCCAACGATACTGTCATGCATTTTAGTAATATACCGTTCTTCTGATTGGGCTGAAGTTTTTAAATAGCTAAAAAATAGGGTATATAATATTATAATGCATAATTGTTTGGGTGGGTTTTTGAGGATCATTGATAAAATAGTGGATTTATTTGATAATATTTCAGTTTTAAAGAATGTCAAAAATAGAAATAATATCGTACGGAAAATTTTTTTTGAAAAAATTAACATTTTTTTCTCGCAATGGTGAAAAAAGTAAAAGCCCCGATTCTGTTAAGAATCAGGGCTTTTTATGAATTAATTTTATAAAAAATTAACCTTGTTGCTTGTCGTCTTTTTTCTCCTCTTTTTTCTCTTCTCTCGGAGGTCTTGGTAGTAAAGCTTTTTTAGAAACTTTAGCTTTTTTGGTTTTAGGATCGATACCCATGTATTTTACATCAAAAACATCTCCGATTTTAATTACATCGGCAACATTTTCAACGCGTTTCCAGTCTAGTTCCGAAACGTGAAGTAAAGTTTCTTTTCCAGGTACAAATTCTACAACCGCACCAAATTCAAGTACCTTAACTACTTTTACAGTATAGGTTTCGCCTTCTACAGGTGAGAAGATAGTGTTTTGGATTGAGCTTATTGCTTTGTCCATACCGGCTGCATTCGTTCCGAGAATCTCGATAATACCAAGATTACCTTCTTCATTGATAACGATTGTAGTTTCGGTTTCCGCTTGTAAAGCCTGAATGTTTTTACCACCTGGTCCGATAACTGCACCGATGAAATCTTTAGGGATTTCAATTTTGATGATTTTCGGAGCTTTCGGTTTAACGGTAGCATTAGGTTGAGCAATTGTTTCCGTGATTTTACCTAAAATGTGTAAACGTCCGTCACGAGCTTGTTCTAATGCTTTCTCCATGATGTCGTAAGCCAAACCTTCGATTTTAATATCCATCTGACAAGCAGTGATACCATCAGCAGTTCCGGTTACTTTAAAGTCCATATCACCTAAGTGATCTTCGTCTCCTAAAATATCGGATAATACTGCCCAACGACCGGTTTTGTCATCAGAAATTAATCCCATTGCAATACCGGAAACCGGTTTGCTGATTTGAATTCCGGCATCCATTAAAGCTAATGTTCCGGCGCAAACCGTAGCCATAGAAGAGGAACCGTTTGATTCCAATACTTCTGATACTACACGGATTGTGTAAGGACAGTCAGCAGGAATCATGTTTTTTAAAGCACGTTGTGCCAGATTTCCGTGTCCTACTTCACGACGGGAAGTACCACGTAATGGTTTTGCTTCACCGGTTGAGAACGGAGGGAAATTATAATGAAGATAGAATCTTTCTTCTCCTTGTTCAGAAGGAAGGTCAATGATATTAGCTTCTCTTGAAGTTCCAAGAGTTACAGTTGCTAATGCCTGAGTTTCTCCTCTGGTAAATACAGCTGATCCGTGTGTTGATGGAAGGTAATCAACCTCACTCCAGATACCACGGATTTCAGTTGTTTTTCTTCCGTCTAAACGTAATCCTAAATCTAAAATTACATTACGAACTGCTTCTTTTTGTGTTTTAGAAAAGTATTTGGATACCAAATCACCGTTTTCAGCTAATTCTTCTTCGGTAAAAAGGGCTTTTACTTCTTCTTTAACCAAGGCAAATTTCTCACCTCTTTCTTGTTTAGAAGTACCTTCTTGTGCTATAGCATAGCATTTATCGTAAGCAGCTTCTTTTACTTTGGCATAAATAGCCTCGTCATTTTTTTCCTCTTCATAGGTACGTACTTCGGTCAGACCTAAAGCAGCACGTAATCGTATCTGTGCATTAATTTGCGCTTTAATAGCTTCGTGAGCAAACTTAATTGCTTCTACCATTTCTTTTTCAGAGATTTCTTTCATCTCACCTTCAACCATAGCAATAGAATCAAGAGATGCACCGATCATCATATCGATATCGGAATTTTCTAAATCCTGTTTACTTGGGTTGATAACCAGTTTTCCGTTAACACGTCCTACGCGAACTTCAGAGATGTACGTCGTAAAAGGAATATCGGAAACGGCTAATGCAGCTGATGCAGCTAAACCGGCTAAAGCATCCGGCATCACATTTTCATCATGCGACATTAATTGGATCATTACTTGTGTTTCCGCATGATAATCGTCCGGAAATAAAGGACGTAATACACGGTCTACAAGACGCATAGTTAAAACTTCACTGTCACTTGGACGCGCTTCACGCTTAAAAAAACCACCCGGGAAACGTCCGGCAGCGGCAAATTTTTCACGATAATCTACTGTTAACGGTAGGAAATCCACTCCTGGACTGGCTGTACGGGCAGATACAGCTGTTGCTAATAACATGCTATCGCCCATACGAACCACGACAGAACCGTCTGCTTGTTTGGCTAGTTTTCCTGTTTCGATGGTGATTGTTCTTCCATCACCTAAATCGATAATTTCTTGGGTAACCTTAGGAACCATAAAATTAATTTTAATTCTTAATTAGACAAATGGGTTTTAGTTGTGTTGTTGTTGTCGTTGTTGTGTAGTTGTCTAATACCCAATGAAAAACCAAACTTTTTTCTGTCAAAATATACAAAACAAAAAGAGGCGCGCGGGCGCCTCTTTCCAGTGATTATTTTCTGATGTTTAATTCTTTGATAATCTCACGATATCTGTTGATATCTTTTTTCTTTAAGTAGTCAAGAAGACTTCTTCTTTTACCTACCAATTTCACAAGCGAACGCTCAGTGTTGTAATCGTGACGATTTACTTTTAAGTGTCCTGTCAAGTGGTTAATTCTGAATGTGAATAACGCGATTTGCCCTTCAGCTGAACCAGTATTGGTTGCGTTTCCACCATGTTTTGCGAAAATGTCCGCTTTAACTTCTTTAGTTAAATACATGCTAATATTGTTTAAATGATTATTATGTAGTGAATTAGGTATAAATCCTATTTCGTGTGCAAAGGTAACTTTATTTTTTTAACTGACAAATAAATTCAGGGAACAATGTTAAAAAAGTTGGGCAACTTCCTGATTAACAAATTCCAGAAAACGTTCGTCTTCGCTTGTAAACGGATCCAGAACATGGGAATCAATGTCGATCTGTCCGATATTGATACCGTTTACAAAAAGCGGAACCACAATTTCTGATTTTACAGTAAGACTACACGCAATATAATTATCTTGCGCTTTTACATCCGGTACTACAAAATTCTGATTGGATACGGCAACCTGTCCGCAGATTCCTTTTCCAAACGGAATAACGGTATGGTCGGTAGCAGCGCCTACGTAAGGGCCTAAAAGTAATTCCTCTTTGTCGCCGTTCCGAAAATAAAAGCCAACCCAGTCATAATAATCAACATGGTCACTCAAAAGTTGACAAATATTTTTTAATTTATCGTCTCTGCTAATGCCGGTTTCAGTTACAATAGCTTTAACTTTCGGTTCTAATTCTTGAAATTTCATAACATTCTTTTTGCAAAAGTATTTATTTGAGGTGTTCTAATTTTTATATTTTTGTTAAAAATAAAGCGGTTTGAAAAATCTTTACGTTCAATATAAGCCTTTTTTTATCTTTCTGATAAAATTCCTGCTGCTCTATATCGTATTAACGGTTGTGTATAAATTTTACCTCAATCAGTATGATGCCGAAAAACTGGAAGTCGACGGATTGACAACTTCAGTGGCTTTACAGGTTGAACAATCGTTATTAATCTTTGATCAGCCGGTAACTACAAAACCGAGTACCCGCGATGCATCTGTTGTTATTCTGTTGCGTGATAAACCGATCGCCCGGGTTATTGAAGGATGTAACGCTATAAGTATTATGATTCTATTTGCGGCCTTTATTTTTGCTTTTTCTTCCAAATGGAAAAAAACCTTACTCTATATCGTAATAGGCATCGGTATAATTCATATTCTTAATGTGTTGAGAATAACTTTGCTTACCATAGCACTGGATCGTTATCCGAAACAGCAACACCTGTTGCATGGTGTGGTTTTTCCGCTGTTCATTTATGGTGTGGTTTTTTTATTATGGATTCTTTGGGTTCAGAAATTCTCAGGATATGCTGCAAAAAATGTGGAAAAATAAACGGACCATTTTGGGTGTTGGCATAGCAATATTGCTATTAGCTTTGATAAGAACATTTGAAACGGAATTGTTTTATGATCCGTTTCTGGATTTTTTTAAAGGGACTTTTCAAAATGCTGTTTTGCCGTCTTATGATACCGGAAACTTATTGGGGAGCTTATCGCTTCGTTACGGATTGAATACAATATTATCGCTGATTATTATTTACCTGTTCTTTAAAGACAGGGGATTGGTTTGGTTTTCCGGTATATTATTCCTCTTCTTTTATGTGGGTTTGCTGACTGCCTTTATCGTGCTGCTAAAAAGTTCGGATAAACCGGATTATATGACATTATTCTACATTCGTAGGTTTCTTATCCAGCCGTTACTACTCATTTTGTTCCTTCCGGCATTTTATTATCAGAAAAAGAAATCGTAATATTTTTTGTACCTTTAAAGGAATGTAAAATGATTTAAAGGATGAAAGTTGTCAAACAGTCGGGTGATATCGTAAAATTTGATAGTGAAAAACTAAAACGTTCGCTACAGATGTCCGGAGCAAGTCCGGAAAAAACGGAAGAAATTCTTACTATAATCGTCAATGAACTGTATGACGGTATGCCGACCCGGAAAATAAACCGACTGGCTTTTCAATTACTTAAAAAATCATCTAAAATACATGCCGCCCGATATAATCTTAAAGCGGCTGTTCAGGCATTGGGACCTGCGGGTTTCTTTTTTGAAAAATATGTAGCCTTGCTTTTCGAAAGCGAAGGGTATACGACTAAAACCAATCTTGTTTTAAACGGAAAATGTGTATCGCATGAAGTAGATGTTCTGATAAAGAAAGATCAGAAAATAGGAATGGTCGAATGTAAGTTTCATAGCCGGAATGATGTGAAGTCGGATGTAAAAGTACCGATGTATATTCTATCCCGATTTAATGACCTTAAAAGTAAATCACATTCTATTTTTAGTCAAAGTGATACGATAACCCGATGTTGGGTAATTACAAATAATCGATTTACAACGGAAGCCTTACAATTCGGAAGGTGTTCTGACTTAAAGATGATAAGTTGGGATTATCCGGAAAAAGAAAGCTTAAAATTTAAAATCGAAGAAAGCGGATTGTTTCCGGTTACCTGTCTGACAACGTTGACGCAAAATGAAAAAGAAAAGTTATTGATCAGTGGTGTTTTACTGGCTTCCGAAATATTGGATAATAGTGAACTGTTAACCAATATCGATGTGCATCCGAATCGGGTTAAAAACATTATCCGGGAAGCTTCTGCTCTTTGTGAGTATATTGATAATTCCTGTAAAATTTTTAATGATTAGCTATGAAAGTTCAGTTTTTAGGCGCAGCCGGTACAGTTACCGGATCCAAGACTCTTATTGAAAGCGATAACGGAATCCGTATATTAATCGATTGCGGATTGTTTCAGGGCGGAAAGCTATTGCGGAGTTTTAACTGGAATCCGTTGTCTGTTCTCCCGTCGTCTATCGATTATGTGCTTTTAACACACGGGCATCTTGATCATTGCGGTTGGCTGCCAAGATTGGTCAACGAAGGATTCGAAGGGAAAATATTTTGTACCGGTCCGACGAAATCCGTTAGTAATCTGATTCTTCAGGATAGTGCAAAAATACAGGAAGAAGAAGCCGAGAAAGCAAATAAAGAACATTATTCGAAACACGATCCGGCCGAACCGCTCTACACAGTAGAACAAGCTGATAAAGTAGTGCCGCATTTTAAAGTAATCGCGATTGATACGCCGTTTGAATTGGAAGACGGTATTACGGCAACCTATTTCTATGCCGGGCATATTATCGGTGCCTGTTCGATTACATTGGAACTGGATGGTAAAAAACTGGTGTTCTCAGGCGATATCGGACGGGATAATGATGTTTTGTTATATCCGCCGGTTCATCCGAAACAAGCGGATTATGTTTTTCTGGAAAGTACCTACGGAAATAAATTACATCCGGATAACGATCCGAAAGCCGAATTGGAGGCTTGTATTAACGAAGCCTACGAACGGAACGGGAATGTTGTTATTCCAAGTTTTGCGGTTGAAAGAGCGCAGTCAATTATGTATCTGTTATGGCAACTCAAAAAAGAGGGTAGGATACCGGATATGCCTTATATTATTGATACTCCGATGGGAATTAAAGTGCTGGACATTTTTACCGATAGCGGGAAATGGCATAAGCTCACATGGGAGGAATGTTCTGAAATGTGTGAAATGTTTTCGATGATAGCCAATTATGAGGAAACCATTGAAGCAATTTACGATGATCGTTCGAAAGTTATTATTGCAGCCAGCGGAATGATAACCGGCGGTCGGGTTTTAAGCTATCTGGAACGGTATATTGTACGACCGGAAACTACGGTTGTTATTGTGGGATATCAGGCGGAAGGTACCCGGGGACGAAAATTACTCGAAGGAGAAAAAGAAATTAAAATTTACGGACGTTTTTTTCCGGTTGAAGCAAAGGTGGTTGAGATTGAAGGTTTATCGGCGCATGGCGATCAGGACGATTTGGTTAACTGGTTGTCGGATCTGGAAAATAAACCCCGAAATATATTTTTGGTGCATGGTGAGGCAGATAGTTTTACCGAATTAAAAAAAGCAATCGAAACACGATATGGTTATGATTGTGTGATTCCGGAACTGGACCAGATTATCGAATTATAAAGTCATTAACATACTACATTGAAAAAAATGTTATTTTTGTGGCAATGAAAATTAAGAAGCACATTAGTTTGTTATTAGCTATGCTGATATTGGTATCCAATGTCGGATTGGCATTTAATGTGCATTATTGTGGAGGCGAAATCGCTTCCGTTTCTTTAGCCTATAAATCGGAAATGCCTTGTATGGAGCAGTCCGATGCAGAAAGTTCCTGTTGTGCGGCAACTGAAAAAAAAGACAGTTGTTGTTCCGACAGTAAAGTCGATTTAAAGAAAAACACTACTGATAACATAATTGTAAAAAGCTTCCAACTGGATTTGGGTGCTTTTACGATTACGGATAACTGGAAGCCGGTAATTTCCGCTGAAACGGAAGAAGCTGTTGTAAAAAGCGATACACCGTCTTTTTATTGCGACAGTAACGCACCGCCGCTTTTTAAACTCTATTGTCAATATCTCTTTTACGCCTGATTTTTAATGCTTTGAAATATTGCGCCTGATGCGCATACCTTACTTATTCAAACATTAAAAATAAAATCATGCACAAGAACTTTATGTTTTTTCTGCTGTTGTTTGTGAATTTCATAACGGCACAGGAAAATAATGTAACGGGTACGATTGTCGATGAACACAATCTGCCTGTGATTGGTGCTTCCGTAACCTGGAAAGACACTACTATTGGTGTAACCACTGATGAAAACGGCTTTTTCAGCCTTCCTTTTTCTGAAGAAAATAAAAAATTAATGATTAGCTATATCGGCTATGAAACGCAAACGCTGGAAGTTCATGAGCCGAAAGTACTCAAAATAAATGTAAAACCCTCGAAGACATTAGGGGAAGTTGTCGTTCAGACGAAACGAAACAGTCTTCAAAAATCCTATGTCAAAACGGCTAATGTCGTTACAATGAGTAGTAAAGAACTACTTAAAGCAGCTTGTTGTAACCTGTCAGAAAGTTTTGAAACCAATCCGTCAATCGATGTTAACTTTTCGGATGCGATTTCCGGAAGTAAACAAATCAAAATGTTAGGATTAACCAGTCCGTATATTCTGATAGCAGAAGAAAATATCCCGTCTGTCCGGGGCGCATCTCAGGCTTACGGATTGTCTTTTACGCCGGGTACCTGGGTTGAAAGTATTCAGGTAACAAAAGGTGCCGGTAGCGTGGTAAACGGATATGAAAGTATATCGGGGCAGATTAATACCGAATTGATCAAGCCTGCTAATGATATTCCGTTTTTCCTGAATGCCTACGGTTCGACTGATAGTCGTTATGAGCTGAATACCCATTTCAATAAAAAAATATCCGATAAATGGAGTAGCAGTTTGTTTCTACACGGTAATGCGCGCGTGGCTAAAAACGATATGAATCACGACGGTTTTCTGGATAATCCGTTGGGAAAACAAATCAACGTATTAAACCGTTGGCAGTATAGTGATGCCGAAAAAGGTTGGGTAAGCTTTATCAATCTTCGTTATATGCGTGATGAAAAGCAAACCGGACAAGTAGAATTTGACCCGGATCGGGATAAGTTTACAAATAACTATTGGGGATCCGAAATCAATACGGATAAAGTAGATTTGTCAACAAAAATCGGATATGTATTCCCGGATATGCCGTATCAGAGTATCGGTTTTCAAAACTCATTTAATTATCATAAGCAGGAGTCGTACTTCGGATTTAATCAATACAATATCCAGCAAAACAGCTTTTATTCCAATCTGATTTTTAACTCGATTATCAGCAATACATTGAATAAATTCTCAACCGGTTTGAACTTTACTTCTGATGATTATAATGAATATGTGTTTGTAGGTTCTGCAATGGATGTAAGCCGACGTGATAACTCCATTGGTGCTTTTTTTGAATATACATATGATAATACCGATAATTTTAGTCTTGTAGCGGGTGCGCGTTATGATGTTCATAATCGTTTAGGCGCCTTTTTTACACCACGTGTACATATGCGCTATAATCCGTGGGAGAAAGCGGTTTTCAGAGCTTCAGCGGGAAGAGGAAAAAGAAGTGCTAATATTTTTGCTGAAAACCAACAGCTATTTGCGACATCAAGAGCGTTTAATATCCTGAATACCGGAGGGAAAATCTACGGATTGGATCCGGAAATTGCGTGGAATTATGGTGTAAGTTTTATGCAGGGTTTCCAGTTATTCGGAAGAACGGCAGAAGTGAGTCTTGACTTTTACCGAACGGATTTTGAAAACCAGGCGGTAGTCGATTTATATGCCGGTCCGCAACAGGTATTGTTTTATAATTTGGACGGAAAATCGTATGCTAACAGTCTGCAATTGGAATTTAACTATGAATTCTTTAAACACCTGAATTTGCGTACAGCGTATAAATATTACGACATTCAGACCGATTACCTTAGCGGAGCCAAAGAACGTCCGTTACAGGCGAAACACCGTGTTTTTGCTAACTTAGCTTTTGAAACCCATATAAAAGAAAAAGGACAGCAATGGAAATTTGACTTTACGTATAACTGGATGGGAGCGCAACGTTTACCGAATACGGCAGACAATGCTTTACTACGTGACCGATTGCCGGATTATTCACCGTCATTCTCGGTAATGAATGCCCAGATCACACGAACATTTTCCAGTACGTTTGAAGTATACGTAGGAGGTGAAAATATTGGAAATTATAAACAGAAAAAAGCTATTTTAGGAGCAGAAAATCCGTTTGGTCCGTCATTTGATAGCTCTATTATCTATGCGCCGGTATTCGGACAAATGTATTATGCCGGATTGCGTTTTAAAATTAAATAACGATTAAACTGTAAAAAGATGAAAAAAATAATAGTAGTGCTATTACTCTCAATAGTGGGATTTTCGGCACAAGCGCAGGAAAAGAAAAATAAAAATGCAAAGCACGATATCGCGGTAAAAGGAAACTGCGAAATGTGTAAAAAGCGAATTGAAAAGGCGGCCTATGCCGTTCCGGGAGTAAAATCAGCGATCTGGACAGCGGATAATCAATCGCTGCATGTGATTATGAATGAAGAAAAAGCAACTCCGTTACAAATTCAGGAATCGATTGCCAAAGCTGGACACGATACGGAAACAGTAAAAGCCACTACCGATGATTACGGAAAGCTACATAGTTGTTGTCAATATGAAAGATAAAATTAAAAATCCCGGTTCAAAAGAATCGGGATTTTTTTTATAACTCAGTAAAATTATATGTAAAAGCAATAGTATGTTAATGATCTTATTTTGACTTCTATTGGAGCTGTTTGTTTTGTGGTAAAATAATGAAAATCATTACCTTGTTTCTGTTTGGTAAAAAAATAAATTCAAATAAAGTTCGGTTTTATTCAGAACTTTTTATATTTTTGTTATGCGGATAATAGGTAAGAAAATCATTTTAAAATTAAAAAGAAAAAATATCGGGAATAAAAAGCTGTGTGATGCTGTTGATAAACTGATTACAGATTTAGAAATATTTGACCCGGTTAGAGAAGATATAATAACGATTAGAAAAGATGCTGATTGTGTACACAGTGACGGTTTTTTCTTTTTTGATATCAATATTCACAGAACATTGATTTTAATTGAGATGGATGAGGAAGGAGAAGCTACAATAATATGGGCCGGGACGCATCAGGAATACGAAAGGATCTTTAAGAATAACAGAATAGTCATTGAAAAATGGTTGAAAAATAAAAATTATATTGAATAATGAAAACACATTTTGATATAGAACAGCTTGTAGAAAAAGGAGTTATAACAAATGAAATGGACTTTGAAAGAGCCTTAATTGCAGAGAGAAAATTAAGAATCTTATCGAAAGACAGTTTGCATTTTAAAAATCTAAGAAAAAAACTAAGGGATCTGCTTGAAGCGTATGAGCGTAAGGAGTGGTCGGACTTGGAAAAATTGACAGATGAAAAAATGGCGGAAAGCGATCTTTCTGAAAAACTGGCGGAGAAAGAACGAATTTTTATAGAAAACAGAAAACAACTAATTCGAAACAAACTAAAGACTCTGAATCTGACACAAAAAGAGCTGGGAACTGTTTTAGGGCATAAAAGTAAAACGCATATGTCGGAATTGATGAATGGGATTAAACCTTTTACGTTAAAAGATTTAATCGTAATCAACTGTCTGTTAAAAATAAACATGAAAGAATTGATCCCGGTTTTTTTATCAAAAGAAGACATAGTTAAAATTAAAACAGCTATAAAAGCATTAGGAAAGGAAGATCTGATACTTTGCTCGTATTGATAGAAGAAGAAAAACGACAAGAAAAAACCGAAATGTGAAAAACCGTATTGTTTGCAATTTTCAGGATGTTAATTTTCCGGAAATTTTAAAGCATAATTTAAAAAGAACCACTCTTCGGAGTGGTTTTTTATTGGTATTGTGTGTCGAATTATTGATACGAATAATGGAATGGCTGAGGTTGTTCACAATATATCTGTTATAGATCCCGAAACAGTTGTAAATAAAGGAATGTTAGGATGTTAAAAAGGAAATTAAATGCTATTCCGCGTGTAATTCTCTGGGACTTTTGGGCTGAAAAAATTATATTTGTAAAAATCGGTCGATACGAAAAAAATAAGCCGTTTTATGGCGATGATCAATGATTAAGCAGTAATTTTTCGAATCGACTGTCTGTCACCCGAAACTCACTTTACTACATTTATGAAAACAACTAACATTTTAGCAACAGGATTGCTGTTGCTAGGGTTCTTTATGCCGCAACATATGCAGGCTCAGGACTTTTTTAAAGATCGGAAACTGAATCTGAACGAAGACGGATCCAATTATGTGAAATTTACTTTCCTGACACAAGCCTGGCTCCGAAATCAGGATTTTAACCCCGGATCAACAATCAACAATGTACCGCAGGATAACGGAACGGATATCGGAATTCGCCGATATCGCGTACAAATGTTCGGTCAGCTAACAGATCGTGTTTTTATCTATACGCAATTCGGGGAAAACAATTTCAATAGTATGTCCGATCGAAAAGTCGGTTTCTTTGTACATGATGCGATGGGAGATTATGCCATCGATAAAGATAAATTATCTCTGGGAATGGGATTGTCCGGTTGGAGCGGACTGGCGCGTTTTGCAGCACCGTCGGCCGGAACGATTCTGGGAGTTGATGCACCTTTGTATCAGCAAAGTACGAATGATGTAACCGATCAGTTTTTGCGAAAGCTTTCCGTGTTTGCAAAGGGAAAACTAGGAAAATTCGATTACCGGATTGCTATGGCTAAACCGATGAATATTCAGAAATCGGCCAATTATAATCCGACAATTACATCTAATGCTTCTTTTTCTGCCGATCCGCCGGATATGCAATGGAACGGATATTTCCAGTATCAGTTTAAAGATCAGGAATCCAATCAGACACCCTATATGACGGGAACGTATTTAGGAAAGAAAAAAGTCTTGAACATCGGAGCCGGATTTGTTTATCAGAAAGATGCTATGTGGCGATTGGGAACTGCTAATGATACGATTCGCGAGAATATGGTCCATCTGGCAGCCGATATCTATTATGATGCTCCGATAGGGAGTAAAGGAGAAGCAATCAGTGCTTACGGAAGTGTGACGCATTATGATTTCGGTAAAAACTATATCCGGAATGCAGCGGTAATGAATCCCGTAAACGGAACGAAAGATCCGACAATTTTAAACGGCAGCGGAAATGGTTTTCCGATGTATGGAACCGGTACTATTTTATACGGACAACTGGGGTATAAATTAAAAGATAATTTAATTGGGAAAACGACTTTAATGCCTTACGTTTCATTACAACATGCCAATTATGAACGTTTGAATACAGCGATGAATTTTTACGATATAGGAGTGAACTGGCTTTTGTCCGGACATACATCCAAATTTACGCTGGCTTATCAAAACCGACCGGTTTATAATACAACCGGTGATCAGTTGGAAAGAAAAGGAGCATTTATAGCACAATATCAAGTGTTTTTTAACTAAAGAATATAAAAAAACCGAAGTTCAAGCTTCGGTTTTTGTTTTTATAAATGAATTATCTTTTCTTCGGAAATCAACTCACCGTTAGAACCGATTCCTTCGATTTTTACTTTTACACTTTTCTGATTGTAATTCGGAATTGAAAAAGTAAAAGCGCCGTTTTCATCAGTTTCAACATTCGGAGTCCAGTTAATAGTACCGTAATTGATAAATCCGGCATCGTAATCCAAATAATCCGGATTTTTAAAGCTTTTATAAGGCTGGAATGCTTTTTTTACAACATAGGATTGGGCTTTTGATCTTGCCGGTTCAGAAGTTCCCATATAGCGTTTTGTATAAATGCGAATATAGCCGCTACCGCCATCCATTCCAAGTCCGTAACCGTTTTTACTGATATAAATCTCTTCTACCATATCCAATGACATACCGATAAGCATGGTCAAATCGGGTTGTAACGGGACATCATCAACAAAAACAGCAGGAGAGGGATTGCCGCGGAGTGATCGTGTGATACGATTATTAATATAAACATCACCGTTTTTATAAATTACATCAAAACCATGAGCGCCGATAAATGGAAGAACTTCTCTAAAAGAGGCGAAATCACCACTGCTTATTTTGAAGCCTCTGGCCATTGAATTGCTAAACCGGTTTATATTTTTTAAAACCGGAGCTTTTGGCGCTTTCTTTATATTGACATCATTCAGTTGTACGACTTTCGTATCCCGAACATAAGGAAACGAATAGGTTTCTGTTTTATTAGTAGGTGAAGTCCCATCTGGGCATTGTGAAGGCAATTGTGGAAGCTGTTTTAAAAATATGTTTTGTCCTTTTAGTACCTGGATTGACATAGGAATTTCCTCGATTTTTCCTTTTCTATTCTGTAGAATAAATGAGACTTTGGTTGAATCGGATAAAATGACATTATTGAAGAAGAATTCATTTTTATCATTAATCTCCGATTGTTTTTTGATACTGTTAAAAAACGCACTCATTTCTACAAAATATTTATCTCTGTCGGAAAGCGGCTTGTTAATGGTGCCTTTAATCGTTATGCCGGTTTGAAATTCATATTTGTTATCCGGAACGGCAGTATTTGAAATCGTTTCAAAATCATATTTAGGCTTTTGAGTAATCAGATACGTATCCAGTTCATAATGTCTGTTTCTGGAAAAATCCGCAAGATAGGTTGCCGGATTGCCGGACCAATAATGATTCAGATAGGTCGAAAAAATAAACGTGTCGTATAACGAACGGGTATCACCGGTTGCCACTGATTTTTCAGGAACTACTGAAATGCTGAGACTGGCAAACGGAATTGTAGAAGATCCTTTAAAAATAATAGAATCGTTTCGTTTTTTTGCGATCGTAACAATAGATTCTTTCAGAATAGAATAAGGTTTGAAAATCAGACGATCGGCTATTTTTTTATTGTTTGAATCAATCAGTGTTAAGGTGTTGATACCATTATAAAAATGATCGTTATTAATGGTAAAACTTTCTTCATTTGTTCCTTTTTTAAGAATTAAGGACTCTATCAGTGTCACTTTTTCATCTTGTTGGATGATAAGCGAAAGCTGTGTGTCTACAGTAACCGGAGTTACACTTCTTATTTTTAAAAAGGCTTTATCTGTTAATGTATAATTGTTGATGCTAAAAGTATAGCCTTCTGTTTTTGCAGCGGGAAGGGCAAATGATTGTGTGGTATTATTGATCGTGAAAACAGCTTTATAAGGGGCGTCTTGGTTTCGTAGCAGATCAAACCGGCCTATACCGTTTTCGTTAGTAGAAAAACGGGTCACAACAACTCCTTTAGCATTTACAATTGATCCGTCCCGGATTATAGCCGGTTTTTCGTTACAATCGGTTATTTTTATTCCAATGGTATTGGTCGTATTTTCTAATAGTACACCGCTTTCAGGAAAAAATTGAACCGTAAGGGCTTTAAGGTTTAATTTGGAATTTGTATTTGAAGTTGCCGGATCGGAAGGATTCAGAATACGGATTTTATATAGAGCCGATTCATCTTCTTTAAAATTATTCATGAAGTTAGTATAAGCCCTTATGTAATAATTTCCTGTTGCTGTTTTTTTATCTAACGAAATATAGCCTTCCAGAATGCCATTACTGGAATAGCATAGTTCAGATTGTATTTTTGTTCCTTTTTCATCTACTAAATCGACATAAACATTGGCCGTTTGCGGAAAAGGAAGCTTATTTTTTTCTTCAATGACATACCCTTTAAACCAAATGGTTTCTTCGCTCAGGTAAACCGTTTTGTTGAGGTGAAGATGGATCTTTTCGCGGTTTGCTTTAAAATAATTGCTATACAAGGATGCGATTTCCTGTTCACGTTGAGTGACCGACGATTGCGCCTGACTGTTATAGTGAACCAATAAAAGCAAAAGAAGAAGGTTTTTTAGCAGCATATTTGTTTTTGTTTTCTCAAAGATGAGAAATAAAAATGATAAAAAAAACCATCTTGCGAGCAAGATGGTTTTTTGAGTATATCTGAGTTGAAATATTACATCATTCCCGGCATTCCGCCTCCCATTGGCATAGCACCTCCGGCATTCTCTTCTTTAATTTCGATCAAAGCACATTCTGTTGTCAGGATCATTCCTGAAACAGATGCAGCGTTTTCAAGTGCTACACGTGTTACTTTTTTAGGATCGATAATTCCGGCTTTTAACATGTCAACATATTCGTCCGTTTTAGCGTTATATCCGAAGCTGTCTTTTCCTTCAGCTACTTTAGCTACTACTACAGAACCTTCTAAACCAGCATTTTCAACAATTGTTCTTAGCGGCGCTTCAACAGCACGGGAAACAATCTGAACTCCGGTTGCTTCATCTGCATTATCGGCTTTGATATTTGTTAATACAGCTTTAGCTCTTAATAAAGCAACACCACCACCGGCAACGATTCCTTCTTCAACAGCTGCACGAGTAGCATGTAAAGCGTCATCCACACGGTCTTTTTTCTCTTTCATTTCTACTTCAGAAGCGGCACCTACATATAATACAGCTACACCGCCGGCCAATTTAGCCAAACGCTCCTGTAGTTTTTCTCTGTCATAATCAGAAGTAGTAGTTTCCATTTGTGCTTTAATCTGGTTAACGCGATTTTTAATCATGTCAGCTTCACCGGCACCGTTTACTACTGTAGTATTGTCTTTATCGATTGTTACTTTTTCGCAAGTTCCTAACATGTCCAAAGTAGCATTTTCTAAGTTGTATCCGCTTTCTTCTGCGATTACAGTTCCGCCTGTCAGGATTGCAATATCTTCTAACATTGCTTTTCTTCTGTCACCAAAGCCTGGTGCTTTCACGGCAGCAATTTTCAATGCCCCTCTTAATTTGTTAACTACCAATGTAGAAAGCGCTTCCCCGTCAACATCTTCAGCGATGATTAACAATGGTTTTCCGGATTGTGCTACCGGCTCTAGGATTGGTAATAATTCTTTTAAAGAAGATACTTTTTTATCGTATAAAAGGATGTATGGTCTTTCTAATTCCACTTCCATTTTTTCCGGATTGGTCACGAAATAAGGTGATAAATAACCTCTGTCAAATTGCATTCCTTCTACAACATCAACATACGTATCCGTTCCTTTAGCTTCTTCAACAGTGATAACACCTTCTTTTCCTACTTTTCCGAAAGCAGTTGCGATCAAATCACCGATCACATCATCATTATTAGCGGAAATAGAAGCTACCTGTTTGATTTTTTCAGTTGAGCTACCCACTTCCTGAGCTTGTTTTTGTAAATCAGATACAATAGCTTCAACAGCTTTGTCGATTCCTCTTTTCAAATCCATCGGATTCGCTCCTGCTGCTACGTTTTTAAGACCTTCTTTTACGATTGCCTGTGCTAAAACAGTTGCAGTAGTTGTTCCGTCACCTGCAAGATCATTGGTTTTTGAAGCCACTTCTTTTACCATCTGTGCTCCCATGTTTTCTAAAGTGTCTTTTAATTCCACTTCTTTTGCCACAGAAACACCATCTTTAGTTACTGTAGGACCTCCGAATGATTTACTTATGATTACATTACGACCTTTAGGACCTAATGTTACTTTTACTGCATTTGCTAAAGCATCAACTCCACGTTTTAAACCATCACGTGCTTCAATATCAAATTTTATATCTTTTGCCATTTTATAATTCTTTAATTTTATTTGTTATCCTTTTTTATGGTACATTATTAGATGATCGCCAAAATGTCATCTTCTCTCATAATCAGGTAATCTTTACCTTCGAATTTTAAATCGGTTCCAGCATATTTACCGTATAAAACCGTATCTCCGACTTTTACCGTTAAGGGTTCGTCTTTTTTACCGTTTCCTACAGCTACCACAGTACCTTTCTGAGGTTTTTCTTTAGCTGTATCAGGGATGATAATACCGGAAGCGGTTTGCGTTTCAGCAGCCGCAGGTTCCACGATAACGCGATCTGAAAGTGGTTTAATGTTTAATGCCATAATGATATGTTATTTTATGTTATTATTTAGTTTGATGCAATTTACTTTTCAGAAAGTATGCCAATTGCTAAAACTGACAGTTTTTTGTAAAAAAAAATGCCAGCACTGACAGGCTGGCATTTTATAATCGTATACGTATGCTTATTTTTTAGCTTCTTCAGTAGTCGGAGCCGGAGTTGCTGCATCTGTAGTAGCTGCCGGAGCTTCTTCTGTTTTTGCAGCCGGAGCCGCTGTTTGGTTAGCTGCCGGTTTTGCAGGAGCTGCAACCGGAGCCGGAGTGTTGTTGTCAATTAATTTAGAACCGTTATCACCCATGCTTCCTGTGAAGCTTAAGCTGGATAATAAAATCAAAACGATTAAGGCAGTAGCCAAAGTCCATGTACTTTTATCAAGGAAGTCATTTGTTTTCTGAACACCACCCATCATTTGTGAACCACCAAGGCTTGAAGATAATCCTCCACCTTTAGGGTTTTGAACCATGATAACCACAATAAGTAAAAAACAAACGATTGTTATTAGTACTAAAAAAACTGAAAACATATTTTAATTTTTTAATTGTTATTTTGTTGTAATATCTTAATATCCGAAATTCGGTCTGCAAAGAAATGACTTTTTTCTGGATATTTCAAAATTAATATTTCATAAGCTTGAATTGCTTTCTGATATTTTTTTTGTTCGAGGTACACTTTTGCCAGTGTTTCGGTCATCAAATAAGAAGTGTCCTGAGTCGATTTGTCAATGTTTACGGGAGGTACAGGCGTATTTTTACTCGGAACTATTTTCGGATTGGTTTCAATAAATTTATCAATCAGATCTGATTTTTTCTTTTTCTCCGGATCAATTTCTTCTTTTTCAATCGGATTTTCACGGTCAATCGGACTAAATTTTGCCAATTGGAGCCATTCCTGGAACGAATGTTTTTCTTCTTTTGAAAATTCCAACGGTTTTCCGATCTCAAGATTTTCAACAGCCGTTTCAATTTCGGACGGTTCATTTACCGGAATGATTTGGGTTTCAACAGCCGGCTTTTCAGTCTCCGGTTCCGCAACTTTAATCGAAGTGCGAATGGATTGCTCTAAAGCGGTTTCTGTTTTTTCTTGTTTTTCTGCCGTTGTTTCCGTTTTGATTTCGGTTTGGACAGGATCCGGTTCGGCTACTTTAATCGAAGATCGGATTGACTGTTCCAACGGATCGACTTCTTTAACAGCCGGTTTTGTTTCTTCCGGAATAACAACTTTATATTGATTGACAATAATATCCTGAATAGCCGCTTCTTTTTCTTCAAAGAAAGCCTGTTGTATTGATGTGAAATTTTTCGATGTAATAAATTCGAAAAGGATGCTTCTGTCGGTAGTATAGGCTGCTGTCTTTTTTAACTCGTGGTTGTAACGAAAACTGTTTTCATCGTAAAGCCCTTTTAGATGAATTGCCCGAGCCGCCTGAAAATAGGGGAACTGATGCAAAATACTTTCCAGTTCGATGGTTTGTCTCGACCGGATGTTTTCGGGTTTATTGAGTAAATAGGTTAAATCGTTTACGTTCACAATGACAGTTTTGTTGTTATTACCATTTCGCCAATGACTGGTTGAATACATCTTGTGTAATTCTTTCAAAAATAACGTTTAGTGCTTCTGAAAGTTTGGAACCAACCAATTGATCATTAGCAGGGAAGTCATAATAGAAAGAGAATTTTCTTTCGAAATCGTCATCCGATTTGTTTTTATTGGTAAAACGTACGTTTACCGTGATGGAAAGCCTGTTTTGATCGGCGCCCTGATTAGCATTCGATCCCATAGGTGTAATCCTGTAATCGGTAATTTCACCTTCATAAATCAGATCACCTCCGGTATTGGTAAGACTCAGATTGGTCTGATTCTGAATGATTTTTTGTAATTCGAGTGTAAAGTTTCTTTCAATTCCCGGTTCTACTAACGGTGCATTGTTTTGGAAATAATTAACCTGAAATGTCTTGGCATCTATTTTTCCGGTTCCGGTAAAGTTATAAACGGAACAGCTGCTTAGTAATAGCAGGATCGGGATTATAAAAAGGGATTTAAAATTTTTCATTTTGGAATATATTACAGATCGAATTGCTTAATTTTTCGGTATAATGTGCGTTCGGAAATGCCTAATTCATCTGCTGCTGCTTTTCTTTTTCCTTTGTTGCGTTCTAATGCTTTTTTGATCAGTTCGATTTCCTTTTGATCCAGGCGCAATGAATCTTCTTCTTCAACTGCTTCTGCGATCAGGTAGTTCTGATCGTCGTCATCGTCGTCAAACTCTTCCTGCATATTTTTCGAAGGAACCGGAATGGCGTCAAGGCTGTTTTGTTTTTCAAACGGAATTTCAGTTTCATCTGCCGTGCCGTAAATACGCTGAATCAGATTTTTATTGGTTTCCTGAACTTTATTGGTATTGCCGTTTTGCATCAATTCCAAAGTCAGTTTTTTCAAATCGTTCAAATCACTTTTCATGTCGAAAAGGATTTTATATAGAATTTCCCGTTCGGAACTGAAATCGCTATCCGCTTTTTTATCACTGATTACAGAAGGTAAATTGCTCCCTTCCATCGGTAAATACGACTGAAGTGTTGCTAATGAAATATCGCGGCTGGTTTCCAATACAGATATCTGCTCGGCTACATTGCGAAGCTGACGGATATTTCCGCTCCAACGGTATTTGGTAAGCCATTGAATTGCACCTTCGTCTAACTTTAAAGGCGGCATTTTATATTTATGAGCAAAATCAGATGCAAATTTGCGGAACAGCAAGTGGATGTCCTCTTTTCGTTCCCGTAACGGAGGAAGATTAATTTCTACGGTACTTAAACGATAATAAAGATCTTCTCTGAATTTTCCTTTTTCTATAGCGCTAACCATGTTGACATTAGTAGCGGCTACAATTCGTACGTTGGTTTTTTGTACTTGTGACGAACCTACTTTGATAAATTCTCCGTTTTCTAATACCCGTAATAAACGAACTTGAGTGGTTAACGGTAATTCACCGACTTCATCCAGGAAAATAGTTCCGCCGTCGGCTACTTCAAAATACCCTTCACGAGTTGCCGTTGCGCCTGTAAACGCTCCTTTTTCATGACCGAACAATTCACTGTCAATTGTTCCTTCCGGGATCGCACCACAGTTTACGGCGATATATTTTCCGTGCTTTCGATGGGAAAGGGAATGAATAATTTTCGGAATACTTTCTTTACCAACACCGCTTTCACCGGTTACTAATACCGAAATATCGGTTGGCGCAACCTGAATGGCTTTTTCGATGGCACGATTGAGTTTCGGGTCATTCCCGATAATTTCAAAACGCTGTTTTATGGCTTGGACGTTTTCCATGACAGAGGTTGTTTGGGTTATATTGATGCTGATATCGGTTTCGGATTTAATTCATTTCTGAATATCCGGTTGCTTCACCGATTAAGGTTGCCGTAGTACAATCGTTGATTTTAACCATTACAAAATCACCCACTTTATAGTTTTCTTTCGGGAAAACCACAACTACGTTTTCGGAATTTCTTCCGGACCAATGTGCATCAGATCGTTTAGAATCTTTTTCAATCAGTACTTCCACGGTTTGGTTCAGGAAGCGGGATGTTCTTTTATAGCTTAGTTCCTGTTGTAAATCGACAATTTCCTGTAAACGGCGTTTTTTTGTTTCTTCCGGCACATCATCTTCCATTTTTCTGGCGGCCAAAGTTCCCGGTCTTTCAGAATAAGCAAACATATAACCGAAATCATATTCTACATATTCCATTAGGCTTAAAGTATCCTGATGATCTTCTTCTGTTTCGGTAGGGAAACCGGTAATGATATCCTGTGAAATAGAACAGCCCGGAATAATAGTCTTGATTTTGTCGACTAAAGCCATATACTCTTCACGAGTATGCTGGCGATTCATTTCTTTTAATATACGGGTACTTCCGGATTGAACCGGTAAGTGAATGTAATTACAAACATTAGGATGTTTCGCGATAGCATGTAATACTTCTTCATGCATATCCTGCGGATTGGAAGTGGAAAAACGGTAACGGATTTTTGGATGTGCCGTTGCGCAGATATCCAGTAATTGAGCAAAATCCACTGCGGTAGCTTTTTGCATTTCGCTGGCTTTCTCGTAATCCTTTTTTAATCCGCCGCCATACCATAAATAACTATCAACGTTTTGTCCTAAAAGCGTCACTTCTTTAAAGCCTCTGCTAGCCAGATCGTTGATTTCTTCCAAAATACTTTGCGGTTCACGACTACGCTCACGACCACGGGTAAAAGGTACCACGCAGAACGTACACATATTGTCGCATCCTCTTGTAATAGATACAAAAGCAGTTACACCGTTACTTTGTAAACGGACAGGGGAGATGTCGCCGTAAGTTTCGTCTTTTGATAAAATTACATTAATGGCGTCACGGCCTTCCTCTACTTCTTTTAGTAGATTCGGAATGTCTTTGTAGGCATCCGGACCGACAACCATATCCACGATTTTTTCCTGTTCAAGGAACTGGCTTTTCAGACGTTCGGCCATACAGCCCAATACGCCCACTTTCATGCCGGGATTTATTTTTTTAACTGCGTTGTATTTCTCAAGGCGTTTGCGAACTGTTTGTTCTGCTTTGTCCCGAATGGAACAGGTGTTTACCAGAACCAAATCAGCTTCTTCCAATTTCTGAGTGGTATTGTATCCTTCATTCGCTAAAATTGAGGCTACAACTTCACTGTCGGAAAAATTCATCGCACAACCGTAGCTTTCAATAAAAAGCTTTTTGGAGTTTCCTTCTTTATTTTCAAGAACAAGGCTGGTTCCCTGTTTATTTTCTTCAATAACCTTTTCCATATATCACGATAAGGGTGTAAATCTTCTTAATCTGCAAAGATACTATTAAATTTTATTTTCTGACAAGATGACAGATTTGTTTAACACAGATTTTCAATTACGCCGTGAAAAGACCCGAAAAGACGCTGTTTTTTATCTTCTGAACAGATCGCGGAATTGATAGAGTAGCCGTTCTAACAGGCGAAGATCTTCCGTTATAATGTCGGCTGTTCCGCCCATTTCCTGTTGGAATGTAATCTTTTTGTGATAGGATGTGTTTAATCCTTTTGGTAATGATACGTCAATCAATAACAAACCGTCTTTATCAGGCGTCAGCGAAATGGATTTTACCTTGCCTTTCACGATACCGAATTCACGATCAGGATAATTTAATAATCGAATATTGACATCCTGATTGGGTTTTAGTTTTCCGGCATTGGTAGTCCGTGCTTTTACCTTACCTATATATTGAGCATCGGATTTAGGAATGACGGTAAAAACATTTTCACCTACATTAATGGTTTGATTTTCTTTCCAGATTTGCAGATAGGAAACTTCACCGGGGATTGAGGAACGCAATACGAAAGCGAGATCCCAGTCGGCAATAGCCTTTTTTAGCTGATTGTAGGATTGCGCCATATTTCGGAAAAAGATAACCTGATCCTTTGTTTCATTTATTTTGGTCGTTTTACTGCTTCGGCTTAATTCATTCAAAGAAGAATGTAGTTGTGAAATCTGGGAATTCAGACTTTTGATGTTTTTTTCACTTTGCAGGTAGTCGATATTTTTTGTTTCCCATTCCTGAGAGGCGATAACACCGTTTTCATATAATTTTTTATAGCGCTCCAGTTCTTTTTTCTTAAGTTGTAATTCGGTTTGCGCGATAATGACCTGCTGTTGTAAAAGTCCCATTCGTTCCTTTAACTGAGTGGCTTCATAACGTTGGGCACTGTTTTCTACATTATAGGGTTGGAGGTCTTTGTTGAGTTCATAGTTGGCATAGTCTTTTTCGAATAGTGCAAACACACTGGAAATATCGCCCAATTGTAAAGCATTCACTTTTTCAAAAGGGAATTTAAAATCGGGAGTAACCTTTAAACTGTCGGTAATACTTTTTAAAAGAAAAACATCCTCAAAATTGGCAGTGTTCTCAATAACGGCCAGTGGTGTGTCTTTTTTGATTTTTGTGCGATCCGGAACCAGAATTTTTTCAATTCGACCCGAAGTACGTGCGATTAGTTTTTCGGGTGGTGTTTGTGTTGTTATCGTGATTTCAGTTGTTACAATATCCGGATAACGGACAAACCAGGACAATATTAATAGTAAGGACAGAATAATGAAAATAACGATATTTCCCCATCGGATCATCCAATGCGGAACTTGCGTTAGTATTTCCTGAACTTCTTCGCTTCTTAATTCGATATTGGTTCTTCTATTTTGAGGCTGAGGCATCTTTCGTTGTATTAATTCTGTATTTATTTAATTGCCCAGTTGTAACTGGTTTTTAACTAAACGGTAATAATCACCGCGGTTGTCTACGAGTTCCTCATGATTTCCGACTTCAATAATCCGACCTTTGTCGAGTACTACAATTTGATCAGCATTCATAACCGTACTAAGTCGGTGCGCAATAACGACTACTGTTTTATCCCGGAAAAAGAGATCTAGCTTTTGCATAATCTCCCGTTCATTATTGGCATCCAAAGCGGAAGTTGCTTCGTCAAAAAACAACATTTCAGGATTTTTATAAACGGCACGGGCAATGAGTAAGCGTTGTTTCTGCCCCGTACTCATTCCGGTTCCTTCCATTCCGATTTTGGTATTGTAACCCAAAGGAAGTTCCTCGATAAAATCCCGGATATTGGCTACATCTGCGGCATAAGCAAGACGATTTTTATCCACTTTGTCTACACCAAGTGCGATATTGTTTGCTATTGTATCATTAAAAATATAGCCTTCCTGCATCACGCACCCGATATGAGAACGCCAGGTTTTTTGAGACATGTTTTTAAGATTGGTTTTGCCCAGAAAGATATCACCGGTATTCGGATCGTAGAATTTTAGTAGGATTTTCATCAGTGTCGTTTTTCCGCTACCGCTAACACCAACAATAGCGGTCACTTTTTTAGCCGGTATGGTTAAGCTGACATCTTCAAGTACGGGAATATCGGAACCGGTATACCGGAACGAGATATTTTTAATGTTAATCGTTTCGTCTTTTGGAAAGTCGTGTATTTTTTCGTCCTCGTCCTGAGTTTCATCTTCTTTTTCGTGTATTTCCGACAAACGGGCAAGGGAAATTCTAGCGTCTTGTGCTTCCCGTATAAAACCGATTAATTGTAAAATGGGACCGTTTAAGTTTCCTACAATGGAACTGATGGCCATCATCATACCGAGCGTAATGGCACCGTCGATAACCAATTTGGCAGAAAGAAAAATAATCAGAATATTTTTAAGTTCGTTGATAAAGTTGGAACCAATGTTTTGAGTTTGCTCCAATACCAGACTTTTCATGGATACTTTAAATAGGCGCGCCTGGATATATTCCCATCCCCAGCGTTTTTGTTTTTCTGCATTGTGCAGTTTGATTTCCTGCATTCCATTGATCAACTCAATTACTTTACTTTGTTCCTGGCTGACTTCAGAAAAACGTTTGTAATCGAGATCCTCTCTTCTTTTTAGGAAAAGGGTAACCCATAGAAAGTAGAAGAAACTTCCGATAAAGAAAATAGCGAAAATAGTCAGATTATAGTAAGCTAATACGGCTCCCATAATAATCATATTAATAAAGGAGAATAAAACGCTTAATGAAGATGTTGTCAGGATTCGTTCGATACGGTGATGATCGCTGATTCGTTGCATGATATCTCCGGTCATTCGCACATCAAAAAAGGAAATCGGAAGATTCATCAGTTTGATAAAGAAATCGGAGATCAGGGAAATATTGATTCGTGTTGACAGATGCAATAAAATCCAGCTTCGGATAAATTCAAGTCCGGTTCTTCCGAGAAACAAAAACAACTGGGCGACAAGTACCAGATAAATAAAATGGATATTCTGGTTTTGGATACCGACATCGACTACGCTTTGTGTCAGGAACGGAAAGATAAGCTGAATAAAACTCCCGGCTGTCAACCCGATGATTAGTTGAACCAGAAAAGTTTTGTAGCGTAAAACGTAACGGGATAATAATCCGAAACCGAAAGCACTGTTGTTACTGTCGGATTCAAATTCATTCTGATAAAACTTGGGAGTCGGTTCAATTAAAAGTGCGATTCCTTCTTCAGTTGTTTCAGTAGCATTATTGCCGATCCAGAATTTTAGAAATTCTTCTTTATCATATTCCAGAAGTCCGTGTGCCGGATCCGAAACATAGAGTTTGTTTTTCTTTACCTTATATAAGACTACATAATGATTGTTATTCCAATGCAGAATACACGGAACCGGTACTTCCTGCAATCGCTCTAATGAAATGCGGACACCCAATGTACGAAAACCGATTCTTTCAGCGGCGTCACTTAGTGACAGAAGATTACTTCCTTCCCTCGTTGTTTCAGATAAAGCTCTTAACTTCTGAATATTGATGACCTTTTTGTAGTGCTTGGCAATTATTTTAAGACATGTGGGACCACAGTCTTTGGAATCGGCTTGTTTATAAAAAGGGAATTGTAGCATTTCGTTTAAAAATTAGTATACCTTAATAAGGAATAACTATTTGTTGTTTTGTGGTTAAAACTCAATCATTATTAACAAATATAATAATATTGTTAAGTAAAGCGGGATTTGTCAAGGTCAAATCAATGACAAAGTGAGGACAATGTTTTGTTAGTGCTAATTTTGATAGGTCATATTGTGCTCTTTTTTGGACAGTTCAATCATTTCGTCAGAAAATAGACTGAATTCCTGTATTTTGTATTCGGTTGGGTAATAATAGCCGTTAATAAAAGTAGCCGGAGTATACAAAATACCGTTCGTATCACACCACAAACGATGTGATTGTAGTAATTGCTGTTTTTCCGGAGTCATGGTAACGCTTTTATTCTCCCAATGGGAAATGTCTTTTTTGTCAAACCATTCTTTTAATAGTAATAAGGCTTGTTTCGGATTGTGGTTGTATGCTTCCAATACGGAAAGTACTATTTTGGTGGCAAGATTGTCGGGTTTATCATAAGGAACACTAAAAATAAAGTGAATACGAATGTCATTACTGTGTCTTTCTAACAATGAAAAATAAGCTTTAAAAGCATCGGTACAATAACCGCATAACGGATTGATAACCGTTTGTATGGTGATGGCCTGATTGTCGGATCCGAAGCTGATTTTGTGTTGTTTTGGAAGAATTGAATTATTGGCGAGTTGCTTCTTATATAATAAGGAGGAAAATAATTCCTGATTTCGTTTAAACTTTAGAAAGTCAATCTCGGTCTTTTTTAAGTCAATGTTCTTTCTTATTAAGTTTTTGAAATACGTTATTCCTAAAAATATAACCGTAATGCATAATAGCGCTTTGCTCCAATATGCCGGTTGGAATTGATAAGGTGCAGCTGCTGTAAAAACAAAGCCCATTTCCAAAACAATTAATAAAGCCGTTCCGAGACAAAGGGCGCACCATTCTTTTAAAATAAAAGCCTGGCTGTAAAATGAAAATAACAAAACCGGTATAGCGGCTAATAAGGCGATGCTGAAAAAAGTCTTGTCAAAACCGATAAATAGTAAAAGTGTTAGCTGAGAAAGAAAAAACAGACTGGTAGCGGTACTGAGTGAGAGCCAGCCTAAAAACCGAACTTTGGAATTGATAATGGTACTGCAACTGCCTTTTTCATTTAAGGTGTTACATAAAGTCGTTGTGATGGTGTCCTGAATACCGAGTTCTTCTTTTGTAATCAGCCAACTAAGGAAAATACCGGATAACGATAAAACACCTAATAATGCAGTGGTAAGCGAAAAAGGATACAATAGTATAGCAACTAGTAATAGAGCTGCTATTCCTGAAATGATTGTGTTTAGTCTGTTTTTGTCTACAGTAGGAGTGGCGTTTTTCTCTACCACGATAATGGTTCCGGTCCAGATCTTTTTAAAATCGGTAAAACTGTAATGACGGGCTTTTTTATCAGATCCTTTACAGATAATACGGTTTTTAGTTTTCTGAACGGATACGAAAACAGGTTTTTCATCGATATTGATCAATGTCATAAAATATTCCGGAAGCTGTTCTAATGCGTCTATCGGTACATTGGCTGCAAGATTTTCAATGCCAAAATAATCGAAAGTATCTGAAACCGATCGGAAACTTGGGTAATCTTCATGCGATAACAACTGAAGGTTCAAATCCTCTTTGTTTAAGAAGTATGCGTTTTTGTTCAGAAAGTCATAGGTTAAATTTAAAAAAGAGGACATATTGTGTTTTTTTGTTGCGAAATGGGAATTATATTCTCAAAAATCATCATAAAGTGCGTTTGTCCAAAATTTTAAATGTTAATTTTTTCAACTTTTTTGTTTTTTTATAAATAAAAGTAAGGAAGATGTGTTTGAAGTGTTGGTTTTTTAAGAATTATTGTTCTGATAATTAATGAATTGTTTTCTTTTTTTATAGCGTAAATGATTTGATATAATCGGGTTACTTTTCTTTTGAAAATAGCGTGTGAAAAATGACGTGATTAACCCCGAAATGCAGATTAATAATTAGTTTTAAAAAAAGCAAAAATGTAATATTTAAAAAAATCCTATACTTTTGCGGGACAAACAGTAGAAGTATGGCAAAGAATTTAGTGATTGTTGAGTCGCCTGCAAAGGCAAAAACGATAGAAAAGTTTTTAGGAAAGGATTATCAGGTTGAGTCAAGTTACGGACATATAGCCGACTTGCCTTCCAAAGAAATCGGAGTTGATATTGAAAACAATTTTAAACCGAAGTATGAAGTTTCGTCCGATAAAAAAGCAGTAGTTAAAAAACTAAAAGACCTTTCTAAGTCAGCAGAAACCGTTTGGTTGGCTTCCGATGAAGACCGCGAGGGAGAAGCTATTGCATGGCATCTGGCGGAAGAATTAAAATTGGATCAGAAAAAAACCAAACGTATCGTTTTTCACGAAATTACTAAAACGGCCATTCAAAAAGCGATCGAAAACCCGAGAGGGATTAATTACGATCTTGTAAATGCCCAACAGGCGAGACGTGTTTTGGATCGATTGGTAGGATATGAACTTTCTCCGGTGCTTTGGAAAAAAGTAAAAGGAGGATTGTCTGCGGGAAGAGTACAATCGGTTTCAGTTCGTTTAATTGTTGAAAGGGAACGCGAAATACAAAATTTTAGAGCTGAAGGTTCCTATAGTGTCTCGGCTGAATTTGCGAATGAAGCCGGAAAAACATTTAAAGCGAAGCTGCCACATAATTTTAAAACAAAAGAAGAAGCGGAAAACTTCTTAAAACAAAATATAGGATCAGACTATAAAGTAGCTGATCTGGAAACAAAGCCGACCAAAAAGACACCGGCTGCGCCTTTTACTACATCAACTTTGCAACAGGAAGCGGCGCGAAAGCTCTATTTTCCGGTAGGTGTTACGATGATGTTGGCGCAACGTTTGTATGAGGCCGGATTGATCACTTATATGAGAACGGATAGTGTGAACTTATCACAGGATGCGATGGCAGCAGCCGAAGCTGAAATTATTCGTTCCTACGGTAAAGAATTCAGTAAACCGAGAAATTATGCAACAAAGACAAAAGGGGCGCAGGAAGCACACGAGGCAATCCGACCTACTGACATGTCTTTGCATTCCGTAAATATCGACAGAGATCAGGCACGTTTATATGATTTGATCTGGAAACGTACCCTGGCATCGCAAATGAGTGATGCGCAGTTGGAACGTACCAATGTGAAAATTCAAGCCAGTAACCATAAGGAAGTGTTTGGTGCTGTGGGTGAAGTGTTACTTTTTGAAGGCTTCCTTAAAGTGTATCTGGAAGGAAATGATGACGAAGAGGAAGAACAGGAAGGAATGTTGCCGGCATTACGGGTAAACGAAAGATTAACGAATAATTATATTACGGCTACAGAACGTTTTTCAAGACCGCCGGCGCGTTATACGGAAGCTTCTTTGGTGAAAAAACTCGAAGAACTGGGAATTGGACGTCCGTCGACTTATGCACCGACAATCTCAACGATCATCAACAGAAATTATGTTGAAAAAGGAAGCTTTGAAGGACAAGAGCGTAAATATGCATTGTTGACATTAAAAGGAGGTAAGATAAATGATCAGGAATTGAAAGAGAATTTCGGTTCTGATAAAGGAAAATTAGTTCCGACGGATATCGGAATTATTGTGAATGACTTCCTGGTTAAAAATTTTGAAACCATCTTAGATTATAACTTTACTGCTAAAGTAGAACAGGATTTTGATGAGATCGCAGCCGGAAATGAAGATTGGGCTACGATGATGCGTCTGTTTTATGATCATTTTCATCCGACCGTAATAAACGTTGAAGAAAATGCGGAAAGAGAATCCGGTGAGCGTATTTTAGGTGTAGATCCGAAATCGGGAAAACCGGTTAGTGTACGTTTAGGTAAATTCGGACCGATGGCACAAATCGGTGATGTGGATGAAGAAGAAAAACAATTCGCCAGTCTGCGTCCGGAACAAAACATCGGAAGTATTACACTGGAGGAAGCGTTGAACTTATTCTTGTTGCCGAAAAACCTGGGTACATATAAAGGAGAAGAAGTGGAGGTAAATAACGGACGTTTCGGACCGTATGTGCGTTTCGGAAGTGTTTTTATTTCGCTTCCTAAAGGTGAAGAGCCGTTAGACGTAACGTTAGAAAGGGCTATGGTTCTGATTAAAGAAAAAGAACAGGCCGATGCACCGATCGGAACGTATAAGAATGAACCGGTACAAAAAGGAGTAGGACGTTTCGGGCCGTTTATTAAATGGAACGGAATGTTTATTAATGTCAATAAGAAATACAACTTTGATAACTTATCACAATCGGATATTGTAGAATTGATTGAAGATAAGTTGCAAAAGGATATTGATAAAGTAATTCATAACTGGGAAGAAGAAGGAATCCGCGTGGAAAAAGCACGTTGGGGGCGTTCGGTAATTCTGAAAGGGAAAGTGAAAATTGAACTTTCTAAAGATGTGGATGCCGCTAAGATGACGCTTGATGAGGTAAAGGAGATGATCGAGAAAAAGGCTCCTGCAAAGAAAACGGCAGCTAAGAAAGCAACAGCAAAAAAAGCACCGGCTAAAAAAACAACTACAAAAAAGAAATAAGAAATGGCATTCGATTATATTCAACCGGTTGATGCCGAATTTCTGGCGTTTATTCAGGAATTAAATAGCCAAACTTTAGGACGGAAAGTGGTTTTTCATACCGAAACGGAGTTCCCGGACATCGAAAATGCAGCTATAGCGATTATTGGTGTTTTGGAAAACAGAGGTTTTGCAGGACATAATGATGCGATTGAATTAACGGAGATACGAAAAGCATTTTACAGACAATTTCCGGGCAACTGGGATGCTCAGATTGTTGATTTGGGTAATGTGGTTGCCGGTAGTTCTTCGGAAGATACGTATTATGTGTTGAAAACAGCTGTGGCGCATCTGATCAAAAATAAAGTAATTCCGATTGTAATTGGTGGTTCTCAGGATTTAACCTATGCGGTTTACCGGGCGTATGATCAATTGGAACAGATGGTGAATGTAGTAGCCATAGATAATCGTTTTGATTTTGGTAAAGATGAAGAACAGTTAGCCGGTAATTCGTATCTGACTAAGATGATTGTGGAAGAACCGAATAATCTCTTTAATTATAGTAATGTCGGATATCAGACCTATTTCAATTCGCAGGAAGAGATTGATCTTGTTGAAAAATTATACTTTGATGCTTATCGGTTAGGTGAAATCAGTAATAATTCGACTATAGCAGAGCCGGTTTTTCGCGATGCTGACCTAGTAAGTCTTGATTTGACCTCAGTAAAGTCAAGCGCTTCCGGTAACTTTGCACAGTTTATGCCGAATGGCTTTAACGGTAAAGAAATCTGTATACTTTCCCGTTACGCAGGAATCAGTGATAAGGTGTCTTCTTTTGGAATTTTTAACCATAATAGTACCGCTGCGGAAGCGATGTTAATTGCTCAGATTTTATGGTATTTTATTGAAGGATATCATTATCGTTCGAAAGAATATCCGTTTGGTAGCCGAGAAGAGTATTCCCGCTATATTGTGCCGTTGGAAGACGAAGAATTGATTTTCTATAAAAGCGATAAAACGGACAGATGGTGGATAGAAATACCCTTTTTAACAAGTTTTAACAATAAATTAAAAAGAAACACGTTATTACCTTGCACATATGAGGATTATTTGGGCGCAACAAACCATGAAATCCCCGAAAGATGGTGGAAGGCGCAACGTAAAAATATGGTTTAATTAACGCCTTCATAACGTTGATTGTTGAAAAAACGTTTATTTAAACCCTAAATTGTGTTTTATTGTTTTTTTTAAGTTTTTTTTAATAAAATTTTTGTTTTTTAGAAAATAAATAAATAGGTTTACGCCCTTAAAAATATAAATACTATTAACCCAAATTTATATGAAGAAGTTCATTGCATTAACAGCTGTTGTATCCTTATTTTTCAGCTGTGGTTCTAACGACAGAGGTGAGCTAGTAGGAGTTAAAGGAAAGAAATGGCATCCGGAAAAGCCGTATGGTATGACTTTGGTTCCTGGTGGTGCTTTTATTATGGGTAAATCAGATGATGATTTAGCCAACGTTCAGGACGCGCCGACAAAAACGGTAACAGTTCGTTCCTTTTACATGGATGAGACGGAGATTACGAATAGTGAGTATCGTCAGTTTGTCGAATGGGTAAAAGATTCTACAATCCGTGTTCGTTTGGCAATTTTAGCCGACGAGCAAGGTATGAAACCAGGTTCAGGAAGCAATAAAGGTGGAAGTATTGGAGATTTCGCTTTTAGTGATCAGGATCCTGCAAAAATGTCTGCTTACGACAAATACATGTATGAGAATTATTACAGTGTAGGAACTGATGAAGATCCTTATGCCGGAAGACGTCTTAACAAAAAAGTGAAATTACATAAAGACCCGCAAAAATACCCGGATGAGTATTATGTTGAGGTTATGGATTCTTTGTATTTACCTGCAAGTGAGTCTTATAACGGTCTGAGAACTTTCGATGTTTCGAAATTGAAATTCCGTTATACATGGATGGATATTCAAGCTGCTGCTAAAGATAAAAGCACTACAAGCAGTCGTTCCAAAAGAAGTAAATTTATCAAAACTGAAAATCAGTTAATCTATCCGGATACTACCGTTTGGATTAAGGACTTCGCATATTCGTATAACGAACCAATGCACAATGATTATTTCTGGCACCAGGCTTATGGGGATTATCCTGTAGTAGGAGTTAGCTGGAAACAAGCAAAAGCATTTTGTGCTTGGAGAACGTTAAACAAAAACTCGTATATCAAAAAGAAAAAAGGTAGAGATCAAGTGAACTCATTCCGTTTGCCAACAGAGGCAGAGTGGGAGTACGCTGCAAGAGGCGGTTTAGAATCTGCAACTTTTCCTTGGGGAGGACCTTATGCTCATAATGACAGAGGATGTTATTTGGCTAACTTCAAACCAAGTCGTGGAGATTATGCGGCTGACGGAGCGCTTTATACAGTAGAAGCAAAATCATACGAGCCTAATGATTTCAACTTATACAACATGTCAGGTAACGTAGCTGAGTGGACTGATTCTTCATATGATGCAGCGGCTTATGATTACGTGTCAACAATGAACCCAAATGTTCCGGATGCTAAAAACCAACGTAAAGTGGTACGTGGCGGATCCTGGAAAGATGTTTCTTACTACTTACAGGTGGGAACACGTAACTTCGAATATGCAGATACAGCAAGAAGTTATATCGGATTCAGAACAGTTCAGGATTATATGGGAGCTCAGGCAACCGGAAGCAGACCGAACTAAAATCCAACAAAATATTTCAACTTAACTCAATTTTAAAATTTAACCAATTTTTATTTATAATTAACTTAACTAACTAAAATTTTATTTTATTATGGCACTACCTAAAAAAGTTATGAATTTTGCCTACGGTATGGGGGCAGCAGTGGTAATCGTTGGAGCGTTATTCAAAATTATGCACTGGCCAGGTGCAAGCCCAATGCTTATTATTGGTCTTGGAGTTGAGGCTTTCATCTTCGCATTATCAGCTTTTGATCCAGTTGAAAAAGAATTAGATTGGTCTTTAGTTTACCCTGAATTAGCAGGTGGAGAAGCTAAAAAGAGAGATGTGAAAAAAGCGGAAAACCCAACAGAAGCGCAAGGATTATTATCTCAGAAATTAGATAACATGTTAAAAGAAGCTAAAATTGACGGTGAGTTAATGTCAAGCTTAGGTAACAGCATCAAAAATTTCGAAGCTGCTGCTAAAGGAATTGCTCCAACTGTTGATTCAGTTGCTTCTACAAAAAAATATGCTGAAGAAATGTCATTGGCTGCAGCTCAAATGGAGTCATTAAACAGCATGTACAAAGTACAATTAGAAAGTGCTACTCGTAATGCAGAGATCAACAAAGAAGTTGCAGAAAACAACTTGAAATTAAAAGATCAAATGCAATCATTGACTGCAAATTTATCTTCATTAAACAACGTTTACGGCGGAATGCTTTCTGCAATGAGCAACAGAAACTAATTAGTTGCATTATTTATTAATCTTTAAAACTAATTAGAAAGAAATGGCAGGAGGAAAATTAACCCCTAGACAGAAGATGATTAACCTGATGTACCTGGTTTTCATCGCAATGTTGGCATTAAACATGTCAAAAGAAGTATTATCCGCTTTTGGTTTGATGAACGAAAAATTCGAAACAGCTAACACGGCTGCTACAGAAACAAATTCACTTACATTAGGCGCGTTAGGTACTAAAGCTGCTGATAACCCGACTCAATTTGGAGAAGCTAAAAAGAAAGCAGATCAGGTAGCAACTATTACTAAAAATTTCTACGATTACATCGGAAAATTAAAAGCTGATGCAACTGCAGGAGTTGAAAAAAACAAAGACGGAAAACTTCCTTACGAAGCTATGGATAAAGGTGACAAAATCGACGAAGGTTGGTTTAGTGGTGACGGATATTCTGCTAAAGGAAAAGAAATCGTTAGTACTATGGATAAGTACAGAGCAGATATGAAAGCGATAATCGGAAACGATGCTAAATACAAAGCTATTGTTGCTGAAATCGATTCTAAATTCAATACTGCTGATGTGAAAGACGGAGATGGAGTAACTAAAAAATATTTAGATTACAACTACAAAGGATTCCCGTCAATCGCTTCTTTAACGAAGTTATCGGCAATGCAAAATGACGTAAAAGTTATCGAAGCAGAGCTTTACAACGCATTCTTAGGAAACACTGCAATTGCAGCGGCTTCTATGAAAAACTATAAAGCGTTCGTAATGATGGATAAATCAGCTTTCTTCCAGGGAGAGCAAGTTACAGGACGTGTAGTATTAGGTCGTTATGATGAGTCTACAGTTCCGAAAGCAGTTTCTGTTGTAGGTGCAAGTACTTCTATCGAAAACGGATCTGCAGTATTCAAAATGGCTGCTGGAAGCGTTGGAGATAAAGATATCAAAGGTAAGTTTACTTTCATGGAAGATAACAAACCGGTTGAAATCGAAATCGCTGGAAACTACGTTGTAGTACCAAAACCAAACCAGGCTATCGTTTCTGCTGATAAAATGAAAGTTGTTTACCGTGGTGTTCCGAACCCGATTTCGGTTTCTGTACCAGGTATCTCTTCTGATAAAGTAAAAGCGTCTGCTCCTGGAATGGCTGCAGCTGGAAAACCAGGTCAGTACAACCTTACACCAGGTGCTGGAAGTGATGTAACAATCAATGTTACTGCTACTATGCCTGACGGTAAATCATTCAGCAGCAAAGAAGTATTCCGTATCAAAGGATTACCGGCTCCGACTGGAAAAATCCGTGGAGAGGTTGCTGCTAAAGGATCTAAATCAAACTTAGAGGTTTGTACAATCTCAGCTGAGTTAGAAGATTTTGATTTCCCTGTTAGCGTTAACGTAACACAATTTAACATCAGAGTACCAGGTCAGCCGACTATCGTTGTTTCCGGAAACAAAATGGATGCAAGAGCTAAAGCGGCTATCGCTAAAGCAAGCAGAGGTGATATCGTTATTATCTCCGAGATCAAAGCTAAATTTGTTGGTTTAGATCAAATGCCGAAAAGAGTTGCATCTTGTACATTTGAAGTACAATAAAAACGACCAAGTTTGAGTTTATAATTACTTAAATAGTATATAAAGAATAAAAAATGAATTGGAGAAATTTTTCATTAGTAATTGCATTTACTTTTAGCTCGATTGCAACTTTTGCACAGTCTAACCTTTTAAATGCAAAAACCCCGGCTGAGATCGGTAAAAAAACCGCAGCACAATTAAATGCAGATAACGACAAGCCGCTTCCATACGGATATGTGGATGATCGTGATGTATTAATGGGGAAAAAGATTTGGGAAATTATCGACCTTGATGAAAGAGTTAACTTCCCGTTATATTACCCTATAGAAGGAAACTTAGGTCCGGATAGAAAGCCTCTTTATGATGTTTTGGTTGAAGGAATTAAGGCAGGTAAGCTTACTGAAATTTATGATGATAGTTATTTTACAACTAAAAAATCATTAAAAGATATCGAGGCTTCATTATTTAGAATCGATACAACTGATGCCGGTAAAGAGCAGTATAACAGCTTCACGGCAAAACAGAAAAAAGCGGGTGCCAAAATTTCTGAAGAGTATATCAACAAAACAGAAATCGCAGCAGTTCACGTATCCGATTATAAAGTTGTTGGTTACTGGTATTTCGATACCCGTCAGGGTGAATTAAAATACCGTATTTTAGGTATTTGCCCAATTGTTCCGGATGTTTATACAATGGACAAAGAGGAGAAAGAATACATCGAATTGTTCTGGGTTTACTTCCCGTCGGCAAGAGATGTGTTACACGCAAGTAAAGCCTTCAACGATAAAAACTCGGCTATGCCAATTACGTTTGACCACTTGTTGAATTCAAGACGTTTTAACGGAGTAATTTATAGAGAAGAAAACGTTTATGGTGACCGTCAGATTGATGAGTATGTAAAAGAAAATGCTCAAATGCAATTATTGGAATCAGAACGCGTAAAAGAAAAAATCCGCAACTTCGAACAAGATATGTGGAATTACTAAAAAATAATTTCTCCAATTTTATAAAAACTCTTACCAACCCGGTAAGAGTTTTTTATTTTTGTACCATGATAGATTATTTGATTGTCGGCTCCGGTATCGCCGGAATTTGTTTTGCTGAAACGATATTGCAAAACGGGAAAACATTTAAGGTATTTGAAGATGCTTCAACGTCGTCTTCACGCGTAGCAGGCGGTTTATATAACCCGGTTATTTTAAAACGTTTTAGTCAGGTTTGGTGTGCTCAGGAACAATTGGAATACGGACTTCCGTTTTATGCCGACATTGCCAAAAGAATCGGAACTGAATTTGATTTCCGGATACCGATCTATCGAAAATTCGCATCCGTTGAAGAACAGAATAATTGGTTTCAGGCGGCTGATAAACCCAATCTGGCACCCTATTTATCGGGAACTGTTATTCATAAAAAATACCAATCGATTACATCTGATTTTGGCTTTGGAGAAGTGCTGATGACCGGCTATGTTGATACAGCACTCTTATTAGATACTTATAACCGTTATCTGGATGAAAATGACTTATTGATTAAGGAGCATTTTGACCATTCTAAATTAACCGTTACGGATGATTATTTAGAATATAAAGGCATAAAAGCAAAAGAAATTGTTTTTGCAGAAGGCTTCGGAATGATACAAAATCCGTTTTTTAATCATGTGCCACTTGATGGAACCAAAGGTGAATTACTTGTGATTAAAGCACCGGATCTGGATCTTGATGTAGTTTTAAAATCCAGTGTTTTTATACTTCCAATAGGTAACGGACTGTTTAAAGTTGGCGCAACTTATAATTGGGAGGATAAAACGGACGAACCTACTGAAGCCGGAAAACAGGAATTGATTCAGGAATTGAAATCTTTAATTGATTGTGAATTTGAAGTTGTCGATCATTTTGCCGGAGTACGACCAACGGTGAAAGACAGAAGACCGTTAGTCGGAACACATCATCTGTATCGCAATTTACACTTGTTAAACGGACTCGGGACACGTGGGGTAATGCTAGGGCCGTTTTTGGCTCAAAAGCTCTTTGAATCGATTGAAAATAAAACGGCTTTAGATACGCAAATTGATATCAAACGTTTTTATAAAAAATTAGGAATCCGATTGGATTCCTAAATATAGCTTAGTTGTTTTTATTAATGTGATTTTTCCAGTCCTTGTCATAATGGACAAAAAAGTTAATCCAGATATTACGGGACAAACGCATAATGATCGGCATAAAAACAATTAGAGTTAAAATTATGGCGATAAATGCGGTTTTAAGTGTTGATCCCAAAAACAGATAGGAAATGACAAATGCGGCTACGCCGAAGGCAATACCTACACCATAGCTTACATACATGGCGCCATAAAAAAACGACGGCTCAATTTTGTAATAAGTGCCGCAATGACTGCATTGTTCATGCATCTCAAAAACACTCTTTAGTTTATATGGGTTTTTCTCAACATACATGCCTTCTTCCTGACATTTTGGGCAACTTCCGGTCAGGATACTATTGAGTTTGGTTCCTTTTTTAAACATTTGTAGAAATTTTAGTAAAGGTACGTCTTTAAAAAATTACCTTTGTAACCTTTGTAACAAAATTATGCTAAATATACACAATTTATCGGTTTCTTTTGGCGGAACTTACTTGTTTGAAGAAGTAACGTTTCGATTGGGAGCAGGTGACAGAGTCGGACTAGTTGGGAAAAACGGAGCTGGAAAATCAACCATGCTTAAAATTCTTTCCAGAGAACTGGCTCCGGATTCAGGAAGCATTGCAACTGAAAAAGAAGTTAAACTGGGATTCTTAAAACAAGATATTGACTTTGTAAAAGGGAGAACGGTTTTGGATGAAGCTTACCAGGCTTTTGAAGAAATTAAAAATGCCGAAATGAAGATGGATAACATCAATCATCAGTTGGCAACCCGAACCGATTATGAAAGTCAGGAGTATTCCGAATTGATCGAACAGTTAAGTGATGTTACCCATCATTATGAAATTTTGGGCGGTTATAACTATGTAGGTGATACCGAAAAAGTATTGCTTGGATTAGGTTTTAAACGGGAAGATTTTGATAAGGCTACCGATACTTTTTCCGGAGGATGGAGAATGCGTATTGAGTTAGCAAAATTGTTACTGCAAACCAATGATATTTTATTATTGGATGAGCCGACAAACCACCTTGATATTGAAAGTATCATCTGGTTGGAAAGCTTTTTACGAAATTTCCCGGGCGTTGTAGTAATCGTTTCCCACGATAAAATGTTCCTGGATAATGTTACCAATAGAACGATTGAGATCTCTCTGGGTAAGATTTACGACTTTAGTAAGCCTTACAGTGAATATCTGATTCAACGTCACGAAATCCGTGAAAAACAATTGGCAACACAGAAAAATCAGGCGAAAAAAATTGAAGAAACGGAAAAACTGATCGAAAAATTCAGAGCCAAAGCTTCTAAAGCCTCAATGGCACAATCCCTGATCAAAAAACTGGATAAAGTAGAGCGTATTGAAGTAGATGAAGATGATAATTCGGTGATGAGTATTTCATTTCCGGTTTCTGTAACGCCGGGACGTGTTGTAATTGAAGCGGAGCATGTAACCAAAAGTTACGGCGAAAAAACGATTTTAAAAGATATTTCGCTTTTGGTAGAGCGTGGTAGTAAAATCGCTTTTGTGGGACAAAACGGTCAGGGAAAATCGACATTTATAAAAGCAATAGTTAATGAATTCGAATATCAGGGCGAAATAAAACTGGGACATAACGTTCAGTTGGGCTATTTCGCTCAAAATCAGGCGGAATATCTGGATGGCGAAAAAACGTTACTGGATACAATGACGGATGCTGCAACGGATACAAATCGTTCGAAGGTAAGAGATATGCTCGGAGCCTTTCTTTTCCGTGGTGATGATGTTGAGAAAAAAGTAAAAGTACTGTCCGGAGGAGAGCGAAACCGATTAGCACTTTGTAAGCTGTTATTACAGCCTATTAATGTGTTGGTAATGGATGAGCCGACAAACCACCTCGATATTAAGTCTAAAAACGTTTTAAAGGCCGCTTTGCAGAAGTTTGAAGGAACTTTGCTGTTAGTGTCTCACGATCGGGATTTCTTACAGGGAATGTCCAATATTGTCTACGAATTTAAAGACCAGAAAATCCGTGAATACTTAGGGGATATTAATTTCTTCCTTGAACAACGCAATGTACAGAATATGCGTGAAGTAGAGAAAAAAGATGTCGTTAAGGAAACGGTGGTGCAGAAAGAGAGTAAGACGCTTTCGTATGAGGAACAAAAAAAACAAAAAGGCCTTCAGAATAAGCTAAGTAAAGTAGAAAGTCAGATTCAGGAACTTGAAAAAGAAATTCAGAAAGATGACAAAGCACTTGCCGAACATTATGAAAAACTAATGCAGGATGCTTCTTTCTTTTCGGCATATGAAAAGAAAAAGAAAGAGTTGGATCAGCTTTTAGCCGACTGGGAACTAATACAAGAAGAAATAGAAAGTAACGTATAAAACAGAGAAGAGTGGTTATAGCCACTCTTTTTTATTTAAAAGGATTTCGTTCCTGCCATACTGTTTCGGGTTCGAGAGAACGGAAAAGTTTTGAAATATAACGGTTAATAAACGGATTACTATGCTGAATATAGCCGAACATTTCCAAAGGTTTTGCACCAACGGAGCTCTTTATTTCCAAAGCAGTCCGGGCAAAGATGATTTTTTTGTAACCCTGATTGATCGAATAACAAATCATATCATAAAGCATATTCAGATACAACATTTTATCCCGCTGACAACTTTCATCATATCCTAAAAAATAGGTGTCGATCACAGTTCCGTTTTTAATTAGCGTATTGAAACCAATCAATTTGTCATCCAGAAAATAACCGTAAAAGAAAAAATCATCCTGAAGTAGTTTCTTCAGCTTGTAAAAATGATTTTCAGCCAGAAAAAAAGTATTAAACGGAGCATTTCGGGCAACATTATGATACAATTGATGTATGATGTCTGAATGTGTTTTTATGTCCTCTAAAGTAAACTTACGTTTAGTAATTCCCGTTGCTTTTTTTCGTGCTCTTTTATACTGATCTCTATACTTTTTTAGTAATGAATCCACATAATCGGTTTCGTTTTTCCATTCCTCACGGATGTCAAATATCATGTTAGGTTGGGTTGTGAATCGATAAAAAGAAGCAAATTCAGGGATGTCAAAATGCGATATAGCAGATTGATCAAAATCCTTAAAAACGGTTAAATGAATTTTTGTTTTTCGTTTTCGGAATATTTCTTTTAAATCATTAACCGAAGCTAATAGCAATGCAATGGCATCAGCAGTATTTATTTTATCATTGATAGCAAAAGCATTCTGTCCGGTCAGCATATTATTCCCGATAAAAAGTACATGAGCACTAAAATTTCGGAATACAAAATTTCGAACGGAAGTTTTAAGGCAATTGTCCCGTTCACCGAAGGATTCTACTTTGTTAAGATCTAAAAACTGAGATAAAGCAATTCCGCATAATTCCTCCTGATGATATAAACCGATATAGTGACAGATCATATTAACCGGAGCCGATTTCTCCAGTACTTTAAGATAAGCTTTACTAAGGAAAATATTGGAATTAGCCAGTGTATCCCAATTTTCAGGAATCGCTGTTGATGATGTATAAATTTTATAGGTAAAGTCTGTTTTCACTAAAGAAAGAATCGCTCCACAAATGTAGAGCGATTAGTATAGAATAAGTGTTAAAAAAGTTTTTTTCTATTTCATGGCACAGATTATTCCGCCCATAATCATGCAACTTACTACCCAGAATCCTCCGGCAATTAAGGTATATTTCCAGGATCTGCGTTCAAATAAAGCACTTGTACCCACTACAGGCAAGGCGAAAAATAATCCGGCAAAAAAACCATGAAGCATACCGTGTTTAAAAGTACGGAAAACGGTTCCATAGTCGGCCATAAAGGCATGATAAGAAGGTTTAGCAGTAGTAACATCACCGCCGATCATACCTAATGCTCCGTATTGATGAATTGTAAGAAACTGAAGGATAAACGAAATAAAGAAAGCATAGACAATAGCCATTCCGAAAATAACGGCCATATTACCGGTTTTTACCTGTTCTTCCGTTAGATGAGCTTCTCTCATCCAGATAGTACCGAATACTTTCGGATTATACCATATAAATCCAACAACTAATGTGGATAATGCTGCTAATAAAAGCGCTAAAAAGTTGACTTCCATGATTTTTTGCTTTTTTGTTGTGTAAATGTATGAAAATTAACAATATTATTGATTTTTATGTTGTTTTATCTTTGCGCTATGTGTTGTGACCATACGGAATTGAAATTATTATTAGCAAGTAATAAATACTCAAAAACACTCAAATAATAAAACTGGTTGTTTTTAAAATATTGTAAATCAGTGTTTTGTGTTTATTTTTTCAGCTACGTGGAAGTGAGTGTCTAATTTCTTTTTTTGCCTTTGTTTTTGCGTTTACTTTGCCTTGTAAATGAATTTGAAGTAATGCAGTTTTAGTTATAACAATATCGATAAAAGAGTTCTTTTTTGATGATTTTTAGAAATTCAATATGTGTTAATGAGAAACTTTTGAAATCGTAAGAAGAAGGCAATGTGTAGCTAAAATGATTCCTTGTATCGTTTGCTATATGACAATCAAGGATGAAACAGAGTACGTTAATAAGTTTAAAGTTGATTCTACAAGAATTATTAATTAATATATTATAAAGTATGTTACCATTTACTTATTTATTCGCTCTTTTAGTGGAATTATTTGCTTAACGGAAGGTTAGGTAAATTTATGGAGTAGATTCCGGATATAGTTAAGTGCTTAATTTGGAGTTACTTAAAAAATAAAGTTTTTTGGGGTTAAACAGTTGTTAATGAGGCACCTGATATGTTCTTGAGAATTGATTGGGGGAGTCAGTTTGAAAGAATAGGGTGTCTCTTAACTATTTTAATCTCAAAAAACTTTTTTATTACTGTGCAAAGTTATGTTGTTTTTCTACGATATATTTGAAATAATTTAAATATGTCCGTAGTTGGCAATGTAATGTTTATATATGACCGCAGAACAATTTATAGTTGACCTTAATCAGTATCAGTCCGATATAGAGAAAGTGAAAATCCAACGTTATTTTAAAATAACGAATGGGTCGTTGTTTATGGGGATTAAAATGGGACAACTTTTTAAAGTAGCTCAAGATTATATGGATATGCCGTTACAAGAAGTAGCGCTGCTTTTGGAAAATCCAATTCATGAGATACGTGCCGGTGCTTTAAGCATTATGGATAAGAAAGGAAGAAATAAAAAAACTTCTGATGCCGAGCGAAAAGCCATGTTTGAACTTTATATGAGTCGTCTCGATCAGATCAATAATTGGGATTTGGTTGATATAAGTTGTCAGTTTGTTGTGGGACGTTACCTTTGGGATAAACCTAGAGCTATTTTATATCAATTAGCACAATCGGATAATATTTGGGCCAGGCGTACCGCTATTGTAAGCACGGGCTATTTTTTAAGAAATAAACAAGCGGATGATACTTTTGCTATAGCAGCGATATTGGTTAATGATTCGGAAGATCTGATTCGAAAAGCTGTAGGCGGATGGATTCGCCAGGCCGGGAAAACGGATAAAATCCGGTTAATACGTTTTTTGGATGTACACGCAGCTACAATGCCTAGAGTAATGTTGCGTTACGCCTTAGAACATTTTGAACCGGAAGAAAAAGCATATTATATGAGCTTGAAAAAATAAGAGATAGCTATGGTGTATCAACCAATCGTAACCACTCTGTAATAATAGCTTGCAAGTCATTTTTCCGCTGCATGACCTGATCAATTGACTTGAATAGCACTACTTTTCGACTATCGGTAAATTTACCTTCTAACAGTCCCGAAGTATCATGAATTGTAGCGCCCGTAGGGAATACCAATAGTACGCAATCTTCTTTGTGTAAATTAAAAACAACAATATCTCTTTTGTATTCTTTAGGATCAAAAGGTTTCATTGCACCGGAATAGTAAAAACTCGGAGAATTCCATTTAATTTGTTCGGCTATTCGATTGTCAACTTCTAATATAATTTGGCGTAAAGCCATAATAATTGCTGTCAATGGATGATTCCTGTTTTGAATATGTTCAGTTACAGTTATATTCATCATGTAGATTTAAAATGTAAACCGGCAGAAATAAGTGCCTCTTTTAGTTTGGGAAGCGAACTTTTTCCGATACCGTGAAAAGCTAAAATTTCCTGTTCTGTAAACCGGGTTAAATCACCTTCGGAAAAAATGTGATGTTGTTCTAAAGCACGTCTGGCCGGAGCAGAAAATCGGGATAGAAAATCATTTTGAGGCTTTCTCTCCGATTCACAAACCGGACACACCGGACAGGTACTACTTTTATAATAGCGATGCCCTTTTGTACAGGTTCGCAATGATTTTTTTAACCGGGCTTTTTCAGTATTTTCCTGAGCCCGAAATAGCGTAATGGATTGGATTAGTTGTAACGGTAACGGACGATCTAACGGAAACTGAACAGATCCTTTTGCCCCTTTGTAAAGGTATAATTCCGATTTAAACGCTGCTATTCCGGATGGAGCCGGGTAAAAGCCAATATGATTTTTATAAGCCGCAAAATGCACGACATTTCCGTGTAATTGATAAGTAGGCATACCGTAATTGATCACTTCTTCAGCTTCAGGAATTACCTCTCTAATACTGTTTCGGATTTGATGTAGTAATAACTGGGTAGCCTCCGGAAAGTTGCCGATATATTGATCGATATTTGTAACCGGTTTCATCGCTAAATGATTAATAATGTGCTGTATAAAGATACAGTTTTTTATAAAAATTTATATTCTACAGCCATTTTAATCAATTCCGCAACATTTTTAGCGCCGAATTTCTGTAGCAAATTTCGTCGATGTGTCTCCACTGTCAACGGACTCACAAATAATTCATCGGCGATAGCAACGGTAGTTTCACCATTAGCAATTTTTTGTAAAATCTGCTTTTCCCTTTTAGTTAATGTCGGAATGGATTTCCATTCATTTTGAGATGGTTTTGTCATAATCGCTTTGGCCTCTTCACTAAAAGTTAGTTTTCCTTCCAGCGCCTCCGAAATACAATTCAAAAGTTCATTGGCATTCGCATTTTTTAAAACATAACCTCCGGCGCCGTTTTGAAGTAACTGCATCATAATACTTCGTTCCGCTTGATTACTCAATCCGAGAATAACGGTTTCCGGGACTTTCCGCTTTATCATTTTACACAGCTCGATTCCGTGATAGTCGGGTAGCATAATATCGAGCAATACAATGTCGACATCGTTACTTTCGATAAAATCAAGAAAGGATTGGCCGTTAATAAAGCTGACAGCGGTGATACGGGGATCACTTTTTAATAATGTTTTCAGGCCTTCAATGACAATAGGATGATCATCTACAATGGCCAATATGATTTTTGCGGTATCAGACATCTAATTCTACATTTATTGTGGTTCCTTCATCCGGAGCAGAATGAATTTCGACTTTTCCGTTCAGGTATTTTGCACGGTTTTCAATATTGGTAATACCGATTCCTTTTTTCTGTTCCAGAATGCGCTTATCAAAACCTTTTCCGTCATCTTCGACAGTAATAAAAAATGTTTTTCCGTTTTGACTGCATTGTACCATAATGGTATTGGCTTCAGAATGGCGGATAGCATTCGATAAAGCTTCCTGAATGATCCGGTAAATAATGACCTGAGTTGCCATCGGCATTTCATTATCAATATTAAAGGCTTCATAACTAACAGCGATTTCATGCGTTTGAAGCGATTCACATAAGTCTTTTAATGCCGTTTCAAGGCCAAAACGAAGTAATGTTTCCGGCATCATATTACGGGCAATACGACGTAATTCGGTTACCGAATTATCTAACTGTCCGATAATTTTTTGAATTTCTACCGGATCCGGATTTTTATTAAGAGCGGTCATTTCTCCTGATAATTTTATCTTTATACCGGCTAACATACCACCTAAACCATCATGGAGATCCCGGGCTACCCGACGACGTTCCCGTTCTTCACCTTCAAGCATAGCTTCGGTTAACGATAAAAGTTGCTGCTGTTGAAGCTCTTTTAATTGCTGTTGATGGTTGATTTCTTTTTGCTCGGATAACTTTTTCTGATTTCGGTAGAAAGCAAATGCGAGTATGGCAATTACAAGAAAGAACAAGGCCGTGGCACCTAGTAGTCCGCTAAAAAGGCGATTGTTTTTAGCCGCGAGAGCCGCTTCTTTTTTGTCCGTTTCAAGAGCCGTTATCTTTTTCTGATTTTCGGCATTTTGAAACTGTACTTCCAGCTCGTTAATTTTTTCTTTTAGCTTACCATCATTAATACTATCGCTTAATTTACTGTATTGGGCTTGCCAATCGTAGGCTTCTTTCAGGTTTCCCATCTTTTTATTAACACTGGCCAATTGGGTATAAAACATTTTCCGATTGTTGACTTCCGCTGCTAAAGTCCCTTCCTTAAGTAGGCTCAACAATAAATCCCGGGCATTTTTATATTGTTCTAATTGGAGATAGATGTCATATTTTCTAAAAATAAGCATTTGGAGTAAGGTAGGTTGGTTCATGCTTTTAGACAAGGCAACACCTTTATCGATACTTTTAATGGCATTGTTAAAATAACCCTTCGTAATCAAATAAAGTCCTTCGTTATAATAATAATAGGGATAATGAGTCGATTCGGGATAAGGAGCCAGGATATTTTTGGCTTTATCTAACATTATTTTGGCCTCTTCGTTGTTTCCTTTATAGATATAATTACTTACAGCGCCGAGATAGGCTAACATCAATTCGGTTGAACCGGGATTGTTTTTTTCTAACAAATCAATCGCTTTTTGGTTATAGCTTTCTGCTTTGTCAAACTGGGAATTATACATAAAAAGTGTTCCCAATTGCGAATAATAATGGGCAATTTTTTTCGGTTTTCCGGATTTCTGAGCCAAAGGGATGGACTTGTTTAATAATATATTGATCACAAATGGATCCCCTTTTTTATTGCGTTGTAAGATGGCAGCATTATACCAAGCTGAAGCAGCAGCTTCATAACTGGCCGGAGTGTGAAAAGCAGCTAGTTTTTTTGTCGCTTTTTGTAAGGTAAGAATAGCCTTTTCCGGTTTAAAAGATGACAAATGTTGACCCTCGTAAAAACAATACAAAGCATACAGATAATTATTTCTGGCGGCGAGTTGTTTGCCTTTTGTTAGAAATAAACGGCTTTTAACGGTGTCTTTAGCCCTCCAATAATCGGAAAGTAAAAAACTGGCATTGGCTCTGATACTATCCGTTTTCTTAGAATATACAATATGACTTAGACTATCGGCATATGTTTTTTCATTAACCGGTAAAAGCTGTTGAGCGGTAACAGAAAATGAAAAACCGATTAGGATAAAAAGGGACCATAATAATTTTCGGAAAAACAAAATCCGGTGCATGATTCGCATATTAATTTAGGGTAATAAATAGGAATTTACTGATAAATATAATTTTTATCAAATCAATTTCTTTCAAAGATTATAAAAACATTGTAAAAAGCCATATGAATATTGAAAAATACCGGAAAACCATTAGAAAAAAATACTCATTTTCTGCGATTGTTACTGTTTTGGCTGCAATCTAATTTTGTTTCAGAAAGATTGTTCAACCATTTAGACCTTTTATAATATGAAAAAGAGAATTTTTTTGACGTTAGTATTGACAACGGCTTTCGGGCTTTTCGGAACATCATGTAGTAGTGACAGTGATAGTCCGGCTGGTTCATCAACAGGAACGAATAGAGTAGTACGTTATAAAGCAACTGTAACCGATAATGCCAGAATAGGTGTTATTGCTTATACGAATGCACAAGGAGATATGACTACACATACCGATATCAATGCAACTACATGGGAAAGCCCGGAAATTAGCATGCCGGCTTCGGTACAGGCTATTTCATTCGGCGGATCGGCTGATGTAAACACGCAGGGAGAATCAGGGACATTAAAGGTACAAATCATCATTAACGGTGAAGTAGTAAAAGAAAATGTGTCAACTGGATCGGTGATGTCAGCATCAACGACTATATATTAATTGAAAGCAATGAAGTATTCTCCTTTTTTATTCCTGATCGGATTAGTTATTTTAATTGTATCCTGTAATCCTGTAAAGGAAGCGGACAGAAAAGCCAATAAAAATAAGATAACCGAAATCTATCCGGAGTCTCCTTTTGATAGCCTTCAGGCTAAGAAAGCCATAGGTTACGGAAAAGCTACGATTAAAGGAGTATTGTCGACAAAACAGAAAAGTAGTCTGGGAATTAAACCGTTAATGGCAGAGCGGGTTTATGGTACTAATCGTACGGTGTCTCTTTTTCCGGTAACGCCTTATTTTGAGGCTTGGTATGATTTAAGAAAATCGAAGGAAAACAAAAAGACACATGTGTTTATGTCGCAAACAGCCTACCGTTATCGCATTGATGTGAAAACAGACGAATACGGACGTTTTAAGTTTGAAAAAATGAAACCCGGAAAATATTTTCTTCAGGCGATGATGTCGACTTCCTATGGACATTCAGGTCAGGTTCATACCGGAACCGGATATACCCAATACGGGAATATTAACTATTATCAAGATAAAACGTATTACAGCGATCAGCATGAACGAATAGAAAAGTTTATTGAGATCGATAAAGACGGTATTGTTGTGGAAGTAAATTTGCGATAAATAAGGAGAATCGGATTATGTTTGTACCAGACGTTTCCGCTAAATTCCCATCCGTTAAAAGGAAGGGGGCTGTCTCAAAAGTGAGGCAGCCTCAATTTTTTTATACAAATAAGGGAGCCCGAGAGCTCCCTATATTTTGCAAGTTTGTTAACTTGCGGTGTGTATAATAAATCAAAAGTAGTCTTTAAAGATTACAATCCCAAGCAAAATTTTCTACTTCCTCCGAGTTTAGAGGAGCTGATAGAACTCAACCATCCAGTAAGAACCGTTTCCGATGTGATTGACGGTCTTGATTTGGAGTGCCTTATTAAGAATTACAAACCAGGCGGCACTTCCAGTTACCATCCCCGCATGCTTCTTAAAGTGTTGGTTTATGGTTATTTGTGCAATATTTTTTCCAGCCGCAGGCTTGAGGAAGCCTTGAAGCAGAATATCCATTTTATGTGGTTAAGCGGTATGAGCCGTCCTGACCATAATACTATAAACCGCTTTAGGAGTGAACGCCTTAAAGATGAGGTACGCAGCATCTTTACCCAGGTTGTATTGCTTTTAGAATCCCAGGGACATGTGAGCCTTAAAACTGTTTTTACCGATGGTACAAAAATAGAAGCCAATGCCAACCGGTACACTTTTGTATGGGGCAGATCCATCGAAAGGAATAAAAGGCGCATAGAAGAGCAGCTTCAGGACTTATGGGAGTATACGCAGCAAGTTGCCGCTACTGAATCTAAAGACAAGACAGAAGTTGAGTTTAAGGCTATTGACAAGGAAGCTGTTGAAAAGACTATTAAGAAGATTGACACCGCCCTTAAAGGCAAAAAGATATGCCCTAAAGTACGGCAGAAGCTTAACTATGCCCGTAAGAACTGGCCTGCAAACCTTGAGAAGTATGCTAAGCAAGAAGATATAATGGGTAAGCGAAACAGCTTTTGTAAGACCGATACTGATGCTACTTTTATGCGGATGAAAGAAGACCACATGAAGAACGGACAGTTAAAACCGGGATATAACTTACAGATAAGCACACACAACCAGTTCATTGTAAATTACTCTTTACACCCTAATCCCAATGATACAAGGACGCTACCCGAACATATAAAAATTTTTAAAGAACACTACAATAGACTACCTGAAGAACTTGTGGCTGATGCAGGTTATGGTTCGCAGGAAAACTACACATTACTTGATAATGAAGGTGTTGAAGCATATGTAAAATATAATCATTTTGACAAAGACACCAGAACAGGAATACCAAGTATCTCTTTATCTAATCCCGAAGTAGCCCAGTTAAGAACAAAAGCTTATAACCTGCTCGTAACCGACAGGGGAAAGGAACTCAGAAAGCAACGCTGTCATGATGTAGAAACCGTTTTTGCCCAGATAAAAAACAACAAAGGCTTCCGCAGGTATAATCTGCGTAGCAAAGCCAAGGCCGAAGTGGAAACGGCATTACTTGCTATGGCTCATAACCTCAAAAAATGCCCTGTTAGGACATCATAAAAGGGATAATTTTCTCTTTTTTGAAAAGTAGATGCTTTTACTGGCTAAAAGAGACATCAAAATAGCTAAATCAGAAAAAATAAATCAGAAGATTGTCGGCAATAAAAAAGGGGATGTCCTTTTGAGACAGCCCCTTTTCCGCTGTGTATTCAAATGAAACCCGTTTTTAAACGGTGTTATTATAATTCAAAGGAGGTAATATAGGTGCTGATATAAGGTCCGAGCTTAGCGATTACATTTTGACGTATTTGGTTATAAACATCTGAATTTAATGCGATGCGCTGTACGCTGAAATTTAGCTCTGTAGTACTTGCCGGAAAGGAATAGAATAAAAACTTTTTAGGATTTTCGCGGGCGATCACTTGAAAACTCCCAATAGTAGTGACAATTTGATCGTAAGCTGAGGTTGTAGTTAGTGTCTGAAATGTTAGATTCGAAGCACTGTCGAAAACCCGAACAGGCATGCTGTCGTCCGGTAAGGTACTAAACGCCTGTAAGGTTTTTTGTAAACCGGGTAATGCCTCTTGGTCCCATTCCATGATTTTTAATACGGCATCACTTGGCCTTAACGTGTTTCCGGTGGTTCTATAAGGATCAAAAGGAGTGTTATAGGTACTCCATCCGATCTTATTTAAAATATCAAAATAACTCCGATACCAGTCTCTTGTTTGTGTTTTTCTGTCGCATCGTTTATCACTGGCTATTTGCGCGAATAATGTCGAATACATAACATCTTCACATTGTTGAGCGGACATATTCTTGTCGAAATAGGCTATACTGCCGGCTACAATATTAGCATTGGTGTTTATCGCATTAGCAGATAATATAGCGGTATTGTTTTTGGCAGCAGTAGAATGATCGGGTAGCAAGTCGTCAATATAGGCGATCAGACTTTCGGTTTCGTGTAGTTCCATAATAATGTTTTTTAGAGTATCTAATGTAGTATTGTTCTGAAAATGAATATCAGGTGTTTTTGCCTGATTTTTAGTGAGATAGTTTTTGATTTGATCAACTTTGAAAAGCATATAATTTTCAATTTGAGTAGTATTGCGTATCTTAGTAAAGTATAATAAAAGGCAATATGAAGAAACAAATTGTAGCAGCACTGCTCTTGATAGTATGTTTTGCCTGCAAACAAGAGTCGGATAATAGCGAAAAGAAATCGGATGTGAAGACAGAGCAACATATGGCTTTTGATAAAGTAAAATGGGGTGTGAAAAATGATGCTGCTTATGCTTACAGAGATAAAATGCTTTATGATCTTATCGAGAACCGAAAAGTAAGGCAATTAAAAAAAGAAGAAATAGTAGCTTTGTTGGGTGAGCCGGATCGTACGGATAGTTTATTTTTGTTTTACACGATTCTTCAAAAACGGATGTTTCTTTTTCCGTTGCATACCAAATCAATGGTGATAAAATTAAAAGAAAACGACAGCGTGGAATGGATTAAAATGCACGAATGAAAATAGACAAATGGAAATAAAAATAAGGCAAGAAGAGGAAAACGATTTTCAAGCAGTTTTTAACCTGATTGAAAATGCTTTTGAAAAGGAGGAATACAGTGATCATAAAGAACAGTTTTTAGTGGAGCGATTACGGAAATCAGCGGCCTATATTCCGGAGTTAGCATTGGTTGCAGAACAGGATGGAAGGATTGTCGGTTATCTGTTGTTGACCAAAATTAAAATTAAAGACGAAAACGGAAAAGAAGCGGAATCATTAGCATTAGCGCCCGTAGCGGTTTTACAGGATTTTCAGGGAAAGGGTATAGGCGGACAGTTAATTCGTTATGCACATGAAAAAGCCCGGAAATTGGGATTCGGTTCTATTGTTTTATTGGGACATGAACAGTATTATCCGCGATTCGGTTATGAATTGACAAGTAAGTATGGCATCCGATTGCCTTTTGATGTTCCTTCTGAAAATTGTATGGTGATTGAATTGGTTACCGGAGCTTTACAGGATGTTCAGGGCGTTGTGGAATATCCGAAAGCGTTTTTTGAGTAAAAATGCGAAAGAAATAGTGTCTGAAAGAAATGTTGAAACAGTTTGTCCGGTTATTATTTTTGACGTTGCTTATTTCCTGTCAGCGGAAAGAAATAGAGTAAAATAAGTTTTATGAAAATCTTGAAAAGGAACGTAAAACAGAATTGTTGTTTACTATAGGACGTGTGTATTTTGAAAATAATTGCGGAAGCTGTCATCGGAAAGGCGGTACGGATAATTTTATGGAGCAAGCGATAAAAAATGAAAAATACGATTACAATTTTTTTAAATATTACCTGTTAAATCAGGATAGCTTACTTAAAAGCGGAAATCAGACAGTGATCGATCTAAGAAGCGATTGGCCTGATAATGTATATCGACATCGATTTAAGCTTATGGATAGTGAATCAAAAGCTGTTTTTTATTATGTCAAAAATTAAAAGTCTATCGAACAATAGGCTTTTTTTAGTAACCAAAACGAAAAACAATATTATTTTCGAGGTAATTCCGGTCTTTCCGTTTTTATAATAACTACCCGATAAAGATGCAAGAAAGGCAACAAGCGTCTTTTTATCTAATTGTAAAGATTGCCCGCTGCTGGCGCGAGCGTCACGTTTGTGAACAAGATGAGATGTTTAAAGGTAAGTAAACAAAAAAAGCTCCAGATTTCTTTGAAGCTTTTCTTAGTAGCGGGAACAGGACTCGAACCTGTGACCTTCGGGTTATGAGCCCGACGAGCTGCCTACTGCTCTATCCCGCGCTGTGCGTTTGAATTCTCAATATGTTTTCTTAGTAGCGGGAACAGGACTCGAACCTGTGACCTTCGGGTTATGAGCCCGACGAGCTGCCTACTGCTCTATCCCGCGATGTTTCGAGTGCAAAATTACAACGAATATTTGGAATAACAAGCCTTTTTTAAAAAAAATAAAAAATTTATTCTTATTCGCCTGATATGCCTACCTTTGTAGGCTAAAATTTTTACTATGGCACATAAAGCAGGTTATGTTAACATCATCGGGAATCCAAATGTCGGGAAATCGACATTAATGAATGCCTTTGTTGGGGAACGCCTTTCTATTATAACTTCCAAAGCGCAAACAACACGTCACCGTATTCTCGGAATCGTAAATGGTGATGACTTCCAGATTTTGTTTTCCGATACACCCGGAATCATAAAACCCGCTTATGAACTACAGTCTTCAATGATGGATTTTGTGAAATCGGCGTTCGAAGATGCCGATGTATTAATATATATGGTTGAAATAGGAGAGAAAGAATTAAAAGATGAAGCTTTCTTTAATAAAATCATCCATGCTAAAATTCCGGTATTATTGTTACTGAATAAAATCGATAAATCGAATCAGGAACAACTGGAAGAACAGGTAAACCTTTGGAAAGAAAAAGTGCCGAATGCCGAAATTTTTCCGATTTCAGCATTAGAAAACTTTAATGTAAGTGCCGTTTTCGACAGAATAATCGAATTATTACCGGAATCACCGCCGTATTATCCGAAAGATGCGTTAACCGATAAACCGGAACGTTTCTTTGTAAACGAAACGATCCGTGAAAAAATCCTGTTGCATTATGAGAAAGAGATCCCATATTCGGTAGAGATCGAAACGGAAGAATTTAAAGAAGACGATGATATTATCCGAATCCGCGCTGTGATCATGGTGGAACGTGATACTCAAAAAGGAATCATCATCGGACATAAAGGAGCGGCGATTAAAAAGGTAGGAATTGAAGCCCGACAGGATCTTGAGAAATTCTTCGGAAAGCAAATCCATATCGAAATGTTCGTAAAAGTGAATAAAGACTGGAGAAGCAATAGCTATCAGTTGCGTCGTTTCGGATATAACAATAAATAAAATACTAAAAATAAGGTCAGTGTTGCAGTTGGATAGGGCCGCTGCAATCAAAAAAATGTACTTTTGCAAAAAATAAAGAAAGATGAATAATATCGTAGCCATAGTAGGAAGACCAAATGTAGGAAAATCCACTTTTTTCAACAGGTTGATTCAACGTCGTGATGCCATAGTCGATTCAGTAAGTGGTGTTACCCGTGACCGTAACTACGGAAAAAGTGAGTGGAATGGAAAAGAGTTCTCCGTAATTGATACAGGAGGATATATAAAAGGGTCGGACGATATTTTTGAAGGTGAAATTCGCCGTCAGGTAGAATTGGCTATTGATGAAGCAGATGCCATTATCTTTATGGTTGATGTAGAAGAAGGGATTACACCGATGGATGATGAGGTGGCAAAACTGTTGCGTAAAGTGAAAAAGCCGGTTATGCTTGCCGTAAATAAAGTTGATAATGCGATGCGTGAAAAAGACGCAATCGAATTTTATAATCTGGGATTAGGCGATTATTATACCATTGCCGGAATGAACGGAAGCGGAACCGGAGAATTACTGGATGCTTTAGTAGAATTGTTGCCGGAATTACCGGAAGCAGTGGAAGAAGAAAATCCGTTACCGCGTTTTGCCGTGGTAGGACGTCCGAATGCCGGAAAATCATCATTTATCAATGCATTAATCGGTCAGGATCGTTTTGTGGTAACCGATATTGCCGGAACAACCCGTGATGCTATCGATACTAAATACAACCGTTTCGGATTTGAATTCAACCTGGTTGATACAGCCGGTATCCGTAGAAAAGCGAAAGTAAAAGAAGACTTGGAATTCTATTCGGTAATGCGTTCTATCCGGGCAATCGAACACAGTGATGTTTGTATCCTGATGATTGATGCTACCCGCGGTTTTGAAGGCCAGGATCAGAGTATTTTCTGGTTGGCTGAAAAAAACCGTAAAGGAATCGTTATTCTGGTGAATAAATGGGATCTTGTGGAGAAAGATACGATGTCGACACGCGATTATGAAGCAAAAATCCGACAAGAGATTGCTCCGTTTACCGATGTGCCGATTCTATTCGTATCAGCGTTAACCAAACAACGTTTACTAAAAGCACTGGAAACAGCTGTTGAAGTATTCGAAAACCGTAAACAACGTATCGCAACATCTAAATTCAATGAATTGATGTTACCGATTATCGAACATACGCCACCACCGGCATTAAAAGGAAAATATATCAAGATCAAATATTGTATGCAATTGCCGACACCTACACCTCAGTTTGTGTTTTTCGCCAATTTACCACAATATGTAAAAGATCCGTATAAACGATTTATTGAAAATAAACTGCGGGAAAACTATAACTTTTCGGGTGTTCCGATTGATATTTATTTCAGACAGAAATAGTTTGTTAAACTTTCTTTAAGATTCCCGTTATTACATACGAAATCATTTCTTTTGCGGTTAATATATATTAACCGCAATTTTTTTTATTCTAATGCAAAAAATCACCTTACTTTTTGCGTTTTTGTTTTTTAGTTGCCTTTCCTTCGCTCAAAATACCATAACGGTAAAAGGGAAAGTTATAGACAAAAACTCGGGTTTGCCAATCGAATCTGTAACCGTTTACTTGTCGGTTGCCAAAGATTCTTCGCTGATCGATTATACGATCACCAATAAAACCGGAAACTTTGAACTCAGCGTAAAAAAAATAACACAGCCTGTTTTTCTGAAAATAGCGCTGATCGGTTATCAGGATCATAAAGTAAGACTGGAAAATTTTACCGAATCGAAAGATTTCGGAACGATTGCAATTGCTGAATCGGCTAAAGCATTGGATGAAGTGGTGGTGAAAGCGGAAGCGCCGCCAATCCGGATTAAAAAAGATACATTAGAGTTTAATGCCGCTTCGTTTAAAGTGCGCCCGGATGCGAACGTAGAAACACTTTTAAAGCAATTACCCGGTGTAGAAGTGGATACGGACGGTAAAATTACTGTTAACGGAAAAGAAGTAAATCAAATCCTTGTAAACGGAAAACCGTTTTTTGATAAGGATGGAAAAATTGCACTGCAAAGCCTGCCTTCCAATGTTATTAATAAAATACAGGTAACGGATACTAAAACCAAAAAAGAAGAAATATCCGGACAGAAAGGGAATTCCAATAATGCCAGTATTAACCTGACGATCGAGGAAGATAAGAATAAAGGTTTCTTTGGGAAATTTACCGGTGGTTATGGTACAGATAGTCGCTATGAAAGTAGTGCGTTGGTAAATTATTTTAAAGGTTCCCGTAAGATCAGTTTTTTAGGATCGTCGAATAATATTAATTCGACCGGATTCTCCATGAATGAAATTTTTGACAATATGGGAGGTGGTCGTAATAATTCGTCTCGTTCCGGTGATAGCGGAATGAATTTTGGCGGAGGAAAAGGAATTACACAGTCCAATATGGTCGGATTGAATTATGCCGATGAACTTTTTAAAGGATTTGACATCAACGGAAATTATTTTTATAACGATGCAACTTCGAAAAACACCAATAAAAGCCGGTATCAGAACTTTTTACCGGATCGAACCATCATAACGGAATCGGAAGGGAATTCACGAGAGGATAAATACACCCATAACACGAGTTTTAATGTTGAATATAAAATCGATTCGACAGCGACGGTTTTTGTTGCCCCTCGTTTTACTAAAGGGAATGCAAAATACAATAGCCAGTCAGTCGAGGCAACGTTAGGAGATAATAACCGGACGTTAAATGATAGTCAGAGTAATTTGTATAACGAAACGGACAATCAGAACTTCAGTAATTCAATAGCTTTTAATAAAAGACTGAACAAAAAGGGAAGAAGCATCGGAGTTACGATTGACAATGCGAATTCAAAAGATATCGGAAGTAATCTGAATCAGTCCAAAACGCGGTTTTATGATGAAAACGGAAATTTGCTCCGTACCGATAACCGGGATCAGATTCGCTATAATCGAAATTTTAATGATCGTATCGATATCGGACTGGAATACCTGGAGCCGATAATGGATTCCGTTCGTTTTAAAATAGCGGTAGATTATACATGGAATAAAGCATTGGACAATAAAACGGCTTATAATTATGATGAGGTAACCGGTGATTATACAACACAAAATGATACGCTGACAAGTTTTTTGCGCTCGAAAACAATCACGATTAATCCCAAAGCAGGAATTAATATACAGAAAAATAAACTCTATCTGAGCGGGTATTTCGGAACTAATATTGCCCGTTTGGATAATGAATCGTTTTATTTATATCGCGATACCAAACTAATTCGGGATTATATATTACCGTCGGCGGAAGTTTATATGGATTATAAACTATCGAAAGCAAAATCGTTATGGCTGAATTATTCCTATCAGGTATCGTTCCCGTCTGCGACGCAATTGTTACCTGTAGAAGATCTTTCGAGTGCTTTGGTGAGCTATTCCGGAAATCCGGATTTGAATCCGAATAAGAGCCACTATGTTTATGCAAGCTTCCGGAATTATGACTATGCTTCCCGTTCAGGCTATAGTTTTTATACCGGCGGACAGTTTTATGAAAGTCAGGCAATTGCTTCAACTGTATATGACGAAAGTGCAAAGCGATATACGACTTATCAAAATGTTTCCGGAGTTTTTAATACATGGACAGGTGTAAACTGGAATAAAAGTTATAAAGTCGAAATGCATAAATTCCGTATCAGCGCAGGTTCGGGATTGAATTTTACCAAAAGCAAAGGATATACTAATGCCGAAATGTATGATGCTTTTAATTATCGCATCAGAGCGAAAGCTAACTTTAACTGGGATTACGGCGAATTGTTAAGCGTAAGTCCTTCTTATAGTTATGTCTATAATAATACGAGCTATACGAATTATAGCGTAAGTTCGGCTTCGAATTATCAGCATCAGGTCAATTTACAGACTACGAGTTACTGGCCGAAAGGATTGGTTATCGGAAACGATTTTGGGTATAACTACAATTCGGCAATTTCCGATGGTTTTAAAAAAGATTTTTACCTATGGAATACCAGTGTCGGATATAATTTTTGGGAAGACAGAATGTTGTTTAAAGTAAAAGTCTACGACTTGTTAAATCAGAATCAGAGTGCTACGCGAACGATTACAGCAACCAGTATTCGGGATGAAGAAAATGTAGTTTTAAAGCGATATGCTATGTTTTCGCTGACTTATAAAATTGAAAAATTTGCCGGAAAAGAAAAAAAAGGAAGGGGAAGGGATAGAGTTCTTTAAAATATATCCATAATTAAAAGGAGCTGAACCCCGCAGCTTCTTTTTTTTGACATAAGCGAAGTATATTTGCGAAAAATTGAAAAAGAAAGATGAAATATTTTTATGCAGGAATAGTAATCTCGGCGCTGTTTGGATGTGAGCCGGAACGAAAAAATTACGATCTCAGGATGTTGCCGCGGGAATGGGTGCGGCTAACCAAAACAGCAAAAGGGCTGATTGTATACAATACTTGCGATTCCGGAAATTTACTGCTAACGATTACACATACCGGAAAGAATTCGGAAATTTTTCTGCACGGACAACAGGAAGATCAGGAATATCAGGTTTTAAATACCTATCAGTCGAGTGATACGATAATAGTGCAAACAAAAGAAAAAGGCGGGAAGTCTTTACAGGATTTTAAGTTTATCCCAACGGAAAAAGAAAAACACCTCGGACGTTGGATTACCCAATTTCCATCGGGATTTACGTCTAATAATATGTTTGTTACAACCGAAAAACAAAACCATTATCCCAAAGTAGACCAACCTTGTAGGGAATGTTGGGGTGATGAATGTGATTAAAAAACCTGAACCGGTCGTAAAGGCTTGTTTTTTAATAAGTAATAATGATATATATAGCTTTAGTGTTATTATTAATACCGCTTGTTTTTCAGATACGGTATGGAAATAGAGCGATTAGAGGAGCGACAAATATGAGTTTAGGAGTCGTTACTCTTTTTAGTTTTGCAGGACAAATATTGATAACCTTGCTTTCAATCGGATTAGCAATAATGGTAGAAGGATTTATAGCTGTAGGAGAACAACCTCGCTGCGGATCTATAATCCCGGGTATTTTTGTATTCGGATTTATGTTTCTGCCGATAATTATTTTTGTTCTTATGTTAATACAATGGTATGTAAAACGATCGTATTAAAACAGGCAGGTCTTTAAAGACCTGCCTGTTTTTTTCGTACTGTAGTATTTAAACCGGACAGGTCTTTAAGACCTGTCCGGTTTATTTTCCTTTAGATAGCCTTTAAATTTGATGCTCCTTAGAATACTCCAAGTATTCATAGAAATACCCTTTTTCCAGTATAAAAAAATACGCATGATTTTTATACTGCATTTCTTCTTCTAATGTCTTAGATAACGTGTCGTTTACTTTTTGCATTGTTTTAATTACGGTTTTTTGCTGTATGACAGTGTCTCGAAACGATTTTAGGTCTCTTTTGGAATCCATATTTTGAGAATTTAGGAAATAAGACCTCCATGCCTTAGCAGTCCTACACTTCTCACGGTGTTACGGTTGTTTCCAATACCGTCTGCATAGCATGGAGGAATTTTTTCTTGTAACTCTAAAGTGAGAATTTAGGAATTGTAAATATAAGTAATTGATAATTAGTGTTTTAATCTTATTTTGACACTGCTAATTTTTCAATTAAAAATAAAACAACCCATTTTTATATAAGTATATATAATAGTGTTCCTCTTTTATTAAGAAAAAGAAAATGGAGTAATAAAGATATTAAATAATTCGCACTATAATTTTTCAGAAATAAATGGAGAAAGAGCAAAAGTTAATGGTAGAGGACTTATTTTCAGTGTAAATACATCCTTCAATAAAAGTAATGGGAGAAGCGGTGAATAAAAAAAGCCGGAACGAGTCCGGCTTTGTCTTATAATTGTCTTAGTCTGTTACCAACTTCCGCCGGCTCCGCCACCGCTAAATCCGCCGCCGCCAAAGCCGCCACCGAATCCGCCGCCGCCAAAACCACCTCCGGAGCTTCCGCCGCCAAAACCGCCTCCGCCACCACGACCTAAGCTGCTAAGGATGATCATGTCCAGAATGCCCGGTCCGCTACCGCCACCAATACCGCCTTTGCCGCCACCGGGTTTACGACCGCGCGCCAGTACGATAATCAGAATGATAACGATAAAAATGAAAATAAAAATTCCGGCTACACCGTCATCGGATTGATCACCTTTACGGCTGCCTTTGTATTTTCCTTTCAGTACGTCTACAATAGCATCAACACCTTTGTCAAGTCCGGTATAATAACTACCGGCTTTAAATTCCGGTATAATAATATTCCGGGTGATTTCACCCACAATTCCGGCCGTTAAGCGATCTTCCACGCCATAACCGGGAGAAATCCATATCCGACGTTCGTTTTTAGCTAGCAGAATAAAAACACCATTGTCCTCTTTCGCTTGTCCGATACCCCATTGATGCGCCCATTTCGGAGTTAAAATCCCGATATCTTCTCCTTGTAACGATTCGATAGTCACCACAACGATCTGGGTTGTCGTAGAATCGGAATAATGAATCAGCTTTTCTTCAAGACTTTGTTTTTCCTGAGGACGTAACATATTGGCATAATCGTAAACACTGGTCTGGAATTTTGGTTTTTCCGGAATGGTAAACTGAGCCGAAACCGGTTGTAACAGTAAGAAGAATACCGGTAACAACAGGTTTTTAATAATTTTTGAAATATGATAAGTCATTTTATCCTTTGGATATTTCGTTCGATAATTCGTTGGTATCGTCACTTTCAAAAGGAAAATACTGTTTTAAACGTTCGCCGGCCTTGATGATACCATCCACCAGACCTTCTTTATAACGTTTGTTTTTGAAGTGTGTAATCACAATTTCTTTGGTGCAATCCCAAAAATCGTCCTCGACCACATTGTGAATCCCTTCGTCGCCGATAATGGCAAAAGTATGATCCGTTACTCCAACGTAAAATAAAACGCCGTTACGAGCTTTGGTTTTATCCATGCCAAGGGAATAAAAAACCTCCTGAGCTCTTTCAAGAGGAGGTTTTTCACTATGATCTTCCAGGTGGACTCTAATTTCTCCTGAAGTATTCCGTTCAGCGATCTGAATCGCATTTACGATTGCATTTTCTTCTTCCGGAGTCAGGAAATTTTCAGTAGCCGACATGGTTTTTAGAATTTAACTTCAACAGGTTTTTCAGCACCTTCTACAGCATTGAAGAAAGCTTTCTCTTTAAATCCGAACATACCGGCAAAAACACTGTTCGGGAATTTTTTGATATGACTGTTATAACCTTTAACGCTTTCGTTAAAACGAGTTCGCGCTGTTAAAATCTGATTTTCAGTGCTTGCCAGCTCATCCTGTAGTTTAAGGAAGTTTTGGTTTGCTTTTAAATCAGGATATTGTTCTACGGTAACCAATAAACGAGATAAAGCCGAAGAAACACCGCTTTGTGCTTTGTTGAACTCTGCTAATTGTTCCGGTGTGATGTTCGAAGGGTCGATTGTTGTTTTAGTCGCTTCCGAACGGGCTTTAACTACAGCTTCCAGTGTGCTTTTTTCGAAATCAGCAGCACCTTTAACGGTGTTTACCAGATTGCCGATAAGGTCGTTTCTACGTTGATAAGAGGTTTGTACGTTACCCCATGCTTCCTGTGAAGCCTGATCCATTTCTACTGCGGTATTGTTGATACCTTTAGCCCAAAAATAAAGGATAACAATAAAGAATACAATAATTCCGGGAACTAACCATTTTCTCATAATTACTTTTTTTAGATTGTTTTTTATTATACTATTAGTCGTGAATTGACCTGAACCGTTACAAACGGATTTTTTTCAGGAGTTGTTATAATTCGTTCTTAATATTCAAAAGTTGCACTTTGATAGCTTCTAATTTACGAATGATTTCGAATTTATCCAGTGTTTTTTTCTGTGCTTCTTTCAGGTGGGTTTTGGCGCCTTCCAGAGTAAACCCACGTTCTTTAACCAAATGATAAATCAATTGCAGGTTTTTTACATCTTCCGGTGTAAACATCCGGTTGCCTTTTGCATTCTTTTTGGGTTTCAGAATATCAAATTCTTTATCCCAGAAACGGATAAGTGAAGCATTTACATCAAATGCTTTGGCAAGTTCGCCGATACTGTAATATCTCTTTTCAGGTAAGTCTAAATGCATTAGTCGAGCGATTGGTTTTCTTGGTTAGCTAATTGTGAAATCAAAACATATTCTTTGGCCGAAATCGAACCGTAATAGAAATTTAACGGATTCACTACAGATCCGTTTTTATGAACTTCATAATGGAGGTGAGGCGCTTCAGAACGTCCTGTGCTACCCACATATCCGATGATGTCTCCTCTTTTAACGCGTTGACCCGGTCGGACATTGTATTTGCTTAAATGCGCATATAATGTTTCATAGCCATAGCCATGTGTAATCTCAATATGGTTTCCGTAACCGGATAATGAGTTGTCGGCTCTTCTAACGACTCCGTCACCTGTAGCGAAAATGGGAGTTCCGGTTTTGGCGGAAAAGTCCATCCCGGCATGAAACTTACGGACTTTGGTAAACGGATCGCTTCGGTATCCGAAACCGGAGGCCATGTGTTTTAAATCTTCATTTTTTACCGGTTGAATGGCCGGAATGGCGGAAAGCAGTTTTTCTTTGTCTTTTGCCAGTTTTAATATTTCATCCAGCGAACGCGACTGAATTACCAGTTGTTTGGTGATCACATCGACACGACGAGTGGTATTCATAACGAGATCCGAATTGTTATAGCCTTCAAGCGCTTTATATCGGTTAATTCCTCCGAATCCGGCACGACGTTGCTCATCCGGGATAGGCGAACTGTTAAAATAAACCCGGTAAAGATTGTTGTCGCGCTCTTCCAGATCACTTAAAACAGCATCCAACTGATCCATTTTTTTATTCAGGATCGCATAGTTGATCTTCAGGTTTTCAATTTCACGAGCCTGTAATTTATCTTTCGGGGTTTCAAAAAACGGTGTATTGATTAATATGATAAAACACAAAAAACCGAACAACGCCGATGCAACTAAAAACAAACTGATGTATCCCAAACGACGTCCTTTTTTAGGCTTTATTTTCTGATAGGCTAATTTTTCAGGATCGTAATAATATTTTACCTTCGACATTTTCTAAAATATGCTATTTTTGCACCTTATAAAAAGTTAAACGGCAACCTTTTGTAAGGTTAGACGAACAAATTTAATAAATGTTTCTGTAAAATACTTTTCCGGAAATAATATTTAGCTTATTTCTTGTCGGTTACGTAGTGACATGTTAAGTGTAAGTTGATGATATCAGGAAGTATAGGTCGGAGAACTTTTTTAATTTTAAGAATAAATTAATACATACGGGCGAAGTCAATTCGCGTCAAATAATGCAGTATATGAAATCACAAGACGTCAGAAAACAGTTTCTCGACTTTTTTCAGAGCAAAGGCCACTTGATTGTGCCTTCGGCTCCGATCGTTTTAAAAGACGATCCTACTTTGATGTTCAACAATTCCGGAATGGCTCAGTTTAAAGAGTTTTTCCTGGGGAATGGAACACCGAAAAGCGCCCGTATAGCCGATACTCAGAAATGTCTTCGCGTATCCGGGAAACACAATGACCTGGAGGAAGTAGGAATTGATACCTACCACCACACGATGTTCGAAATGTTAGGAAACTGGAGTTTCGGCGATTATTTTAAGAAAGAAGCAATCAATTGGGCCTGGGAATTATTGACCGAGGTTTACAAAATTGATAAAGATATTTTATATGTAACGGTTTTCGAAGGAAGTAAGGAAGAAAATGTTCCTTTTGACCAGGAAGCTTATGATATTTGGAAAACCCTTATTGCGGAAGATCGTATCCTTTTGGGAAATAAAAAGGACAACTTCTGGGAAATGGGCGATCAGGGACCTTGTGGACCTTGTACTGAAATTCACGTGGATATCCGTTCGGCAGAAGAAAAAGCGAACGTACCGGGGAAAGATCTTGTTAATGCGGATCACCCTCAGGTAGTAGAAATCTGGAACAACGTATTTATGGAGTTCAACCGTAAAGCGGATGGTTCTCTTGAAAAATTACCGGCACAACACGTCGATACCGGAATGGGATTTGAGCGTTTGTGTATGGTATTACAGGGAGTTCAGTCCAATTATGATACGGATGTATTTACTCCGCTAATCCGTAAAGTGGAAAGTTTAACCGGAGCGAAATACACGGTTAAAGCGAAAGATGAGGAAGAAGATAAAGTAAATATTGCAATCCGTGTAATTGTGGATCACGTTCGTGCTGTAGCATTTGCTATCGCCGACGGGCAATTACCATCCAATACCGGAGCAGGTTATGTAATCCGTCGTATTTTACGTCGTGCAATCCGTTATGCGTTTACTTTCTTAAACAAAAAAGAACCGTTTATTTACGAATTGGTACAGGTATTAAGCGACCAAATGGGCGCATTCTTCCCGGAAATCACGGCTCAGAAATCATTGGTGATGAACGTAATCAGAGAAGAAGAGGCGTCTTTCCTTAAAAAATTAGAACAAGGATTACATCTGTTGGAAAACGTAATTGCCGAAACAAAAGGTATTGTTATTTCCGGAGAAAAAGTTTTTGAATTATACGATACATTCGGTTTTCCGAAAGATTTAACCGAGTTGATCTTGCGAGAAAGAGGTTATAATTATGATGAAGCCGGTTTTGAAGCGGCGATGAAAAAACAAAAAGATCGTTCGCGTGAGGCTTCCGAAGTTTCGACAGATGACTGGACAATTTTGGTAGATGGAAATGTAGAAACATTTGTTGGTTATGATCAAACGGAAAATGAGGTGAAAATCACCCGTTTCAGAAAAGTAGATAGTAAAAAAGACGGTAAATTATATCAGATTGTTCTGGATAGCACGCCTTTCTATCCGGAAGGTGGCGGACAGGTTGGTGATAAAGGTGTTTTGGTATCGGCTAACGAAACCATCGAAATTATCGACACCAAAAAAGAAAGCAACCTGATTTTACATTTTGCGAAAAAATTACCGGAAAATATAAACGCAACATTTGACGCAAAAGTAAATAAAGAATTACGTAGCCAGTCGGCTAATAGTCACTCAGCGACACACTTATTACACCAGGCTTTGCGTTCGGTTTTAGGAACGCATGTGGAGCAAAAAGGATCGTTGGTTTCTCCGAATTACCTTCGTTTTGACTTCTCTCATTTTGCAAAAGTGACTGATGAAGAATTAAAACAGGTTGAAGATTTTGTAAATGCAAGAATACGCGAGCAATTGCCGTTAATCGAAAGAAGAAGTATTCCGTTTGCTCAGGCAATCGAAGAAGGCGCAATGGCCTTATTCGGTGAAAAATACGGTGATAACGTACGTGCCATTAAATTTGGTGACAGTATGGAATTATGTGGTGGAATCCACGTGCCGAATACAGCCGATATCTGGTACTTTAAAATTACGAGTGAAGGTGGTGTTGCAGCGGGAATCCGTCGTGTGGAAGCGATTACCAACGAAGCGGTAAAAGACTTCTTTGCTTCTCAGGAAAATACCCTGAAAGAGATTAAAGAAACGTTGAAAAACCCTCAGGATACGATTAAAGCCGTTGTTTCGTTACAGGACGAAAATGCGAAACTGAAAAAACAGTTGGAAGCGTTATTAAAAGAAAAAGCGAAAAACCTAAAAGGTGAATTAGTTGGTGAACTACAGGAAATCAATGGTGTTCGATTTTTAGCAAAACAGGTGGATTTAGATCCGAACGGAGCAAAAGATCTGGCTTATGAATTAGGTAACCTTGGAACCGATCTTTTCTTGTTGTTAGCAACAGCTGATGAAGGGAAGCCAATGCTAACCTGTTATATTTCGAAAGAATTGGTCGCTGAAAAAGGATTAAACGCCGGACAGGTAGTACGCGAACTTGGAAAATACATTCAAGGAGGCGGAGGCGGACAACCGTTCTTTGCAACGGCCGGAGGTAAGAATCCTGGCGGAATCAAAGAAGCTTTAGAAAAAGCGATAGACTTTGTAAAATAATAAATATCAGAATAGAATCGGAAAACCCAAAGTAATGCACTTTGGGTTTTCTGTTTTTAGAATATGACATAATAATCGCTAAGTTTGTAGAAACAAACTCAATCATGCAATTCAGAACCCAAATACCTGTTTTTAAAAGTACTAATCCGATTGATTATACTTCACAAATAGTGTCTTTGGGTTCCTGTTTTGCTGTTAATATGAGTGAGAAACTCGATTATTTCCGATTTCAGAATTATTGTAATCCGTTTGGAATTCTTTTTCATCCGTTGGCGATAGCAAAACTGTTTGAATATGCTTTACGGAATAAACAATTTACGGAATCCGATATCTTTTTCCATAATGAACAATGGCATTCTTTTGACGCACATTCCGATTTAAACGAAACCGATAAAAATCAGTTGCTCGATAACCTGAATAGTGCGACTGTTCAAACCAAGAAGCAGCTTTCCGGTGCAACGCATGTTATAATCACATTAGGAACGGCCTGGGTATATCGGAAATTAGAAAATGATCAAATAGTTGCTAATTGTCATAAAGTCCCGCAGAAGCAATTTAAAAAGGAATTATTATCTGTTGAAGCCATTCGGGAGAATTTGGAAAAAATTATGGACATAGTTTTACAGTTCAATCCGGAGGCGAAGCTTATTTTTACCGTTTCACCGGTTCGTCATATCAAAGACGGTTTTGTGGAAAATCAATGGAGTAAAGCGAATCTGATTACGGCCATTCATCAGGTGATTTCGGAATCGGCTGTTGCGAGCTATTTTCCAAGTTATGAGATTATGATGGATGAATTACGGGATTATCGCTTTTATACTGAAGATATGATACATCCGAATCCGGTAGCCATCGATTATATCTGGGAGCGGTTTACAACGGCATGGATTACCGAAGAAGCGCAGCAAGTGATGAAAGAAGTAGAAAGTATTCAAAAAGGATTGGCGCATCGATCCTTTAATCCGGATTCGGAACAACATCTTCGCTTTTTGGAAAACCTGAAAGGAAAGATTACTAAATTAGCAGAACAATATCCAAACATAGAATTTTAAGTATGCCACGTAAAACATCAGAAGAAACACAGATTAAGAATATGTTGGTTCCTGTCGTACAGGCATTGGCGCGTTCCGGGAAAATTATGTATTTGCTGATACTGTTGATTATCGGTTTTGTAGTCTATAAATGGATAACTTCCGAAAAAAATACGACAACGACAGAGTATAATACGAATCTGATTCAACAGCAGATTAAAAATGTCGGGAAACTGGTGGTAACCGAAGGGCATTATGCGCAGGTGATGACGTATAAAGATCAGCAGAAATACCTGATGAACCTGCTGACATTCGAGAAGAAGGCTTTAATCGTGATCAATGCAGATGTGACGGTTGCTTATGATTTACGACAGGTGAAATATGATATTGATGAGAAAAATAAAACGATCAAAATCCTGAATATTCCGAAGGAAGAAATCAAAATAAGTCCGGATATTCAGTTTTATGATGTTGATCAAAGCCGAATGAATCCGTTTACCGGTGATGATTATAATAAAATCAGTAAAAAAGTAAAAGAAGATCTGGCTCGGAAAATAGAAACGTCGACTTTAAAATCCAATGCCAAGAACCGATTGATTAGTGAATTATCAAAAATTTTAATTCTAACGAATACGATGGGATGGAAATTAGAATATGAAAATCAGATCCTGGAAAATGAACAACAGTTGGGAGAGCAAGTGAAATTATAAACAAAAAAACCGCTTTAAAGCGGTTTTTTTTATGACGAATACAAAAGCATTTATATTTTGTTTTCAAGGCTATTCCAGCCTCCTCCGTTGATCACTTCAATATTCTTTTCTTTTAGTAGCGTTGCGGCTTGAGCGCTTCTCATTCCGGAACGACAACAAGTAATAATCGGCTTGTTCCATTTTTGAATAACTGCTATCTCGGATGCAATCCGCTGTAACGGGATATTCTTGGCATTTTTTATATGTCCGCCGGCAAATTCTTCCGGAGTACGCACATCAATAATGATAGCGCCTTTTGCTATAAATTCTTTTATAACTTCATTTTTATTGCCTAGTCCTAATAAATCTAAAAGTCCCATAACTTTAATTTTTTATCAAAGGTAAGGGACTTTCAGGTAGGGTGTTGTAACAATTGTTACGGATTTGTTTAGTTTACGCTTTCATTCTCAAAAATCAGTTCCAATCCGTTGCTGATCAAATGAGCAACTTCCGGTCGGCTGCTTTTTAATTGTTCCAGATGCGCCAACACTTTTGTTTCTAAATCGTGATTGTTGTTTTTGTGCGCCAATTCGGCAATTTCAACAGATAATAACCAGTCTTTCGGATGTTCTTTTTGTAAGGCGGTGAAAATAGTCTCCAGATTTTCGCCTGTTTTTCCTTCGCGTATTTCTCTTACGGTTTGATAAAGCGCTTCCAGTTTTAAACGTTCCGGTGTTTTTTGCGCTTTTATCGTTTTAGATGACGGTACATGTGTGATCAGATCAAAACTTCTTACGTCGGCCGGTCCGGAATATGCAGATAGCACTTCTTTTCCGACAGCCATGTCATAAATACCCCATTCCGGTTGGAACAAGATCGTGTCGTTATGGGTTACGGTACAGTTTTTAAAACTGATTGTAATGATTTTACCTTGCAGGTTACGGGATCCGGTAATAATTTCTCCGGATACTTTAATGTCGCCTTCAAATTCCAATGTAACGGTTTCGCCTTCGAAAATGGCATAGGCTCTTAAATCACGCGGACTCATATCTTCTATCGCCAGATTAATGCCTTTAAGCTTTCCTATCGGGCTTCCGAAACCTTCCGAATGGTATTCAGTACCATGACCTACCAATTCTTTTTCGCGGTATGATAAAGCTGTTTTTCCTGTCGTCTGAATATAAACCGGTTTTCCTTCGTTTTCGATTACATTGGTGAAAACACCTGAAATCTGAACTCCGGTACTTAATTCAATGGTTCCTAATGCTTTTGACTGAATCAGTTTTCGAACTCCGGATAAACCTCCGGTACGCAAAGCCATTTTATTGGCAAATTCTTCCAAAATCAGATTCAAATGGGCAAAATCAGGTGTTACATAAAGTTGAGGTTGCGGTTTTGTAATGTCAAAACTTTGATTGACAGCGCTGATATCGTATGGGATTTTCTTTACATTGTCGGTCATACACCAGGCACTTTCTCCGATAGAAGACAGTAATCCGGCTCCGTAAATCTTAGGATTATCTACCGTTCCGATCAGACCGTATTCCACCGTCCACCAATGCAGATTTCGGATTTGCGCCATTTCAGATAGTTCCCCCATATCGTTTTGCAATTCATCTACGCGTTTTTCAGCGGCTTCGATTTCATTTTGCGGTGTTCCTTCCGCTTCTTTCAGGATAGAAAGCAAACGAATAGCCTCATACATTTCATAATCCCGTGCCGAAGAAATTGCTTTACAACCGATTTCACCGAAACGACGCAGGTATTCTGCATATTCCGGATTGGCAATAATAGGGGCGTGTCCGGCTCCTTCGTGGATGATGTCCGGAGCTGGCGTATATTCAATATGTTCTAATTGGCGAATGTCGGAAGCAATAACCAGTACGTTATAGGCCTGAAATTCCATAAAAGCATTAGGCGGAATAAAACCGTCTACGGCAACAGCTGCCCAACCGATTTCCTTTAGGATACGGTTCATTCCGTACATATTCGGGATACTTTCGATAGAAATTCCCGTTTGACGAAGACCGTCCAAATACGAGCTGTGCGCTACTTTTCCGAGATAATCTACGTTTTTACGCATCACATAGCGCCAAACGGCCTGGTTAATCGGAGTGTACTCGTCATAATCCTGCGGTTTGATAAATTGCTTCAGATGCTTTGGTAAGCGCTCGATTAAGGGATTGGTTTCAAACGATGAATTCATGATTTACAATTGTTGCTGTTTGGTGTAAAATTACGAAATCTTTAGGGAGTTAGCAATTGGAATTTTGATCCTTAAATTATTCGGGATTGTTTTTGATATATTCTATTTTATAGTGGAACATAGCTGCCATTTTTGCAGCTCTGTCTTTGGCTTCATCGGCAACGGGTCCGGAAAAAAGAGAATCAACCGTTTCGGTAAAAAGGCTAAGCCATCGATTAAAATGGGAGGCATCGACCGGTAAAAATGCATGTGGCGGGAACGGTCGTCCGGAATACGTATGATTGTCGAGTAAAATACTTTCCCAGAAGCGATACATTTTTGCCAGATGTTCCGGCCAGCGATCCTGAATTTTACTGTTGAAAATCGGTCCGATATAATCGTCCTGTTGTACTTTTTTATAAAAAGTATCGACCAGTTGCTGTATGTTTTCAAAGGTGGAAATATCGTTCATATAGGTGATAAAAAAGCCTACACATCAGGTAGGCTTTTCGTATTATAGTGTATTACATTATTTTTTTTGCGGAGGAAACTGCATCAGGATTTTGGATACAAATTCGCGGATGCGTTCTTCTTTTTTGTCTCGGTTTTGAGTGAGTACGCCGGAACCGATACCTTGCCAGATTAATTCTTTTTTACGGGCATCAATCAGGTCAATATAAAGTGTTCCTTCGGTAGTGGTACTTATCGAACTATAACTAGGTCCCCAGCCCCATCCGTAACCGTATCCCCAACCATAACCATATCCCCAACCGGCGTTGAACTGGTTTACGTTTACCTGCTCACTGGATTTTGTAAAAATATTTACGAGCATATCCGGAGTGTCGCTTTTCGTAAAACCTTTAGCGGTTAGCTGTTCGTCAATGGCGCGTAAAATACGTCTTTTGTCCAGATCGGAAATTTCAACTTTATCAATTCCCTCTTTATGAAAGGCATAGGTCTTATACTGACTGAAATCAGTTCTGTTGTCAAAATCGGATGCTACTCTAACTGAGCTACAAGAGCTGATGACAAAGAGCAGTAGTATCGGGATGAATTTTATTGCTTTCATAATGTAATAGGTTTATGTTTAACTAAAATAATGATTCATCAACAAAATTTGGAAGGGTCACTTTTAGTAAAGGCTGCGATTCCATTGCTCTTTTAATAGCAAAAATTGCACCTTCATTACGTGCCCAACTTCTTCTGGAAATTCCATTGTTTACATCCCAGAAAAGCATTGATTCTAAACGTTTTGATGCTTCTTTACTACCGTCAAGAACCATGCCAAATCCGCCGTTAATTACCTCGCCCCATCCAACGCCACCACCATTGTGAATGGAAACCCATGTAGCACCACGGAAACTGTCTCCGATTACATTATGGATCGCCATATCGGCAGTAAAACGAGAGCCGTCATAGATATTGGATGTCTCACGATACGGAGAATCGGTACCGGATACATCGTGATGATCCCGACCTAAAACAACAAAACCGATTTCGCCACGCGCGATAGCCTGATTGAAAGCTTCTGCAATTTTAGTACGTCCTTCAGCATCTGCATATAGAATACGAGCTTGTGATCCTACAACCAATTTGTTTTCCTGTGCTCCTTTAATCCATCGGATATTATCTGCCATTTGCTGTTGAATTTCAACCGGAGCGGTTTGCATCATTTCCTCTAAAACCTGACAAGCAATGGCATCTGTTTTAGCCAGATCTTCCGGTTTTCCGGAGGTACAAACCCAACGGAACGGTCCGAAACCGTAATCAAAACACATCGGTCCCATAATATCCTGTACATAACTCGGATATTTGAAATCAATGCCGTTAGGCGCCATTACATCGGCACCGGCTCTGGAGCTTTCCAAAAGAAAAGCATTCCCATAATCGAAGAAATAAGTGCCTTTTGCGGTGTGTTTGTTAATAGCCGCAGCATGTCGGCGTAATGTTTCCTGAACTTTTTGTTTAAATAATTCCGGATCATTCGCCATCATCTCGTTGGCTGCTTCGAAAGCAATATCAGCAGGATAATAACCACCTGCCCACGGATTGTGTAAGGATGTCTGATCGGAACCTAAATCGATATAAAGGTTTTCTTCAGCAAAACGTTCCCAAATATCGACTACATTTCCAAGATAGGCTATAGAAACGACTTCTTTGTTTTGTTGTGCTTTTCTGACGCGAACGATCAGTTCATCAATATTTTCAATAACTTCATTGATCCAGCCCTGAGAATGACGGATATGCGTGATTTTAGGATTAACTTCGGCACAAATCGTAATACATCCGGCAATGTTTCCGGCTTTAGGCTGTGCGCCACTCATTCCACCCAAACCGGATGTCACAAATAGTTTTCCGGATAAATCTTCTCCGTTTTTCGCAATTTTTCTTCCCGCATTTAAAACGGTAATTGTAGTGCCGTGAACGATTCCCTGGGGACCGATATACATATAGCTACCGGCCGTCATTTGTCCGTATTGTGTAACACCTAAAGCATTGAATCGTTCCCAATCATCCGGTTTGGAGTAATTCGGGATCATCATACCATTGGTTACAACAACTCTCGGTGCTTCTTTATGAGAAGGGAATAATCCCATCGGATGGCCGGAATACATAACCAATGTTTGTTCGTCGGTCATTTCAGCCAGGTATTTCATCGTCAGACGATATTGTGCCCAGTTACTGAAAACGGCACCATTACCACCATAAGTGATCAATTCATGAGGATGTTGCGCTACAGCATAATCCAGATTGTTTTGGATCATTAGCATAATAGCTTTCGCCTGGTCGGATTTGCCCGGATATTCCGATAGGGGACGCGCATACATTTTGTAATCCGGACGAAGGCGGTACATGTAGATTCGACCGTAGGTTTCCAGTTCTTCTGAGAATTCCTGGATCAATTCCGCATGATGTTTAGGTTCAAAATAACGAAGCGCATTTTTCAGAGCCAGCTTTTTTTCGTCATCTGTTAGTATTTCTTTACGTTTTGGTGCGTGATTTATTGTGCTTTCGTAAGGTTTCGGTTGTGGTAAAACAGAAGGGATTCCTTCTAAAATTTGTTCTTGAAAAGTCATGATTATGTTGTGATTTTCTTGTATTGTAAAATGATAAAAAATAAACAGCGGATTTTTTTCCGGCTAGGGATAGCGGATATCCGACCTATGATAGGACTTGTGTATTTTGATCTTATAACGGACTAAAACAGCATCCATTTTTATTTTTTTATAGTTCCGGTGTTCTTATTATAGCCATACGGACAATGTCGGCATCCGTTTTTACAACAATATCCTCTTTTGAGATGGAATTGTTCGGTAAAGACCTTGTATCCTTCGGGTGTAAGGTAGTAGTCTTCTCCGGGGATTAATTTATTTTTACTACTTTGGTTGTCCATACGGACAAATTTAGGAACTTTAAGATTAATGATCGTACTTGTATTAAAATATTTAACGCCTAAAGGTTTTAGAGGGATTACTTTCTTTCCTTTTGTGTTTATTGTTGATAAAGAAGATAAAAGCGATGTCGTTTTTTTGAACCACGAAAAGATTCATATCCGACAGCAACTGGAGTTGTTGCTGCTGCTTTTTTTTATTTGGTACGGGATTGAATTTCTGATTCGTTGGCGACAATACGGCGACCGGCATACGGCTTACCGGAATATCAGTTTTGAAAGAGAAGCTTATGCCAATGAAAAGACTTTAAATTATTTGCAAGAACGACCATTTTGGCGTTTTTTACACTATCTGAAAAAAAAGAAACCCGCCAATTAACAAGGCGGGTTTCTTTTTATATGCTATATTATTTATGATATCTTAGAAAATCGTTTTACGGTCTACTGTAGCACCATTTTCAAGAGTTATTTTAAGAAGAACAACGCTTGATGATTTTTTTACGTTTTTCAATACGATTTCATTTTCGTTTACATTTTTATACTCATCAATTTTTCGCCCTAAAACATCGAATGCAGTGATGTTTTTAATTCTTTCTGTTGTTGAGTTTACGGCTAGTTCACCACCTCTTAATACTTTGATACCGTTTTCAAGGCTGAAATCACCGTTTCCTAAAGTACCGTTGTTGAAACGTAATACAAAACGATTGTCGAAAGTACCGGCAGCAGATGTAAAGCTATACGGAGCTGTTCTTAAATCATGAATTGTATTTGTTGTTTTATCTTCCAGATAAATAGCGTGTGTATCAAACATACCATCTAAATGATCAATACCAATTTGGTATGTGTTTTGTGCGTTTGCATTAAATCCTAACGGAATCTGATCCTGAACGTTAAACGGTAACGGACGAGCCTGGATTGTCAGGTTCATATTCGGTATAGTAGAATAGAAGGTAACTCCGTTTCCACCGAATGATTGTCCGTCAAGACCTCTGTCGAAATCCATAGTTGCATCCGAGTCGTATCCTACTAAAATCTGGCTAAAAGCACCTGATTCGTTCGCTAAATTCAACCAGATACGGTGAGATTCAGAGTCGGCACCGGCAACCGATTGTGTTTCCGGGTTGTCTTTTGTACTGTTTCCGTTTTTCAGGAAATTGTCGTTTTTATTGCTAACACGCATCGTGTTAATGAATCGGGCATTTCCGTTTGCTAAACCTTTCACGAAAAAGGATTGGCCTGATGCGATGTAACGACTTGGAGTACTTCCTCCGGAAGCAGCTGTAGCAGTAGCTCCGAATTTATTAACCGTGGCATAATCAGCAGCAGTATAGTTAAAAGCATACGTGCCATAGAACGGACTTGGAGTGTTGTTTGATATAGGCGTATTATGCGTCCAGATATAAACAGTACCATCCATTAAGGTTTTGTTTGTATTGTCTGTCAGGAACGAAACAACATCTATCGCAGAAGCATATGGATTTCCGATTAAATTCCATTGATCATCATCAGCAGTAACACCACCACCTACGTTAGCATCTGTTCCTACAGCGATAGGAATAGAGATATCTCCGTTGTTAGGTGTTCCCACAAATGTTGTTGTATATGGCGTTTTGTTTGATGGATTAAGGTCAAAAGTTTGCGGAGCTCTTACAATATAACCCATTCTAGGATCCATTGCAGTAGTAGCGTTTACACTAATCCAGTTTCCGTAACCACCATTGATAGTTGGTTGCCATCTCATGTATTTATCAGCCAATGTGTTTGGTGATAACATGCCTAACGTAAAGTTAGAAGCCTGAGTTACCGGTGAGTTCCAGTAGGTGAAATCATAACGGTACATTGGTTTCGTTGTACGTCTGATGTTCACATTTCCTGAATTGGCAACATTATCCACTTGTACGATGCTGGCATTATTGTCTAAATTAAGAGTACCGTTATTTTGTACTTCAATTTTGTTTACAACTTTGATACCGTTGTTAGCAGGAACTTCCAGACGAGCATTGGCTCTTACCGTTAAAGTTTTGGCCTGAGCTTCATAATTTGTACCGTTAATAGTCGAATAGCTACTAGCCGGTTTAATGATTACACAGTTATCGCTTGTTGGTACACCTACCGGTAACCAGTTGTTCGGATCATTCCAGTTACCGTTATTTCCTTGCCATACTTTCGATTTGTTGGTAACGCTAACCGGTTTTGAAGCTGTACATCCGTTAGATAACAATACGTTAGCAGTAAATGACCAGTTACTAACCTCTAATTGAGCTGTAGAAGGTTTGATATATACTGTATTAACAGCTTGATTTGTATAAGGTGTTACTCCGTTTGCATCGATATAAGCATCGATTGTAGCACCAGTCCATGTAAAGTTAGATGTTAAAGGTCTTGTACCGGATAATACAACGTCATCAATTGCCCATCCGTCGCAAAAAGCAGCCTGATAACGGAATCTGAATTTTAGGTTAGGAACGCCTATATAATCATTTAAATAAACAATAGTAGTTACAAATTTACTTGGAGCTCCCTGGCTTGAAGTGTTGTTGATCACATTGATCCAGGTAACCCCATTATCTTTTGAAACTTCGATATTAGCACTTTCCCCGTTTCCGTAGTACGAATAATACTGACGGAATGTTAGCGTTAAATCAAGGAAGTTTGTCGTATTGAATGAACTTGTTGATGTTAAAATAATACTTTTTGAAGTACTGTCAACGTCAGCAGTAGCAAATGCAAACTTGTTTCCGCCTGTTGTACCGGTTCCGGAATTGATTGCCGGTTTCCAGTTATCTGTAGTTGTAGTATAGATACTGTTTTTTTGTTGCCATTCTGTTACAGAACTAGTTCCGGTTCCGGATTTCGTAAAGCTACCCAATCCGCTACCTTCAAAATTTTCGTTTAAAAGCTCTACCACTTCAGTACTACCGGTAGCAGAAATCTGAACGAAGTTGTTATCACCACAAATTTCAGGTGAAGAAGGCGTAATTGTAATATTCGGTACCGGTTTTATTTTTGCGGTAATCGGTCTTCTAACAAGCGATTCACAAGAACCGTTTAATGCTGTAACATAATAAGTAGTTGTCATGTTTAAAGACGGAGTCGTATAGCTCGATGATGTTGCACCGGCAATAGGAGTTCCTCCGGATTCGAAATTATACCAACGGTAAGAAGTCACACCGGCTGATCCTGTTACCGTTAATGTTACCGGTCCAACGCCACAAGATTCTACTGTTGGAGCGCTAACAATTTTAGCAGGACAATCAGCAATAACCGTGATAATATAATCTTCCGTTTCTCCGTTACTTGTATTTGAACAAGAAGTAAGTGAAGAACCGTTAACGTTACCAGAGCGTAAACGAATACGATAGTTTCCGGGAGTAGTTCCGGTCGGAATTACAAATCCGAAAGTAGTAGATGAAAGTTTGTTATTTGAAGCGTAAACGATTTCTCCGCTATCAAAATTGTTGTTTTTATTCCAATCTACCCAAGCTCTAAGATTTTGTTTGTCAGGTCCGGTTAGTACAACGCTGATATTAATGTCACCACCTGCTATTTGTTGTACTGCAGATAAACTGGTGAAGTCACCATATCCGGAAGGACTGTATCCTGAATTGTTGTTAACAGCATCTATTACAGCTCCGGTAGTTCTATAGCTGGAGATATAGTAACTGCTGGATGATGATGTTGCTGTGCAATAAACTAATGTTGTTGCATTTCCTGTTAAAGGGGAAGTCGTTCTGTATTTTGTTCCTCCTGTACAGTTTGAATTATAGGAGTATACAAAGAAATAATATTTGGTATTGGCTGATAATCCGGTAGCGCTAAAAGTAGTGTTGCCATCATTGTCGATCACAATGTTTGTGCTGCCAAGGTCTTGTCCTATAGTATAATTTGTACCATTGTTAATTGTCGGAGCAGTTCCTGTCGTATTCGCAATTACAAGATAATTGTCAGGCGCAGGAGATGAAGCTGTAAACGAGCCGTTTATAGAATTGTTTGTGATGTCGGTTAATGTAAGTGCACTAGGTTGTGAATTAGGAGCTGTACAGGCTACTGCTGGAGCCCATGTATATAAAAGATTGGTATCCGGATAAGCATTGTTACGTGTTCTTACAGTAGCATTATTAGCGTTACCGGCAGTAGTACTTTGAGCCCAGTTAGTAGTGCTAGAAAGCGATCTGTTGTTATAGTCGTTATTTGTGTTACCTCGTAAACCAACCTGAACATTTACATTACTATTGTTAGAAGGGTCACATGAGCCATAAACAATACTAACTACGTTTGATGTTTCGGTTAGACGAATCTGAAAGTTGAAATCACCGCCACGTGCACTACGTTCGATATCGGTCCACTGTACTACAAATACACGGTTCGGAGCTGATCCGATTGTTCTGTAAGTAATTGAACTTCCGTTTCCACCATTAACAAGGTTAACACCTAAAGCACTAATTGCACCTGCGTATCCTGTACCGGATGAAATAGGACTGTATTCGGAAGAAGACGAAGTCGTTGTTCCGAAAGTAATAAAACCATTTGAGTTAATTGAACAAGTAGTATAATTAGTACCGTTAAAATTAAAAGTAAATCCTAATCCAATATTATTAGCCGATACGTTATCGTCCCAGTTACTGGAAAAAGGAGCTGTACCGCCTGAAATAGCGGAATAAGTAGTAGAACCTTCTGAAAAAGAATAGTTGCTTACCTGAGCAAAGCCAAAGTTAGAAAGTAGTAAGAATAAGATTAAAACAAAACTGTTTCGGAAGTTGAAATCAGAAAAGTTTAAAACATTGGCAGCATTATTTTCGCTGTCAGATTTTTTGTTGTTTAGGGGGCACATTAACATACTTTAAAATCTTTAATTGTTTATTTTGATGGTGCGAAAATATGTACTAAGAATCATACAAGCGGTGTGTTTGAATTGAATTTCGATGAAGGTTTCTGTTTAATCGATAAAGTGCATTTTTATCGTTGAAATGTCCATCATTGACTAAGTTAAAAAGAGAATATTTGTGTTGTTTTACTGAGGGTTATCCATTTTTTTTAACAGTAAATCGGAGTGCGTAGTTTTGTCAAATTATAGGTTTTTTCTTGTTACTAAATAGCTGTTTTTACTAGATGATCAACACGTAGAAAAGAGTGAATTGCCATCAAATTGTATAATTTTCTGTTTGTTATATAAAAGAAGAATTGGTTCTTTTTTTGTTATAAAAAAAGTCCTCCGTTTGTACAGAGGACTTGCTTTATGATGAGTGGATTATCGGATCAGAAAATGGTTTTTCGATCGACAATAGTACCATCTTCTAATGTTATTTTTAAGATAATTACACTGGATGATTTTTTTACATTTTTTAATACGATTTCACTTGTATCAGCATTTTTATATTCATCGATTTTTCGGCCTAAGACATCAAAAGCTACCAGGTTTTTAATTTTTTCGGTAGTTGAATTCACTGCAAGCTCATTACCGCGTAATATTTTAATGCTATTATCCAGACTAAATTCTCCTGTTCCTAATGTACCGTTGTTAAAGCGTAGTACAAAGCGATTGTTAAACGTTCCGGCAGCGGATGTAAAGGAATAAGGTGCTGTTCGTAAATCAAAAATGACATTCATTACTTTGTCTTCCAGATAAATGGCATGTGTGTTGAAAATACCATCAAGATGATCAATACCAATTTGATAGGTGTTTTGCGAATCGGCATTAAAACCTAAAGGAATTTGATCAGCATCATTAAACGGTAATGGACGCGCCTGAATGGTCAGGTTCATTTCCGGAATAACGGAATAAAAAGTAACACCATTACCGCCAAATGACTGTCCGTCTAAACTTCTGTCAAAACCGGCTGTGGCTTCCGCATGGTAGCCTACAAGTATTTGACTGAATGCTCCGGATTCGTTTGCCAGATTTAACCAGATATGATCTTGTTGCGGTTGACCTCCGGCCGGTGCTTGTGTTTCTGTAGTGGTTTTAGAATTGTCGGCAACGCGCATAAAATTATTGTTCTGTAAACTTACGCGCATGCTGTTAGTGAATTTAGCATTTCCGTTGGCCAATCCTTTTACGAAAAACGATTGTCCGGATGCGATATAGCGGCTTGGTGCGCTTCCGCCTGTAGCAGCAGTTGCGGTGGCGCCGAATTTATTAACGGTCGCATAATCAGCAGCGGTATAGTTGTAGGCATAAGTACCGTAAAACGGACTTTGTGTTGAACTTGACGGAGGTGTATTGTGTGTCCACAAATAAACGGTACCGTCAACTAAAGGGCTATTGGTAGGATCATTCAGGAAGGAAACAATATCAATAGCTGAAGCATATGGGTTCCCGATCAGATTCCATTGATCATCATCTACGGTAATAGCACCGCCCACATTAGCATCGGTTCCTACTGCAATCGGGATGGTAAAATCACCATTGTTAGGTGTTCCGTTGAATGTAGCTGTATAAGGAAGCTTATTACTCGGATTTAAGTCAAATGTTTGTGGTGCTCTAACGATATATCCCATTTTCGGATCCATTGCGGTTGAGGAGCTAACTGTAATCCAGTTTCCGCTACCACCGCTAACGGTAGGTTGCCATCTCATATATTTATCGGATAATGTATTTGGCGAAAGCATCGCTAGCGTGTATCCGGAAGCTAATGTTACCGGCGAATTCCAATACGTATAATCATAACGATACATCGGTTTGGTAGTACGTTTGATGTTTACGATACCGGAATTAGCGATATTATCAACCTGTACAATGCTCGCGCTATTGTCTACATTGAAAGTTCCGTTTGTTTGTACGTCAATTTTGTTGACTACTTTGATGCCGTTACCGGTTGGAATATCCAAACGACCACTGGCTTTAACGGTTAATGTTTTTGCCTGAGCCTCATAGTTGGTTCCGTTAATAGTAGAATAATTTCCGGCAGATTTAATGATCACACAATTATCGCTAGCCGGTACGCCAACAGGTAACCAGTTATTCGGATCATTCCAGTTTCCGTTAGTTCCCTGCCAAACTTTTGTTTTGTTGGTAACGGTTACAGGTTTTGTTGCTGTACAACCGTTTGTTAATTGTACGTTGGCATTAAAAGACCAACTGTTTACTTCCAATTGTGAAGCAGACGGTTTGATATATACTACATTAACAGCCTGATTGGTATACGGAGTTGTACCGTTGGCATCGATATAAGCATTGATAGTCGCTCCGGTCCAGGTGAAATTGGAAGTTAATGGTTTTGTGCCGTAAAGTACGATATCATCAACAGCCCATCCGTCACAGTAGTCGGCAGCATAGCGGAAACGGAATTTTAAATTGGCTACACCTACATAAGCATTTAACGGGATACTTTCACTTACAAATTTACTCGGATAACCTTGTGTAGAAGTATAGGTTTTTACCGTAGTCCAGTTGGTTCCGTTGTCCGTAGAAACTTCAATGTTAGCTGTTTCGCCGCTTCCGTAATAGGAAAAATAATGTCTGAAGCTTAGCGTTAAATCGGTGAAATTGGTAGTGTTATACGAATTGGTAGTGGTCATAATCAGGCTTTTTCCGGTGGTGTTAACATCGGATGTAGTAAAAGCAAATTTATTACCAACAGATCCTGAGTTGATCGCCGGTTTCCATGTCGTGGTTATGGTAGTAAATACACTGGTTTTTTGCTGCCATTCGGTTGTTGTAGTTCCATTACCGGATTTGGTAAAGCTTCCTAATCCGCTACCTTCAAAATTTTCGTTTAATAATTCAACTACTTCAGTACTACCGGCTGCTGAAATTTGTAAATAATCAGTGTCTCCGCATATTTCGGGAGAAGCCGGAGTTATGGTAATGTTAGGAACCGGTTTGATTTTAGCGATAATCGGTGTACGGGTTAATGATTCGCAACTGCCGTTTAACGCGGTAACGTAATAGGTTGTTGTTGCACTTAATGAGGGTGTGGTATAAGTAGCAGCAGTGGCTCCTGAAATAGGACTGCCTCCGGTTTCTGTTGTATACCAGGCATAAGAGGTTACTCCGGACGATCCTGTTACGGATAATGTTACCGGTCCTGTGCCGCAAATCTGAACGGTTGGAGCACTGGTAATTTTGGCTCCGCAATCCGGAATTACTTTTATGATATAATCTTCTGTCTCGTCGTAGGTCTGACTGCCGCAAGAGTTAAAAGAAGAGGTAGAATAATCAGCACGGATGCGTATTCTGTAATTCCCTGGATTCGTTCCTGCGGGAATAACAAAACCAAACGTTGTGGAACTTACACTTGTATTACCGGTAGTAAAAACGTTTTCACCGGTATCGGTAAAATCACCGTTTTTATTCCAGTCAACCCAGGCTTTAATAAAAAGTAATGGATTTGAGCCGGTAACACTGCTTGCTGTTGTCAATGAAATATTGATGTCGGATCCTGCAATTTGTTGTGCAGGAGCCAGACCGGTATAATTACCGTAGCCTCCGGTGCTATATCCGGATGCATTATAGGCTTCTACAATCGATCCTGTAACTCTGTAACTGGAAATGTAATAATTTGAAGAAGTAGAAGAAGGCGTACAATTTGTATACGTGTAATTGGCAGGATACCAAGTGTAGATCAAACCGTTATTCGGGTAGCTATTGCTACGGGTTCTGTTCGAATCGGTGTTGGCGGTTCCGCTTGAAGTGTTACCATACCAAGTGGAGTTAGAGCTTTGTGACCGGTTATTGTAATCACTATTGGTACGGCCGCGTAAACCTACCTCAGCGGTTAATGTCGTGTTACTGCTTGGTGCACAGTTACCATAAGCGATTTGTATGATATTGGATGTTTCGCTTAGTCGGATCTGGAAATTAAAGTTTCCCGTCTGACTTACTCTTCTGGCATTAGCCCATTGCACTACAAAGGTTCTGTTCGGTGCAGTACCGGTTGTAGTATACGTTATGGCAGAACCGTTATCACGAATGTCCATTCCTAAAGCACTGATGGCTCCGTCAAAGCCGGCGCCGTTTACAGATATTGGGTTGTATCCGGCTGCATCACCGGCAACAGTGGTTCCAAAAGTGATAAAACCATTCGAAAGAATTGAGCAGGTTGTGTAATTGGTACCATTGTAATTAAAGGTAAACCCGATAGGAATGTTGGTTACATAATTATTGTCCCATGATGTGGCGATGGCCGTTGTTCCGGTTATGGCCGAATAAGTTGACACATTTTCAGAAAAAGTATAATAACTTACTTGTGCCTGTCCGATTTGAAAACACAATAATAAGCCCGCTACCATCTTAAATAATAGGGTGCTTTTAGCCGTAAGAGGAGTGGAGGCAAAAGCATCGGCAGTTTTAAAAAAGCTACCGTTTTCGTGGTTTTTTTTGTAGCTGTTTAACATACTTTGTAGTATTAAGTTGTTCATTTTCAATACTAATTTAGCTACTTAAAAAAGGGTAGATAGCATGCCGGAACTGAATTTCGATAAAGGTTATTGTTTAATCGATTAAGTACATTTTTGATATTAATAATGATGTTATTTTGATTTGTTTTTAATTTTTGTTTTTTTTATTGGGTTTAATTTTGTTTTTGAGTTAAAAAAATGAATAGTTTCTTTTTGATTTTTTTTGGATGGTGAAATAAAATAGCATAATGTAAATGGAAGTGTAGTGCAATAAAAAAAATCCTCTGTACTCTAGAGGATTTTTTAAAATGTTTGATGTAATTAAAAAGAGGTTTTGCGATATACTATTGTACCATTTTCAAGAATAATTTTCAGGAGTACTATGCCGGATGCCTTTTTTACATTTTTCAGGACGATTTCGTTTTCGTTGACGTTAAGGTATTCGTCTATTTTTCGTCCTAAAAGATCATAGGCAGTGATGTCCTTGATTTTTTCAATTCCAGAATTCACGGTCAGTTTGTTTCTATTTAATACTCGGATACTATTTTCTAAACTAAAGGTACTATGTCCCAAATTGGTGTTATTAAAGCGGAGTACAAAACGATCGTCAAACGTTCCGGAATCGGATGTAAACGAATAAGGAGCTGTTTTTAAATTGTGTATCGTATTGGTGATTTTATCTTCCAAATAAATAGTTTTGTTGTCAAAAAAAGCATCAAGATGATCGATGCCGATTTCATAATCATCAGCCGTTTCGGTTGTATACCCCAATTGAACTTGATCGTCATCGTTAAACGGTAGCGGACGTGCCTGAATGGTCAGATTATGGTTGGGTATGATAGAATAAAGTGTAGCACCGGGGCCGCTAAATGTTTGGCCGTCCAAGCCTCTGTCGAAATCAAGAGTTGCGTCATTATTATAACCTATTAATATTTGGGAAAAAGTGTCCGATCTATTGGTTAGATTTAACCATGCTCGTTTTTTTTCTATCACTTCATCGGATACCGGCTGTTGATTAAGATTACTGTTTTCGGTAGTACTGTTTTTCATAAAAAAATCATTATTTCCGGCCACCCGCATATCGTTTCTGAAAATAGCATTTCCATTCGTCAGACCTTTGATAAAAAAGGATTGTCCTGATGCAATATAACGATCCGGAACAGGATTGCTTATAGCTGTAACGGTTGCTCCTAATTGGTTGATAGTTGCATAATTGGAAGCAGCAAAATTATAAGTGAAACTGCCGTAAAACGGATTGGGAGCAGTTTCTGATGGAGGAGAATTGTGTGTCCATAAATAAATTGTGCCATCCAGAATAGCGCTATTAGCAGCATCATTTATAAATGCCAGAATATCAATAGCCGATGGATATGGATTCCCGATAAGATTCCACTGGTCGTCACTACCGGATTCCGTTCCGATAATGATCGGAATGGATATATCACCGTTATTCGGAGTTCCGGTAAAGGTGGCCGTATACGGCAATTTATTATTCGGATCAAGATTAAAACTTTGCGGTGCTCTTACAATATATCCGATTTTAGGATTCATGACTGTACTGGAATTTATAGAGATCCAGTTTCCGTTACCATTGTTAATTGTAGGTAACCATTTTATGTATTTATCAGCTAAAGTATTAGGTGATAGCATTCCTAATGTAAAACGGGAAGCAAGCGTTACGGGAGAGTTCCAATAAGTAAAATCATAACGGTTCATAGGTTGGGTTGTACGTTTGATGGCCACTTTCCCACGATTGGATATTGTGTCGGTTTGTATGATGCTGGCATTATTCTCAATAGAAAAGTTACTGTTTATTTGTACATAAATTGTATTAACAAGATCAATACTGTTTCCGGATGCGATATCCAGACGTCCATTGCGATTAATGGAAAGTGTCTTTGCTAAAGCTCTAAAATTGTTTCCACCGATAATCGGATAATTGTTATCAGTGGTTGCCCCTATAATAACATTGTTGATTTTTGTTGGTACGCCAACCGGTAGCCAGTTGTTCGGGTCATTCCAATTGTGGTCGGATCCGTTCCAGTTTTTATAAATAGGCCTCCAGGAGTAAATAGTTCCCGATGAAGGAATGTTGTCCGGGCCGGTACTAACAGTAGCCGTGTTGGATGTTCCTTTCGAAGTATTGTTATCCCAGTTGGAATTGGAATTTTTAGCTCTGTTGTTAAAGTCAGTATTATCGAAGCCTCTAAGTCCTGTCTGAGCATTTATTAAATCACCGGTCGGGGCAATGGATCCGTATATGATGTCAATAATATTGGTTGATTCGTTTAAACGTATTTGAAAATTGTAATATCCGCCTTGTGTTTCAGATTTAACGTTTTTCCATTGTACTATAAAAGTTCTGTTAGGAGCAGAGCCAGTTGTTTGATAGGTAGCGGTACTAGTTGCATCTATTGTCCTTAAATTTGTTCCTAATGCACTTATGGCTCCTGCATAGTATTGATTAGAAGATATAGGATTAGTTATAAGCCCGGTATTGGCATCAGTTTTTCCAAAGGCGATAAATCCGTTAGTAACAATGGTGCAATTAGAGTATTCCTGACCGTTGAAGTTAAATGGAAATCCTATAGGGATATTAAGAGATGCAGCATTACTCCAGGCTGGGAGAGAAGGAAAAGCGTTTGTTGTACCGGTATCAATTTGGACATATTGACCGGTAGTTTCACTAAACTCATATTGATTAACAATCATTGCCGACGGAATATTGGGTGTCCATGTATAGGTTAAGCCGTTATTGGGAGGAGAAAATGCGCCAACCTTAAGTCTTGCTGAGTTTGTAGTTGCCTTTCTAGTGTTGTTAGCCCAAGGTGAATTAATGTCTATTTGAGCTCTGTTGTTGAAGTCGGTATTGTTCCGGCCTCTTAGACCTACTTGACCGCCATTGTTAAATTGCCATATAGCATTAGGACCATATATAAGTTTTATAATATTGGTAAACTCTTCGAGTCGTATTTGAAAGTTTAAAGAACCGACTGCTGAAACTCTTCTGATGTTAACCCATTGTACAATAAACGTTCTGTTTGGAGCGGTTCCTATAGTTTTATAGATAATCGGAGATTGCTCTTGTACATTCATAAGATCCATTCCTAATGCACTTATAGCACCGTCATATGATGCGTTGGAAGATATAGGATTGGTTATGTTACTTGTATCAAGATTCATTCCTCCGAAAGAAATAAAACCATTGGAAGAAACGGTACAGGTGGTATAGTCAGTACCGTTGAAATTAAAAGTGAACCCTATAGGAATGTTAGAACTGGAATTGTTATTCCAGCCTATAGGAAAAAGATTTGTACCGTTATTAATTTGTGAATAAGTAGTACTGCTTTCCGAAAAAGTATAGCGATCAACCTGTGAAAACCCGGTTTGATAGCAAAAAAAGAAGATAGCCAGTGTTTTAAAAAATAAAATGGTATAAGATTTAAAGCTTGTTGAGCAGCGAGTCCTTATGCTTTTTAAACAGTAGAACGTTTTTCGAGTGTGTGTGTAATGGTCTGACATGTTTAATGAGTAATTAAATTATTAGTGATTGTTATCGATTGAAATATTGATCATATTATAATGTGTAAAGTACTGGCTATTTAATTGATCAAAATAAGTAGTGGGATTTAATGTACTAGAAATGTCGTGCTTTGACCTTATTACAGCTGTGTAGGGATTGCGAGGTAATGTTTTGCTAATTAATAAATTGGCGTTAGGTAAGTAGATGGAGCGTAATTATTGTTTTGTGATTTTTGTATTGCTGTTTTTTATGTAATTAGGTTAATATGTGAAGGAAAATAATTAAATTTAACATGAATACAGGTTTTTATTGGGTTAAGCTCTTGATATGGTATGAAAAGAAAAGTATGTCCCTCTTTTTGACTAATATGTCCCGTTATAATTCCTGAGCGTTCAAATAGCGTATCTTTAATAACAGGTTAAAACAATTTAGGTATGTTTCGAAAAAGTCTTTTAGTAATAGCTTTTCTGAGTGCGACTTATTTAAGTCATGCACAGATTTATGTAAGTCCAAGCAGCTATGTTTTTGTAAATAACGAAATGCTGTTTGTAAAACAGGAAGTAATACTGTCGTATGCTTCTGGTAACGAAGGAAACCTTTATCTCCGTAGAGGTGGACAGTTATTACAGGGTGGCACAACGACAACAACAAATCGGGGAGCAGGGAAAATCTCGGTCTTTCAGGAAGGAACAGCCGATAATTACGATTATAATTACTGGTGTTCCCCGGTAGGATCGGTTGTAGCGGCGCAGGAAAATGTCACCGGTAATATAGGAAGTAATGTCAATAATATGTTTTTCAGACCAACGGATATTACCAATAGTACGGCTGCTACAATTTTACCTTATGGTAACTATGACGGACAAGCGAATCCGTTGTCAATATCAGCGCGATGGTTATGGAAATTTGTAAATGCTACCGCCTATTCACAATGGGTTTATGTAGGAGGCGGACAAACGATATTCGCCGGAGAAGGGTTTGCAATGAAAGGAACGGCAGGAACTGATGTGACTAACGTCGATGGAGTAGTTGCGAATAATCCGGGAAGTCAGCAGCGTATCGATTTCAGAGGGCGACCTAATGATGGTGACATTGATATCAACTGCTCACCAGGGCAACAAACACTAACCGGAAATCCGTACCCTTCAGCAATCGATCTGAGCTACTTCCTTTTGGATAATGCGGCTTGTGACGGAACGGCTCAGTTTTGGGAACAGGATAAAACGGTAAATTCGCATACATTGGCCAATTATAAAGGCGGTTACGGAACTTTTTCACCGGCAGCAACATTGTCACAAGTACTGGCCGGTACCGCCGGATCCGGAATTTATACACCGGCTGTTTTTTATTCTTATGACTCCGGAGGAAATCAGGGACCGATAGCAGCAACACCCGGAAATTATTATCAGAGACGTTTCTCTCCCATCGGACAGGGATTCCTGGTTACCGGTGGTAGCGCCGGTATTATAACCATGCGAAACCGATATCGTGTTTTTGTAAGAGAAGGAGCTGTTAATAATTCCCAGTTTGAAAAAAATACGGTTTCAAATACGTTGGCTAATGTTGCCAATACAACTTCTTATAATCCGAATCTGACAGATGAGGCTTTCCCAAATGTAATGGCAGTCTCAGGTATTGATTATACGAATGAATCCAAAAGACCGCATCCGCAAATACGAATAAATACTTTAATCGATAATCAGGGAATCAGACAAGGAGTAATCGGTTTTCATCCGGAAGCTACAGATGGTATAGACCGAGGAATGGACGCTATTGCTTCTGATGACGCATTACCTTCGGATATGTTCTTTGTGATCGAAGATAAAGACTATATCATAAATATGATTGCATTTGATGAAGATAAAAAGATTCCGGTCGGATTTAGAAATGCAGCTGCGGCTAATTATAGAATTACGGTTAAAGATATCATTAATGCCGATCAGGTGGAAAATATTTACCTTCATGATAAAGTGAATAACTTGTATTACGATATCAAAAACGGCGTACATGAACTAAACTTACCGGCCGGAACAAATAAAACGAGGTATGAAATCACATTTAAACAGGAAAGTAATCTGGGATTAGGGGAAAATATTAAAAATAGTCTTGTTGTATATCAGGACAACAGCGGACATGCTTTAAATGTTTCGAATCCGATGCTGTTGGATCTGAATTCACTTTCGTTGTATGATGTAGTAGGAAAAACAATTTTTGAAAAAACAAAACTGGGAAGTAAAACAACGTATACATTTCCGACATCCGGATTAAGTGACGGAATTTATATTGTTAAAATGATCACTTCAGATAATCAGGAAATAAGTAAAAAAATCATAATAAAAAATTAAAATTTATACATGATGTTCAAAAACAGCTTCCAATCGGGAGCTGTTTTTGTTTAAAGTGATATTTTTGCAGCTATGAAAAGTCATAATGAGGTATTGCCTTTTTCGTTTCCCGGCGAAATTACACTGACGATTAAAAGGGAAGATCAGATTCATCCGTTTTTGTCGGGGAATAAATTCCGAAAGATGTATTACAACCTGGAACAAGCCCGAAACGAAGGTTATAACAAACTACTTACTTTCGGTGGTGCATTCTCCAATCATATTGCGGCGGTAGCTGCCGCCGGAGCGCATTTCGGATTGGAAACGATAGGTGTAATAAGAGGGGAAGAACTGGAAGATCAGATCCGGGATAATGCCACGCTGCGATTGGCTCAGCAACAAGGCATGAAATTTGATTTTGTTTCAAGAGAAGCCTATAGGGATAAAGAAGAAGTATACTTTTTAGAAAGTCTGAAAGTCAAACATGGCGCTTTTTACCTGTTGCCGGAAGGCGGAACAAATGCATTGGCGGTAAAAGGTTGTGAGGAAATTTTAGATGATACGGATAGAACAGTGTTTACGCATATATGCTGTGCAGTCGGAACCGGAGGAACGATTTCAGGATTGATCAATTCCTGTGGAGAGAAACAAAGAGTAATTGGCTTTCCGGCGTTAAAAGGTTCGTTTTTATCTGAAGAGATTTGTAAATTTGTAAATAACGACCGTTGGAATTTGATAAATGACTATCATTTCGGAGGTTATGCAAAAATAAATGCGGAACTGGTTCGTTTTATTAATACGTTCTATGCCGAAACAAATATAATGTTGGATCCGGTTTATACCGCAAAAATGGCATTTGGTATTCTGGATTTAATAAAAAAAGGGTATTTTCCGGAAAAATCAGCTATCTTGATGATTCATACAGGAGGATTACAGGGGGTTGAAGGAATGAATAAAGTATTGACCCGAAAAAAATTACCGTTGATTATAGAAATGAAATAAAAGCAAAGTCTGTAAAAATAAAAATAATGATTAAAAAGATTTGCCTGCTGCTAACACTTGCATTGGTTGTCAGTTGTGGTTCTTCAAAAGTGCGTACCACGCCAACGAAAATTACAACAACCAAAAAACATACTACAGTAAAATCACACTCGGGAACAACGAGAAATAATTCGTCATCTTCGGAAAATTCGAGGCCTTCTGAGGTTTTGGAAGCAACATCTAAAATAAAAGTAACCACGGAAATCGTAAATGCCTACATTGGGAAATTCAATGAAACGGCAAAAGAAAACATGCGAAATCATGGAATTCCGGCCAGTATCACATTGGCACAGGGAATATTGGAATCCGGTGCCGGAGTGGGAACTTTGTGTATAAAAGCAAATAATCATTTTGGAATAAAATGTCATACGGGATGGACCGGTGATAGTGTGCGTCATGATGATGATGCCGAACAGGAATGTTTCCGTAAATATAGCGATCCGGCCGAATCATTCCGGGATCACTCGCTGTTTCTCACAACCCGAAGCCGGTATGCTGCGCTGTTCAAATTGCCAAAAGGGGATTACGCGGCCTGGGCTAAAGGCTTAAAAAGCGCAGGATATGCTACCGATCCGAAATATCCGGATAAATTAATCGGACTTATTGAACGATATGAACTTTATAAATACGATTCGGAAGTATTGGGAAGCGGTTATACAAAACCGGTGATTAAAAAAGATACGGCAACGGTAAGTGTAGAAACCGGTGCCGGAACATATCGGGTTGCACAAGGTGATACATTGTATTCAATCTCCAGAAAATTCAATTTAACGGTTGATGAATTAATGAAAATCAACAACCTGACTTCAAATGCAATTTCAATTGGTCAAGTAATAAAAGTAAAATCATAATAATGTTATATAAAAGAAGCAGTCAGCTGTTTGCTGAAGCATCAGAAGTTTTACCGGGCGGAGTGAATTCACCGGTTCGTGCGTTTAAATCGGTTGGTGGAACTCCGATTTTCGTGAAAGAAGCGAAAGGAGCTTATTTGTATGATGAAGACGGAAATCGTCTGATCGATTATATCAATTCGTGGGGACCAATGCTTTTGGGACATGCCTACGAACCGGTAGTAACGGCTGTGGTGGAAAAAGCGAAAAAAGGAACTTCTTTCGGTATGCCGACGGAATTAGAAACGGAAATTGCAAAACTGGCAGTATCAATGGTGCCGGGTATCGAAAAAATCCGATTTGTAAACTCCGGAACGGAGGCTTGTATGAGCGCAATCCGACTGGCACGTGGATTTACGAATCGCGACAAAATCATAAAATTTGCCGGATGTTATCACGGTCATTCCGATTCTTTCCTGATTCAGGCGGGAAGCGGAGCGATTACTTTCGGAGCACCTAATAGTCCGGGTGTGACGCAGGGAACAGCAAAAGATACCCTTTTGGCTCGTTATAACGATTTAGATAACGTACGGTCATTATTCGAAGCGAATAAAAATGAAATAGCAGCGATCATTGTAGAACCGGTTGCCGGAAATATGGGATGTGTACCGCCGCAAGACGGATTTTTACAAGGTTTAAGAACGCTTTGTGATGCAAACGGAACCTTGCTTATTTTTGATGAAGTAATGACGGGATTCCGCTTGTCTAAAGGTGGAGCTCAGGAATTGTTTAATGTAAAAGCAGACATCGTAACTTTCGGAAAAGTAATCGGAGGCGGATTGCCTGTTGGTGCATTTGCAGCCCGAAATGAAATCATGAATTATCTGGCTCCGTTAGGACCGGTTTATCAGGCCGGTACGTTGTCCGGAAATCCGTTAGCAATGGCTGCGGGTCTTGCGATGCTTAGCGACATCAATAAAAATGAAGGTCTTTTTGATCGTTTGGAACAAAAAACAGCTTATCTGGAGAAAGGAATTCGGGAACAATTGGAAAAAGCCGGTGTTGTGTTTACAATTAACCGTGTAGGATCAATGATTTCCGTTCATTTTGACGCAACACCGGTTGTTGATTTTGATACGGCTAAAAACGGCGATAATGAAACCTTTAAGAAGTTTTTCCACGGATTGCTTCAGGAAGGTATCTATATTGCTCCGTCAGCTTACGAAACCTGGTTTATTACGGATGCATTGTCTTATGAAGATTTGGATAATACAATTGCAGCCGTTGGGAAAGTGGCAGAAAAGCTATAACTGGAAAATAGCAATATAAAAAAACGCACCGTTAGGTGCGTTTTTTGTTATTCGGAAACCAGGCGTTTCACTAAAGTAGGATTCGCATCCAGTTTTTGAAGTTGTGCCTGAGTTAGAGGTGCTCTTAAATAATGTTCGACTATTCTAACCAACTCCTTTTTTCGTCCTTCCGGCAATTCCGGTGTAAGGTTTAGGTGTTTCATTTCCAGACCTTTTGAAATTTGAACTTTCTGTTCATCGGTAAGTGGAATATAAGAAGTCAGAGCTGTAATGTCGTTTTGAACTTTTTTAGCGATCTCTTTTTGGCGATCCTGTGCAGTAACAGTAACAGAAAAAGAGATAATCATAAAAAATAACGCAATAAATTTTTTCATTGTCTGATAGATTGGCTGAATTATAAAGCCAAAGCTAATTTATTTTGCGATATTTTACTAAAAAAACACTCAAAAATTATTCAGTTGCATTGTTTTTAAGGTTTCTGCCTCTTTTTGTGATTTTTTCCTGACGCATTTGGCCTTGTTTTTCCCATTTTTCCATCTGACCGGAATTTAGGATTTTTTTCATTTCACCTTTAAATGCAATTTTGTCGTCCATACGTTTGTTTTGAAGTGCAAAACGTTCATCGGAAGTCATGTCTTTGTAATTTTTTCGAACATCACCCTGCGCAGCTCTTGCTTCTTCCCGTTTTTTACTTTGATCTAATAAAAGTTTTTCTACTTCTTTTTGCTGTTTAGCAGTCAGATCCAAATCCAATGTCATCTTTTTTACTTGTAATTGTACTTGTTGCTCCGGTGCTAAACGCTCACGACCACCTCGGGATCCTTGTTCTTGTGCGAAACCTGCCATAGTAGCCAAAAGGCAAACGGCTAAAACTAATCTTTTCATAATGCTTTTTTTTAACGTTGTTATGTAGCTTTGACCGGAACTGTTTTAAAAGGTTTAAAATCGGTGAACCTAAATAAAAGTTAAATAAAACAGCGAAATGTTGCCCTTTTGTTAAAAGATATCGTGATGTTGTTTGTAATTGCTGCTTTTAGAACTGGTAGAGCAGAAGCGCAATACCGTTGGAGTGTTAACCTGAATTATACTTTATAATAAAAACACCGGATAGGTTTTCTGATGTAAAAGGAAAACCTGTCCGATGTTCTTAAAAAAAGACCTGACAGACTTTAAAATACTACAATTATAGCCTGTCAGGCAATGCAATCGGAATGAGAATGGCTCATATCCAAATTGCGGTAACAGAAATGAGCTGTCTCTTTTTTGAGGCAGCTTTTTTTTAGGGTTTATTTGACGTTGTAGCTTGCTTTTGTTGCCCCTGAAAACGTTGTTTGTAAATCAGATCCCATTTGTTTTGCTGTTCTTGTGTAAGAATGGCTTTTAAATTGGTTTTTAAGGTTTTTAGGCTTTCGATATATTCGGCTTTTAAAGCTTGGTTTTCTTCCGGTTTAGCAGATTGAAGGCGTAATTTAATGTCTCCTGTTTTTTGGTTATTGTCGGTCAGTACTTTTTCAATTTGCTGCTGCTGACTTACAGTTAGATTAAGATCGGTAGCCATGCGTTTTACCTCCATTTTAGCTTTTTGCTCGGCCGTAAGAGAGGTTTGTGCCGGATTGGAAGATTGGGCATAAATCGACAGGGAAAAAATACTCAGAATAAGGATGAGAAATGTTTTCATAGCCTTATGGTTTAAGTTGTAAATCCGTGATAAGTAATTTAAAATTAAGAAATTAAAATGCTAGTTGGTCGGATTTTCTTTAAAATGAGTTTTTTTGTCGATAAAGTCCTGTTTTTGAATGCTTAAAACTAAAAATTGAGATGTTGATGAATAAAAAAGGCTGTCAATTTTGACAGCCTTTTGGTTTTTATATTCGAATGGTTACGATTGCAATTCTACTACTTTGCTTTCACCGTTTACTACAACTTTGGTTAAACCGTGTTGTGAAAGTGCTTTCATCGCTTTATCCCATTTTTTACCGCTTAATCCGGCCTGATTTTTTAATTCGGCTAATTCAAGAGTGTTCGCATTTTTCTCTAAAATAGCAATGATTGCTTTTTCTTCCTCTTCCAATTCGATTTGGATTGCTTTTTTCTCCGGACGCATTTGCGGGAAGAATAAAACTTCCTGAATTGAAGGATTGTTGGTTAAGAACATGATTAAACGATCCATTCCGATTCCTAATCCGGATGTTGGCGGCATTCCGTATTCCAAAGCGCGTAAAAAGTCATTGTCAATAAACATAGCTTCGTCATCACCTCTTTCAGATAAAGCTAATTGTGCTTCAAAACGAGCTCTTTGATCAATAGGGTCGTTAAGCTCAGAATACGCATTTGCAATTTCTTTTCCGCAAACCATTAATTCAAAACGCTCTGTAAGTTCCGGATTATCACGGTGTTCTTTAGTAAGCGGACTCATATCTTTCGGATAATCCGTGATAAATGTTGGCTGGATAAAATTACCCTCACATTTTTCGCCGAAAATTTCATCAATCAATTTTCCTTTACCCATAGTTTCATTTACGGCAATTCCCATCGATAGTGCAGCGGCTCTTAATTCTTCTTCGGTTTTTCCTGTAATGTCGAAACCTGTAAATTGTTTGATCGCATCTGTCATCGATACACGGGCATAAGGTGCTTTAAAGTCAACCGTATGTTCGCCGAAAGTGGCTTGTGTTGTACCGTTTACCTGTGTAGCACAATATTCCAAAAGATTTTCGGTAAATTCCATCATCCAGTTGTAGTCTTTATAGGCTACATAGATTTCCATAGCGGTAAACTCCGGATTGTGAGTTCGGTCCATTCCTTCGTTACGGAAGTTTTTAGAAAATTCATAAACACCGTCGAAACCACCCACGATTAATCTTTTTAGGTATAATTCGTTGGCAATTCGCATGTATAAAGGAATGTCCAATGAATTATGATGCGTGATAAACGGTCTTGCGGCCGCACCACCCGGGATGGATTGTAATATCGGAGTTTCTACTTCAAAATAGCCTTTGTCGTTAAAAAACGTACGCATGGCATTGAATAGCTTGGTTCTTTTGATGAATACTTCTTTAACCTGCGGATTAACTACAAGATCGACATAACGCATACGGTAACGTAATTCCGGATCGGTAAAAGCATCGAAAACATTTCCTTCAGCATCTACTTTCGGTAACGGTAACGGACGTAAAGTTTTGCTTAGTAAGGTGATGTTTTTCGCACGAAGTGTTTTTTCGCCTACCTGAGTAGTGAATAATTCGCCTTCGATTCCGATAAAGTCACCTAAGTCAATTAATTTTTTGAAAACTTCGTTGTAAAGCGTTTTGTCTTCGTCCGGACAAATTTCGTCACGGTTAATGTATACCTGAATACGACCTTCACTGTCCTGTAATTCGGCGAATGAAGCTTTACCCTGAACGCGGGCAGACATCAAACGACCGGCCACAATTACCTTCTTTCCTTCTTCAAAAGTTTCCTTGACCTGCTTCGACGTATGATTAACGGGAAACAAATTAGCGGGATATGGGTTTATTCCAAGTTCTTTCAACTTACCCAGTTTTTCTCTTCTGATGATTTCTTGTTCTGAAAGTTGCATAATTGTGATTTATTTTTAAGCGGGCAAAGATAGGTATAATTTGAGAATGAATCAATTTGAAATTTTGAAAATGATACTATAAGGTATTGCAAACAGAAAGTAGTATCTTTGAAGTTCAATTATAAGGATGTAATTATATGATGGGAAAAATTCGTTTTGTCTTGATTTTAGCGGCGGCTCTGGTTATGACGAGTTGTAATTTTACAGAGAACGTTTATATTAATAAAGACGGGAGCGGGAAGTTTGCGCTCGACATTGATGCTTCCACTATGATGAGTATGATGGGGGGAGAAGGAGGAGAGCAGAGTGTTGATACTACTTTTACGTTTAAAGCCTTGTTAGCTCAAAAAAAAGACAGTATTGCAAAACTACCGTTGGCCGAACAAGAGCGGTTAAAAAAGATGGAAGGATTTTCGGTGCGTACAAATGTAGATGAAAAGTCGAAAAAATTCGTGCTTTCCCTTATGGGAGATTTTAAAAAGCCGTCTGATTTAATGGATGCGATGTCGCTAATGAAATCGATGGACGATTTGCAGTCCAAAGACGGGGGCCGACTTTCAAAATTGGGAGATTTAAATACCGATTTGAAATATGCATTCGACGGAAAAAAATTCACCCGAAAAGTAACGATAAAAGATGCGGTGGTACAAAAACAGTTGTCGGATAGTTTGGCAACAATCAAACCGATGCTGGAAACATTTACCTATACCGTAAAATATCATTTTCCGAAAAAAGTAAAATCGGTTTCAGTAAAGGATGCTCTTTTTAGTGAAGATAGAAAAACAGTTACGATTCAGTATCCGTTTGCCGATTTTATAGAAAAACCGGAAGTGATGAATTTTGAAGCCGTTCTGGAAAATAAATAAGTAAGTAATGCAGATGAATAAGCAAGTTATATTCCGGGACCTTGGCTTAAGAGATTATAAAGAGGTTTGGGATTATCAGGAATCTTTATTTAAAGAGGTACTGGATATTAAGATTAGTAATCGAAGAGAAGAAAAAGAAGAGGCTACGCCGAATTACTTCTTGTTTGTTGAGCATCCTCATGTATATACATTAGGTAAAAGCGGTGACTTTTCGAATTTGTTGTTAAATGAAAAACAACTCGAAGATAAAGGGGCGTCTTTTTATAAAATCAACCGCGGAGGAGATATTACGTATCATGGGCCCGGTCAGGTGGTAGGTTATCCGATTCTGGATCTGGAAAATTTTTTTACGGATATACATAAATATCTTCGTCTTTTAGAGGAAGCGATTATTTTGACATTGGCTGAATACGGATTGCAATGTGAAAGGAGTGAAGGGGAAACAGGAGTTTGGCTTGGAGTAGGAACGCCGTTTGCCCGAAAAATATGTGCGATGGGAGTGCGGGCTTCACGTTGGGTGACCATGCATGGCTTCGCATTAAATGTAAATTCCGATTTAGGTTATTTCGATAATATTATTCCGTGTGGGATAAAAGATAAAGCAGTTACTTCGTTACATGTTGAGTTGGGAGTTGAAAAAGTAGACGAAGAAGAAGTGAAAGCGAAAATCCTAAAACATTTTTCAGTTTTGTTTGAAGCGGAAATCGTTCGATAAAAATTATATTATTTTATAAAGAAAAATCCTGATAAAATTTTGTCAGGATTTTTTTTGTATTTAAAATTCAAGTTTTAGTTGTTCCGGAAGTAGTCGGAATGACTTTCTGTGATATTGAGTAGTGCCATATTTTCGGATGGCTTCCCGGTGTTCTATAGTCGGATAGCCTTTGTTCTTTTTCCAGTTGTACATCGGGAATTCCTCATGGATGCGATTCATATATTCGTCACGATACGTTTTGGCTAGAACAGAAGCAGCGGCAATGCTTAGGTATTTGCTGTCACCTTTAACAATGCAGCTGTATGGAATATCCTGGACCGGTTTAAAGCGGTTGCCGTCTACGATAATATAATTAGGTATAGGATTCAGATTGGTAATGCAATTTTGCATAGCCAGTATAGAAGCATTCAGGATATTGATATCGTCAATGATTTCGGGTTCGAGGTGAATTACTTTATAGGAGAGCGCAATTTCTTCAATTATCGGTCTAAGCTTTTCGCGGGTGATTTCAGATAATTTCTTTGAATCGTTGAGTTTTTCAATAATGGTGTCGTCCGGTAAAATTACGGCAGCTGCGGTAACCGGACCGGCGAGACATCCTCTTCCGGCTTCATCTGTACCGGCTTCCAATGTTAACTTTGAGTAATTCTGTAAGAGCATTTTTGTTTTTGGTAAATATATAAAAAAACCACAAATATTTTGAGTAAACGGCAGTAGATGAAAGGACTTTTTTTGATATAGTGTATTTCTGAACGGCTTTTTTTAACACAAATAAAATGCTACAATTCCTATATTATATTTGTTTATTTAAGAAATTATTAAGAAGTTTGCGGAATAACTAACTCAAATAAATTTAATATGAGATCGAAGTTTAAATGGATTTTTACGCTTTTACTAGCGTTTTCGATGCAGTTTTCGTTCGCACAACAGGAGAAAACTGTTACAGGAACAGTGACCGAGGGAGGTCTGCCGTTACCTGGTGTTAGTGTTGTTATTAAAGGAACAACACAAGGCACACAAACTGATATGGATGGTAATTATTCCATAAAAGCAAAACAAGGACAAGTGTTAGTTTTTACATTTGTTGGTATGGAGACTTCTTCTGTAACGGTTGGAGCTTCAAACAAAGTTAATGTTGCAATGCAATCTGAAGCAAAGCAATTAAATGAAGTTGTAGTTGGAGCTTTGGGTATTAAAAAGAGATCAGATGCGATCACTTCAGCTACTCAGGTTATTAAAACTAAAGAGTTAACTCAAGCTGCTTCTCCGAATGCAATCCAGTCGTTAACAGGTAAAGTATCTGGTTTACAAATCAACCAGACAAACAGTGCTGTTGATGCAACTATGAGAATTGTAATTCGTGCTCCTAAATCAATTACACAAAACAACCAGGCGTTGGTAGTTATTGATGGAGTTATCTCGACTGCAGCTATATTACAGCAGTTGCCAACTGAGGCTATCGAGAATGTTACTACAATTAAAGGTTCTCAAGGAGCTGCATTGTACGGATCTGATGGTGTTAACGGGGTATTAATCGTTACTACTAAAAAAGGTGCTGCTCAAGGTCAAAAAATGACTGTTGCAATTAACTCTTCAATTGACTTTACTACTGTAGCTTATCTTCCTGAAAGACAAACAAGATATGGTCAAGGATGGGATGGACAGCATTATTCTTATGAGAATGGTACTTGGGGTCCTGAGTTTGACGGTTCTATCCAGCCAACTGGTTTACCGCAAGCTGATGGAAACTTCCTGATGTTACCTTACAAATCTTTAGGAAGTGATAATATCAAGAAATTCTTTAAAACCGGAGTTTTAACTCAAAACGGTGTTTCGTTATCTTCAGGTAATGAGGATGGGTACCTTTTCTTTACTGCTAACAAGTTGAAAAATGAGTTTGTTATTAAAGATGACGTTTTAGACAGAACTAACTTCCAGTTTAAAGCTGGTAAAAAAGTAGGAAGATGGAATGTTGAAGGAAATGCATTTTATACTTCTCAGGAGTCAAGAACTACAAGTTCAAGTTTGTACTATGACTTATTACAAACTCCAACAAACGTTCCAATCGAAATGTTTGAAAATGCAGGAAACTTACACGGATACAATTACTATCAAAGAAACCCTTACTGGGTACGTGATAACGTAAGAAATCAATCAAACACTGATATCTTTAATGGTGTTGGTAAAATATCTTTTGAAGTGAACAAAAACATTAACTTGTCTTACACAGGTGGTGTTAACTTCTCTCATACAAGAGCTTTAGGATATACTAATGATTATGTTGATCCTTACAACTACGGTGGTGAAGATAGAACAGTAGTTTCTTCATTGTCAACTTCTAATACTTCTACAAGAAGAATATATGGTGATTTATTGATCAACTTTGATTATGACTTAACAAAAGACATTAACTTCAAAGCTAACATCGGTAACAACGTTCAGGATACTTACGGAACTTCTACATCAGTATCTGGTACTCAGTTAGCAATCCCTGGATTGTATAACATTGCAAACGTATCAAGTGTTCCGAATGCTGCTAATTCATTTTCAAGAACAAGAAGATATGCTTTCTTCGGAAACGTTGATTTATCATATAAAGATTATTTATTCTTGAACTTAACAGGAAGAAACGAGTGGGTATCTTTCTTGAGTACAGATAATAATAACTTCTTCTATCCAAGTGCCGGTTTATCTTTTGTACCAACAAAAGCTTTCGAAAGTTTAAGAAATAACAATACGTTATCTTACGCAAAAATTACAGCGAGTATTGTTAAGGTAGGAAGTGCGAATGGTATTAACCCTTACGAAATTAACAATCTGTATGTAAGATCTACAGGTTATCCGTTTGCAGGTATTAACTCGTATGTGCCTAATATGCAAGGTACATTGCGTTATAATGAAAGAACTAGCCCTTTAATCAAGCCAGAGTTTTATGTAACTAAAGAGGCTACTTTAAACTTAGGTTTCTTAAAAGATAGAATTACATTAGATGTTGCCGGTTATATCAGTGATAATACAGATTTGATTACAACAATCAGTTCTTCTTACGCTTCAGGTAACCCTAACTTTGTTACAAACATTGGTGCTACTAAAACGAAAGGTATTGAAATCGATTTAGGAGTTACGCCAATCAAAACTAAAGATTTTACATGGGAGGCTAGATTCAGTTTCTCTAAAGCAAAAACTACTGTAGAAAAAGTAGCTGATAATACAAAATCTGTAGCTATCTACTCTCCGTACGGTGATTTCGGTATTTTTGCTGAGGAAGGTGAAGAGTATCCAATTCTTAAAGGTTTCGGATATCAAAGAGATGGAGAAGGACGTATTATCGTTGATCCAAATACAGGAAACCCACTTAAATCTACTGATTTAATGAAATTGGGTAAAACTACTCCTGATTATATCTTAGGTTTAAACACATCAATTGATTACAAAGGATTACGTTTAGCAGCAGTAGTGGATTACAGAACAGGTCACCAGTATTATTCTGGTACTAAATATACATTGTCTGCATTCGGTTATTTAGTTGATTCAGCTGAAAACGGAAGAGGCGGTTTCATTATGCCAAACTCTTCTTACTATGATGCTAATACAGGATCTTATGTTGCTAACAACTCTGTTGTAACAGGTGGTGGATCTTCTGTAGGTGTTCAGCAGTACTATGCTAACACGTATTCAAGAATTGATGAAAACTTTATTTTGGATGCTACTGCTTTAAGAGTACGAGAGTTGTCTTTAAGCTACGCAATTCCTGCTAAAATGTTAGAAAGAACAGGTTTAACAAGTTTAAGAGTAGGTGTGAACGCTAGAAATCCATTTACATCATTAGCTAGAGAAAACAGAGGGTACGATGATCCAGAAAGTTCAATCAGTAATGGAAATATTGTAGGTTTCGCTTCTGCTACAAGTAGAACTGGTTCTGGTGGTAGTAACCAGTATCCAAATACCAGAACTGTTGGTTTCAGTCTTAACTTAACCTTTTAATTAAAAAAAGAGTATGAAAAAGTATAAAATACATTTATTTTCATTAGTTGCGGCATTAGGTTTGTCTTCATGTGACAATTACCTGGATATTAATGATTCACCTAATAACCCTACTTATGAAAATGTTACACCTGACTTAGCTTTAAGTGGTGCAATTACACAGCCTTACCGTTCGTTCTCTACACAAGTTAACTTATTAGGAAACTTGTTTATGAACAGTTGGGGAGGAAACGTTAACTCGGTTACAGGAATTTACACTGTAGAGTTTGACTTAAATATTGATAACTCATTCTACGGAAGAATTTGGGAGAACTTATTCCTGACATCTTTAGGTTTAACTAACATCCAAAACTACCCTTCTGATAGTTATGATAATCACAAAGCAATCGCTAAAGTAATGAAAGTTTTCTATTTTCAGTATTTAGTAGATTTATATGGTGATATGCCTTACTCTCAGGCACACAATCCGCTTAACACGACGCCGACTTATGATAATGCACAAACGATCTATAGAGATTTAGTTGCACAATTGGATGCTGCTGTTGCGATGATCGATAATGCACCTGCCGGAACGAATGCAGTTGGATTAGAAGATCCTGTTTTCAAAGGAAACATGAACAACTGGAAAAAATTAGCGAATACTATTAAATTAAGATTGTTAATCAGAGAATCTGGTGTTGCTGCTAGTCAGGCTTACCTTAATTCTGAATTCCAGGAATTAATTAACTCAGGTGCTCAGTTTATTACAGCTGATGCTGTTGTTAACCCTGGTTATTCAAACGCTAATAACGACAGACAGAATCCTTTCTATAACAGTTACGGATATCAAATCAATGAAACGACTCCAAGATCTGGATATACCTCTACTATAGCAACTAAAAATGCTATCGAATCACTTAATGGTGTTAAGTATGGAGTTTTTGATAATCGTTTATCAAGATTATTCAAGCAAGTTGGTAGCTCTTGGGCTGGTGTAATCCAGGGACAAGATGGTATCCAAGCGCCGGATAACTTAGCAAACATCGGACCGGGTCTTGTTAAAAATTCTGCTCAGGACGGTTATATCTTAACAGCTGCTGAAAGCTACTTCTTACAGGCTGAAGCGGCATTCAGAGGGTATTTGCCGGGAACTCCTAAAACCTTATTTGAAACTGGTATTCAAAAATCATTTGATTTGTTAGGAGCAACTAATGGTTCAGCTTATATCAGTAGTATAAATTCTGTTAACAGACTTGGATGGGATGGATCAACTAATAAAATTGAAGCTATCATGACGCAAAAATGGATCGCTTTAATGGGTATTAATGGTATCGAGTCTTGGATCGAGTATACAAGAACAGGTTTCCCTCTAACTGATCTTGCTATCACAGCTACAAGACCTTACAAACCGTATCGTTTAATGTATCCTAACTCTGAATACACTGCAAACGGAAGTAACGTTCCTAGTCAGTCTCAGAATGATGCGTTTACTAACAAAATCTTTTGGGCATTACCATAATTAATGGTCGTTTCCATAAAAATACTATTAAATATGAAAAACATTAAATTATTATTATTGTTCGTTGCATCGGCCGTTATGACGGTATCATGTGACTTAGGCGATGAAGCTCCATCTTATGGTGATTCAAGAGCAATCGTAGGTTTTGCTAAAACAACTCAAGGTGCTGGGATTGTAACTGACGGAACAAATAAAAGAGTTAATGCTGTTATTGAAGTTATCGGAGGTAACCTTGGGTTACCTGCTGAAAATGACATCGCTGTAACATACGATGTTGATGCTTCTAGTACGGCTACTCTTGGTCATGAATTTGATTTCGCATTAACTGAGCGTACATTAATCATCCCTGCTGGTACTAAATCAGTAGTGGTTCCGATCGATGTTCACAGTGGAAATGTTGTTGTTGGACAAGATAAAACTATCGTTTTAAAAGTGACTGCTGCAACTTCTGCTTCAGCTGTTGTTGTCGGTTCAAACTATAGCAAATTATCAATTAGACTTCAAGGTCTTTGTTTCTCTAACTTAGCTGGTAACTATTATATCCCTTACACCAGTGGTAACTCTCCGGTAGTTATTACTAAAGTTGGTGACGGTAACTACAAAAGTAACCGTACTCCGGGATGGCCAACAGCTCCGTATGAGTTCTACTTTACAGACATTTGTGGTCAGTTAACAGTTACAGGATGGTCTAACTCAAATGCTATTTCTGGTACAGGTACAGTTCAAACTAATGGTGATATCTTAATCGCTCTTACTATTGACGTTACCGGATATCCTAATGGTCAGGTTTGGCCAATTAGAAAAGTTAATTAATTCGATAATAAAAATTCAATATGAAAAAAAATAAGAGATATTTAAATTCGGCTTTTGCGTTATTATTATCAGGATTGGCATTTGTATCTTGTAATGATAATGAAGTGGATTATGTATTCAACGAAAAACCGGCGATCACTACTGATCTTTCTGCTTACACTGTAAACGAAGGTGATGAGTTATCGATCGTGTTAACTACTAGTAAAGTTTCTAACGTTCCAATGGAAATTAAGTTAGAAGTTTTAGGAAATAGTACTGCAGTTTTAGATGAAGATTTCGAATTACCAGGAGAGCTTATCGGACCTGAGCAAGGTTTAGGTAACGAAGGTTATATGATCGCTTTCCCGGCTAATGTATCTACATATACAGTTAAAATTCCTATCACTCTTGATGATGAGTTCGAACAAGATGAGCTAATTGCTTTGAAAATTTCAGGTACTCACAACATGAATGGTACTATTGATAAAGTGGTTAACATCACAATCAAAAATAAAGCTAAAGATGAGTTAGATTTAACACTTGGATGGGATAAATCATTCGCGGTAGGTGGAACTAATTACACTTTATGTGGTCTTGATTATGATGTGGATATCTTAGTTTTTGATGCTGTAACTTTCGACCCGGTTGGAGACGGAGCACAAACTGGAGATTGTCCTGAGCATTTAGTAATGCCATTAGCTGATTATCCAAACGGAACTTACTTACTTGTAGGATATCTTTATGATGATGCAGGAGTACCGGGAGCTGGTTTACCAGAATTCAATATTCCAATCACTATTGATTATTTCAGAGGTGGTTCTCAAACTTTAACACCAGGTTCTTACACTCAAACTACAGGTTTCTTGACTTCTAACTCTCAGGGAGAGAACAGTGCAGGTGCCGGAGGTGGTGCTATGACTATCATCGCTAAAGTTGAAGTAAACAACGGTGTATTCAAATTAATGCAACCTAATGATGCAGTTATTGCTCAAGGTAAAGCTTCAATCTTGAATAAAATCAATACAATGAAAAAAGGGAAACCTTTTTCAAAACGTAAATAATTAATTTTACGATTATATTTTAAGCGCTCCGTTTCGGAGCGCTTTTTTTTTGAACAAACATTAAAATAAAGCTCATTTTACAGAATAGCTGCATTATTTGCAAATTTCTAATACCTTTGCCATTCTAATATAGAATTATGAAGTACCTTTTTGCTGCGGTAATACTATTATGCTCGATCTCGATGTCTGGACAGGAAATAAAGTCGGATTCGATCAAGCCCAAAAAATCATTGCGGGACTCGGAAAATAAAACCCATTTCGCACCGATAAACCAGTATAAAATTATTTCTCTGGATAAAGACACTACTTATGTCGATACGTCGCTTACCGTTAAAAAAGACTACGAATTAAATTACCTGAGAAAAGATATTTTCGGTTTAATGCCTTTTGCTAATGAAGGGCAAACCTATAATACGCTCGATTACGGATTAACAACGTATAATGCTTATCCTGAATTCGGTTTTAAAGCCAAGAGCTTTAATTATATGAGAGCAGAAGACATCAAGTATTATTCGATGCCAACACCCATGACGGAACTGTATTATAAGTCGGTGATGGAACAAGGACAAAACCTGGATGCTTTTATTGCTTTGAATACGTCTAAAAATCTAAACTTCGCGATAGGCTATAAAGGATTGCGATCCCTTGGGAAATATGTAAACCAACTTTCCAGTACCGGTAATTTCAGATTTATAACGAGTTATCATACGACAGACAATCGGTATAATTTAAAATTCCACGTTGCCATTCAGGATATATTAAATAATGAAAACGGTGGCGTGAAAAATCTGGAAGAATTTGAAAACAGTATTCCGCCTTATGATGATCGGGCCCGATTGGATGTGTATTTTAGTGACGATACTAAATCATCTCTGGAAGGGAAAAGACTCTTTTTTGATCATAGCTTCCGACTAAATAAAAACAATCCGAATAGTCTGGTATTCCTGCATCGCTTTAGTTATGAATATAAATTTTTCGATTATTCGCAGCCAACAGCTAACACTCGGTTTGGTGATGCCTATTCCACAAGAATAAGTAATAAAACCCGTTTTAATAGTGTTTATAATAAAGTAGGTGTAGCCTATTCCAATCAAAGCTACGGTGATTTTGAATTCTATCTGGAAGATTATCGTTATAATTATTTTTATAAAAGCACGGTTTTAGATGATGGCGGAACAGTTGCTATACCGAATCGTTTAAATGATAAAATCGATTCCTACGGAGCGCAGTACACCTATTATAAAGATAAATGGAAAGGAACATTATTGTTGTCTAATTCCATAACGGATCAGTCATTGGCTAAAATAGAAGGAACCGTACGCTATAACTGGGATGAACGAAATGTTTTTTCATTGCGCTTTCAAACCATGAACAAACTTCCGGATCTGAATTATAATTTGTACCAGAGTGGCTATATTTTCTATAACTGGTCGAACAACTTTAAAAATGAAAAAATTAAAAATGTTGAATTAGATGCTAAAACGAAATGGCTTGATGCATCGATCCGTTATAGTATTCTAAATGATCATTTATATTATGCTAATACCAGCACCGATGTAAATCAGGTCTTAGTTTCACCGCAACAATACGAAAACACAATTAATTATTTTTCCGTAAAAGTGGGACGTGAATTTAAATTCGGAAAATTTGGACTGGATAATACATTATTATACCAAAAAGTAGAGCAAACGGATAAAATCTTAAACGTACCGGAATTCGTAACGCGTAATACCATATATTATGGCGACCACTATTTTTCGAAAGCATTGTTCCTGCAAATGGGCGTGACACTTAATTATTTCTCCAAATACTACGCGAACACCTACAATCCGTTATTAGGGGAATTCTATATTCAACAGGAAAAAGAGATCGGAAATTTCCCGATGCTTGATTTCTTTATCAATGCAAAAATTAAACGTACCCGAATTTATTTAAAAGCAGAACATTTTAATTCCAGTTTTACAGGATATAACTATTACTCCGATCCGAATAATCCGTACCACGATTTTATGGTTCGTTTCGGACTGGTATGGAATTTCTTTAGTTAAGAGTACGTTAGGAATTTTTTATAATACGTCAGATAGCAATATCTTTGACGCTCGAAAAAACTTTTTTAGAAATTATATAATAATGAAATACGCAAAAAACATATTGGAAACCATTGGGAATACCCCATTGGTACAACTAAATAAAGTAACCAAAGAGATTGATGCTTTAGTATTGGCTAAAGTAGAAACATTTAATCCGGGTAATTCGGTAAAAGACCGTATGGCCGTTAAGATGATTGAAGATGCGGAAGCTGACGGACGATTAAAACCGGGCGGGACCATTATCGAAGGAACATCCGGAAATACAGGAATGGGATTGGCATTGGCAGCAATCGTAAAAGGATATAAGCTGATTTGTGTTATCTCCGATAAACAATCGAAGGAAAAAATGGATATTCTACGTGCTGTAGGAGCGAAAGTAGTGGTATGTCCTACAGATGTGGAACCAACTGATCCGCGTTCGTATTATTCTGTATCAAAGCGTCTGGCGGAAGAAACACCGAATGCCTGGTATGTAAATCAATACGATAATCCGTCAAATGCGATTGCACACTACGAACAAACCGGTCCGGAAATTTGGGAACAAACCGAAGGTAAAATTACGCACTTTGTTGTTGGAGTAGGAACCGGAGGTACAATTTCCGGTGTAGCGAAATATTTAAAAGAGAAAAACCCGAACATCAAGATATGGGGAATTGATACCTATGGTTCTGTATTTAAAAAATACCATGAAACCGGAATTTTTGATGAAAATGAAATCTATTCCTATATCACAGAAGGTATCGGAGAAGATATTCTGCCGAAAAACGTTGATTTTTCTTTGATCGATGGTTTTACTAAAGTAACGGATAAAGATGCAGCGGTGTATACGCGCAGGATTGCTTTGGAAGAAGGAATTTTTGTAGGTAATTCAGCCGGTGCTGCTATAAAAGGATTGATTCAGTTAAAAGAGCATTTTAAACCGGAAGATGTTGTTGTAGTGTTATTCCACGATAGCGGTAGCCGTTACGTAGGAAAAATGTTTAACGATGACTGGATGCGCGAACGTGGCTTTTTAGAAGAAGAAATTACAAAAGCAGAAGACTTGATCAAAGAACATATTGATAAGCCGTTGGTTGTTGTACGTACGGAAGAATTGGTATCACATGCCATCGAAAGAATGCGTAAACATAAAATATCGCAAATTCCGGTAATCGATGTAACCGGGTTTGTAGGCTCGGTTGATGAAACGGATTTGTTCCAAAGTTATGTAGCCGATAAAAATGTGGCGGATAAACCAATCAGAGAAGTAATGGGTGCCGCTTTTCCTATTGTAAAATTAGGAACTCCGATTGATGAAGTTTCAAAACTGATTAATAAAGATAATCAGGCTGTATTGGTTGATTTGGGTAACGGAAAACACCATATCATCACGAAACACGATATTATCAATTCGATTAAATAATTAAAAACCGGATAGGTTTTCAAAACCATCATCAGACCGGACAGGTTTTGAAAACCTGTCCGGTCTGAAAAAGGCGATCTGCATTGCAGATCGCCTTTTTTAGTTTCCAATCAGCACACCGGAAACATTCCAGGAGCTGAAACTATTCCCTTCGCGCGGACCTTGCGGAATTCGAATCTGTAAGGTGTGTTTTCCTGCTTTTAAATCGCCAAGTGCAATCGTGATCGGATTGGTTACCGTTCCGGGACACCAGTTCGACCGACTGTAATCGGAAGAGGAAAGTCCGTTGTTGAAATTTCCGGAAGCCGGATTGAATAAACGATAAGAACCACAATCCTGTCGCCATGGCGTAAAAGCAAAAACTTCCTGTTGATCGAGGAAGATACTGTTCTTTTTTGGGACAAATTCATCTCCGTTTTCCCAACCGCCATGTCCTGTAGTGATATAGCGAAGCTGTGCGTTTTTGATATCATGAGGTAAATCAAAAGTAACTTCCAGACCTTTCTCATTGTCAAACATTGTAGCATATTCCTGCCCGGCCATTTCCATTATATTGGTTGTATTAAATAATGGAAAGATAAAACGAGCAGCCGGCGAATGTTTTTCTTCGTTGTGAATGGTGATGTCTAAACTGATCTTATGCCCGCCTTTATCATAGTTTCCGATAAAAGTACCTACCCATACCGTTTGATTGTTTAAAGCCGTTTGTAAGTCGGAAATATCCTGACGATACGGGACAATTTCATGCCATTTTTTATCCTTCAAGGCAATATGGTTGTATTGTTTAATGCCAAATGGAGTGAAAAAACGCATCAGTTCTAATAGCGGGGTATAATTGCTTGTACGAACTACGCCCTGATAGTGTTTGCCGTTTCCGTTATCATATATAGGAAGTGTTTTGACACCGTTTTTTAATCCGTCAAAAAAGGAAAGAGACTGGTCTTCGGGAATTACAAAAACGGAACCGGTTCGATCATAAGCATCGCCGTTAGATTGTTCCTGTAGCTCAAGAAAAAGTTGGCTGCCTGGTTTGATTTTCGGGAAACGTATTTTTTTGAGAATGATAGAGCCATTGGCAAATCGTAGAATACTGTCATTTGATTTCGAATGATCGGAAAAATTAATGATTTCGTTGTTAAAAACGTTGATTGTAGTAAAACGACTTTTCCATAGCAAATCGCGATACGTAAGAAGGTCGGTCTCGATTGTTGTATTACTAAATTGATTTGTAGTCATCCAACGTGGCGAAATCTTCTTTTGCCGTTCTATTTTTTTTGCCGTTATCGCAAAATTGTTGTTGCGAACCATTTCGAGTACTAATCCGAGATTTTGGCCTAAAACGGTAGGTGCGCCTTTAACCTTAAGAGCATCGGTAAACCAAAGTTCAATTGTATTGGAGTTAATAATCGTTTTTGCTTTCCGGCACTTATAGCCTAAAATGGTCTTCGTGTCTCCGGTTATTTCAAATTTCTGACTTTCCAGTGAAGTAGTGTCAATCGTTACAGCACTCTTTGTTGTACTCAAATGAGCAAATTGCGTATAATTGAGATCATTCAAATCAATAAAAGTCTGCTCATAAGGGTAAGCTGCTTTTCGGGATATGATTTTTTCACTGCTTACTAAAACGGTTTGGTCTTCAGTAGCAAAAACCAAAACAGGATCCTGATTTTCGATAGTTTTTCCATTGGAGCTTTTCAGGTAGGTTATCTTATAACCGTTGGAAGGAATTACAGCTATCTGGGCATATAAAAGACAGAAATGTAATACAAATAATGTGGTAAGTAATTTTTTCATTTTTGATAGATCGAGACACAAAGATAAATTTTTCTTAAATTAGAGTTTTATTTTATACGCCATGCAGGAATTTTTTTTACACTATATCTGGCAATACCAGAAAATAACTTCATTGTCATTAAAAACGGTTCAGGGAGAATCACTACAGGTTCTTAATCCCGGATATTATCACAAAGAAGACGGACCGGATTTCTTTAATGCCCGGTTAATTATCGGAAATCAGAAATGGGCCGGAAATGTGGAAATTCATCTGAAATCATCGGATTGGTACCATCACCGACACGAAATCAATAAAAAATACGACAATGTTATTCTGCATGTGGTTTGGGAACACGATATCGCTGTATTCCGTCCGGATAATTCAAAAATACCCGTATTGGTATTAAAAGAATATGTCCCGGAATCTATTGTACTGGGCTATCAGCAACTGATAGCAGAAAAAAACTGGATACCTTGTGAAAAACAACTCCTGAGCGTTGACCCGGTTTTTTGGATCAAATGGAAAGAACGCCTCTTTTTTGAACGTCTCGAACGAAAAGTAAAACCCATTCAGAACCTTCTGAAAGAAAATAAAAACGATTGGGAAGCTACATTATTCTGTTGTCTGGCTAAAGGATTTGGGTTGAATACAAATGGAGAAGCCTTTTATCAGATCGCCCGTAATATCCCGTTTAATGCCGTTAGAAAAGAACGCTTTGAAGAAGGTAACCTCGTAGCACTGTTTTTTGGTATGGGAGGTTTGCTGGAAGAGCATAAACAGGATCGCTATTTTCGAAATCTTAAAAAGAAATGGTTCGATTTAAAAGAAAAATACAGCCTGACACCAGTAATTGGAATTCCGTTGCAGTTTTATAAACTAAGACCGGATAATTTTCCTACAATCCGATTGGCGCAATTGGCACAACTGTATCATAAACGAGCTGATTTGTTTGATCTTGTTATGAAACGGAATACACTTCCTTCTTTATATGAAGTCTTTGATGTTGAAATGCCCGAATATTGGCAAACGCATTACTTATTTGATAAAGTCAGTGTGAAAACAAAGCGAGTTAAAAAGATGAGTGCTTCTTTTAAAGGATTGTTATTTGTTAATGTTATTTTGCCGTTACGGTTTTTATATGCCCGCTATTTCGGAAATGATGTTGTGGAAGAGTTATCTGATATGGTAAAAGAAATTGTATCGGAAAAAAATAGTATAACCGATTGTTTTAAAAAACTGGGAGTGACGGTTGAAAATGCTTTTGATAGCCAGGCATTATTACAACTGAAAAAAGAGTACTGTGATTCTAAAAAATGTTTGCATTGTGATATCGGATTGAAGCTATTGGGATAATCGGCCGGAAAACAGTATTTTTGAAGAAAATAAAGACACCATGAAACTGATAACCAACATACGTCATTTTTTTGAGAAGCATGGATTTGAAGTGTCGTCGCGACTGGCTGACAGGCTTGGAATGCGCGCTACCAGTGTGCGTTTGTTCTTTATCTATCTGTCTTTTTTTACTGTAGGACTATGGTTCGGAGTATATCTTACACTGGCTTTCTGGCTAAAATTAAAAGATAAGATTTATACAAAACGGAGTTCCGTTTTTGATCTCTGATAAAATATGATAAAGCACAATAAATACGGACTACAGTTTACGCGAACACAGCGAAACGGAATTTTTGTATTATTGTTGCTAATCTTGTTAATGCAGTTTCTGATTTACTTCACAGGACGCATTTCTTTACCGGTTACTTCCGATCCCGAAGCTGAAAAATGGCTGACACAACAAATAACAATCGATAGTCTGAAAGAACTAAAACAGTCGGGCAAAAAAAAGTGGCTACCGTTTAACCCGAATTTTATTTCGGATTATAAAGGACATATTTTGGGAATGACCGTTGCCGAAATCGACCGGTTGCATGCATTCCGGACTCAGGGTAATTATGTTAATTCGGTGTCGGATTTTCAAAAAGTTACCGGAATGGAAGAAGAGCGATTGGCTGAAATTGCTCCTTTTTTTAAATTTCCGGAATGGGTAACCCGAAAAGAAGCTAAGGGGAAACAGACAAAAGAGCAATTTGAAAAAAAGGAAAAAAAACTTTTTAAAGTTGACATCAATAGTGCTACAAAAGAAGAATTAATGACAGTGTATGGAATTGGAGAAACCTTGTCGGAGCGGATTTTAAAAGAGAAAGAGAAATTCGGCGCTTTTGTAAGTACGGAACAATTTCGTTATATCTGGGGACTTTCTGATGAAGTGGTAGAAAAACTGATAGAATATTTTCCGGTAATTCATCCGCCGGTTATTTCAAAAATCGATATCAATAACGCTTCTTTAAAAGAATTGACCCGGTTTCCCTATTTTCGATATGCACTGGCAAAAGAGATTATTACCTATAGAAGTATGATTGGTACGATTAAATCCAAAGAAGACTTAACAAAAATTAAAGAATTCCCAGTTGAAAAAGTTGATATAATTGCCTTATATTTGGATTTTTAAACAAACAAACAACAAAATGAATTTTGAATACAATGAAACGCAAGCAATGATCGCACAATCGATCAGAGATTTTGCTGAACAACACATTCGTCCTAATATTATGGAATGGGACGAAGCACAGACTTTTCCTGTAGATTTATTCAAGAAATTAGGTGAGATGGGATTCATGGGGGTTTTAGTACCTGAAGAACTGGGAGGTTCCGGTTTAGGGTACCATGAGTATATCACTATTGTAGAAGAAATATCAAAAGTAGATCCTTCTATAGGTTTGTCAGTTGCAGCGCATAACTCGCTTTGTACGAATCATATCCTGACTTTTGGTAATGAAGAGCAGAAAAAGAGATGGATTCCTAAATTGGCTACAGCCGAATGGATCGGAGCTTGGGGATTAACAGAACACAATACAGGATCAGATGCAGGTGGAATGAACACTACAGCTGTTAAAGATGGAGATGATTGGGTGATTAACGGTGCTAAAAACTTTATCACACACGCTAAATCAGGTAATGTTGCCGTAGTAATTGTGCGTACCGGAGAGAAAGGAGATTCCAGAGGAATGACCGCTTTTGTTGTAGAACACGGAACACCGGGCTTTACAAGCGGTAAAAAAGAAAATAAACTGGGAATGCGTGCCAGTGAAACAGCAGAATTGATTTTCGATAACTGTCGTATTCCGGATGCAAATCGTTTAGGAGAAGTAGGGGAAGGATTTATCCAGGCTATGAAAATTTTAGACGGAGGACGTATTTCTATCGGAGCTTTATCGTTAGGTATTGCTAAAGGTGCTTACGAAGCAGCATTAAAATACTCAAAAGAGAGACATCAGTTTGGAAAAGCAATTAGCGAATTCCAGGGGATTTCGTTTAAATTAGCTGATATGGCAACTGAAATCGAAGCGTCAGAATTATTATTACACAAAGCAGCTTTCCTTAAGAATAACCATAAACCGGTTACAACTTTAGGAGCGATGGCAAAAATGTACTCTTCTGAAGTTTGTGTAAAAGTAGCTAATGAAGCTATTCAGATTCACGGTGGTTACGGTTATACGAAAGATTTCCCGGTTGAGAAATTCTACAGAGACTCGAAACTATGTACGATCGGAGAAGGAACAACTGAAATCCAGAAACTGGTAATTTCAAGAAACATCCTAAAAGGATAATGAATTGATCATATTACATAAAAACCCGGTCTGCAACCGGGTTTTTTATTACACCTGATTTTCATCTGACAGGTTTTTAAAACCTGTCAGGTGTTTTAATAAGGCTTGTAGGAGTATTTTTGACTAAGGAAGTTTAATAAATGTTGTTTTCTGTTTTGGAAATCAAAATAAAGTTATACTTTTGCACCCATTAACGAGAGGAGGTGTTATATTATGTTGATTATACCAATTAAAGACGGAGAGAATATTGATAGAGCGTTAAAACGTTACAAAAGAAAATTCGACAAAACGGGAGTTGTTAGACAATTAAGAAGTCGTCAGGCATTCACGAAACCGTCAGTAACAAGAAGAGCGCAAATCCAAAAGGCAGCTTATATCCAGACACTAAGAGATTCTTTAGAGAATTAGTAGTTATTAGGATTTTATTATAGCCGTTAGCGGTAAAGTTTTTAACTTTGCTGCTAACGGTTTTTTTATGCATACATTATTAGAAGCATATCAGGAATATTTGCAGAAAGAAAAGAAGTTTTCTGTGCATACGCTCACGGCTTATGTGAATGATGTGCGGTTTTTTGAGGCTTTTTTGCAGGCGCAACGTTTTGATGTTGAGCTGGAAAAAGTCAATTATAGCCATGTCCGATCCTGGATTGTAGAGTTGGTTGAGTCGGGACTTTCGACGCTGTCGGTCAATCGTAAAATATCTTCCTTAAAATCATTTTATCGTTTTTTGTTGAAAACAAGGCAAATTGATGTGAATCCGCTTCAAAAGCATAAAGCGTTGAAGGTGGCGCGGAAAGTGCAGATTCCGTTTTCAGAAAAAGAGCTGAATCTGGTTTTTGAAGAAATAGGAGAGGATGATGGTTTTGAAGCGATTCGGGATCGTTTGATTGTGGAGCTTTTTTATGCGCTGGGATTAAGGCGTTCGGAATTAATAGGGTTGAAATGGGTGGATTATAATACGTATTCGAAAACGTTAAAGGTGTTAGGGAAACGGAATAAAGAGCGTTTGTTGCCGGTTTTGGAGTGTACGGATCGATTAATAAATCGTTATCTTAAAGAAAGAGAAAAGTTAATTTCAATTGCAGATAATGATTTGTTAATATTGAGCCAAAAAGGGTATAAAGTGAGTGAATCGTTTGTTTATCGATTAATAAATGATTACTTTAGTAGTGTCTCTGAGAAGGTAAAAAAGAGTCCTCACGTTCTTAGGCATACCTTTGCAACACATTTGTTGAACAATGGTGCCGATATAAATTCAGTTAAGGAATTGTTAGGTCACGCTAGTTTGTCATCTACGCAGATTTATACGCACAGCAGTCTCGCTGAGTTAAAAAAAATCTATCAGGAGGCGCATCCTCGTAACCGGAACAATTTCGAAAATTAACCCATTAAAAGTTTTTATTATGAAAGTAAATGTTCAGGCTGTCAATTTTAATGTTGATAAAAAGCTAATTGTTTTTGTTCATGACAGATTAGGGAAATTAGAAAAGTATTACGACAGAGTTGTTTCTTCTGATGTGTTTTTGAAAGTTGAAAATACAAGTGATAAAGAAAATAAAATAGTAGAGGTGAGGATCAGTGTTCCCGGAGATGAGTTCATTGTGAAAAAACAAAGCAAAACTTTTGAAGAAGCGGTTGATTTATCTGCTGATTCTTTAGAGCGTTTATTATTGAAGAGAAAAGACAGGGTAAGAGCTCATATTTAAGTAGATGGATTCTTTTTTTTGGATAGCTTTCTGAGTTTGTTTTTGAAATAAATTTAAGGAAGATTAAAAAAAAAATGAAAAATGTTTTGATTAAAAAATAAATTCTATACATTTGCAGTCCGTTAGAAATAGCGGACTTTTTTATTGAAGTTGCCGGTGTAGCTCAGCTGGCTAGAGCAGCTGATTTGTAATCAGCAGGTCGTGGGTTCGAGTCCCTCCATCGGCTCTAAGTTTATAAGTAACTGATAATAAAAATGTAGGGGAGATACTCAAGCGGCCAACGAGGGCAGACTGTAAATCTGCTGACTAAGTCTTCGCAGGTTCGAATCCTGCTCTCCCCACAAAAAAAGTTCCGGATTTCGGAATAATCCTGCCGGTGTAGCTCAGGGGTAGAGTGCTTCCTTGGTAAGGAAGAGGTCACGGGTTCAAATCCCGTCATTGGCTCAAGGTTTAGAAGAATTTGAACACTAATTATATAACTAAGATTAAATTATTAAATCATGGCAAAGGAAACTTTTGATCGTTCCAAACCCCACTTGAATATTGGTACTATTGGACACGTAGATCACGGAAAAACAACTTTGACTGCTGCTATTACTAAAGTATTAGCTGATGCAGGTTTGTCTGAGGCAAGAAGCTTCGATCAGATTGACAACGCTCCTGAAGAGAAAGAAAGAGGTATTACTATTAATACATCTCACGTAGAATATGCTACTGCTAACCGTCACTATGCACACGTTGACTGTCCAGGTCACGCGGATTACGTGAAAAACATGGTTACTGGTGCTGCTCAGATGGATGGTGCTATCTTGGTAGTTGCTGCTACAGATGGTCCAATGCCACAAACTCGTGAGCACATCCTTTTAGGACGTCAGGTAGGTGTACCTAGAATGGTTGTTTTCATGAACAAAGTAGACATGGTTGACGATGCTGAGTTGTTAGAGCTTGTTGAAATGGAAATCAGAGATTTATTATCTTTCTATCAGTATGATGGTGATAATGGTCCTGTAGTTAAAGGATCTGCTCTTGGTGCATTAAATGGTGAGCCGAAATGGGTTGCTACTGTAATGGAATTAATGGAAGCAGTTGATAACTGGATTGAATTACCACAACGTGATGTTGATAAGCCATTCTTGATGCCGGTAGAGGACGTATTTACAATTACAGGTCGTGGAACTGTTGCTACAGGTCGTATCGAAACTGGAGTTGCTAATACAGGTGATGCTGTTGAAATCATTGGTATGGGAGCTGACAAATTAACTTCTACTATTACAGGAGTTGAGATGTTCCGTAAAATCCTTGATAGAGGTGAAGCTGGAGATAACGTAGGTTTATTATTAAGAGGTATTGACAAAGCTGATATCCGTCGTGGTATGGTTATCGTTAAGCCAGGATCTGTTAAGCCACACGCTAAATTCAAAGCAGAGGTTTATATCTTGAAAAAAGAAGAAGGTGGACGTCACACTCCATTCCACAATAACTACCGTCCACAGTTCTACGTACGTACAACTGACGTAACAGGTACTATCTCTTTACCAGCTGGTGTAGAAATGGTTATGCCTGGGGATAACTTGACTATTGAAGTACAATTATTAAGCCCAATCGCATTAAGCGTAGGTTTACGTTTCGCTATCCGTGAAGGTGGTAGAACAGTAGGTGCTGGTCAGGTAACTGAAATTTTAGACTAATTTCATTTTAAATAAAAACCAGTGTCGTTAAACGACGACACTGGTTTAACAAACGGGTGTAGTTCAAGGGTAGAATAGCGGTCTCCAAAACCGTTGATGGGGGTTCGAATCCCTCCACCCGTGCAAAAACAGAATATGATGGCAAAAGTTGTTAATTACATATCGGAAGCATTTGAGGAATTGAAATCAAATGTAACCTGGCCGCAATGGTCTGAAGTACAACGTTTAACAATCATTGTTGCGATTTTCTCGATCTTATTCGCGTTAGCAACATGGGGAGTAGATGTTGTGTTCGCTAAAGTGCTGGGAGGATTCTTTAATTTATTAAAAAAGGCTTAATTTTTTTGATATGACTGATAATAATGTCAAAAAGTGGTATGTAGTTAGAGCGGTTAGCGGTCAGGAGAATAAAGTAAAAAACTATATCGAGACGGAAATTAACCGTTTGGGTATGGCTGATTATATTTCTCAGGTACTTGTTCCGACTGAAAAAGTGGTTCAGGTACGTGATGGTAAAAAAATAAGCAAAGATCGTGTTTATTTCCCGGGATATGTGATGATAGAAGCAAATCTTACGGGAGAGATTCCTCATATAATAAAGTCGATAACCGGTGTTATCGGGTTTTTAGGGGAAACTAAAGGCGGAGATGCTGTACCGTTAAGACAATCGGAAGTTAACCGTATGTTAGGTAAAGTAGATGAGCTTTCAGTTAAAACCGATACGGCTGCAATACCTTACGCTGTTGGAGAAACAGTAAAAGTAATCGATGGTCCTTTCAATGGTTTCAATGGAACAGTTGAAAAGGTTAACGAAGAGAAGCGTAAACTTGAGGTAATGGTTAAAATTTTCGGAAGAAAAACACCATTGGAATTAAGTTTTATGCAAGTAGAAAAAGTATAATTTTTGTTACATACATAAACCACATCATTCGCTTCCAATGAAGATGTGCTAAATTTTTTTAAAAATGGCAAAAGAAATTAGTAAAGTAGTTAAACTACAAGTTAAGGGAGGTGCTGCGAATCCGTCGCCACCGGTTGGACCTGCTTTGGGGGCTGCTGGGGTTAACATCATGGAGTTCTGTAAGCAGTTCAATGCTAGAACACAAGATAAACCTGGCAAAGTATTACCAGTACAAATTACTGTGTATAAAGACAAGTCTTTTGACTTTGTTGTTAAAACGCCACCTGCTGCAATTCAATTATTGGATGCTGCAAAATTAAAGTCTGGTTCTGGAGAGCCGAATCGTAAGAAAGTAGCTAGCGTTACTTGGGATCAAATTAAAGCTATCGCTGAAGACAAAATGCAGGATCTTAATGCTTTCGAAATTGAAAAAGCAATGAGTATGATAGCTGGAACAGCTAGATCTATGGGTATAACTGTATCAGGAAACGCTCCTTTTTAATTCGTAAAAAGAAAAAGACATGGCAAAATTGACAAAAAAGCAAAAAGAGGCTGCTTCAAAAATTGAGAAGAATAAATTATACAGCTTGAAAGATGCTTCTGCATTAATCAAAACTGTTGCTTCTGCAAAATTTGATGAGTCTGTTGATATCGCAGTTCGTTTGGGAGTAGATCCAAGAAAAGCGAATCAAATGGTTAGAGGTGTGGTTACATTGCCACACGGTACAGGTAAAGACGTACGCGTTTTAGCATTAGTTACTCCGGATAAGGAGGCAGAAGCGAAAGCTGCTGGTGCTGATCACGTAGGATTAGACGATTATTTACAAAAGATAAAAGACGGTTGGACGGATGTTGATGTAATCATCACTATGCCAGCTGTAATGGGTAAATTAGGACCATTAGGACGTATTTTAGGTCCAAGAGGTTTAATGCCAAACCCAAAAACCGGAACGGTTACTATGGACGTTGCGAAAGCAGTTCAGGAAGTGAAAGCTGGTAAAATTGACTTCAAAGTTGATAAAACTGGTATCGTTCACGCTGGAATCGGGAAAGTTTCTTTTGAGGCTGATAAAATTTCTGAGAACGCTCACGAAATCATTCAAACGTTAATCAAATTAAAACCAACAGCAGCGAAAGGTACTTATATTAAGAGTATCCACATCTCATCAACAATGAGTCCTGCTATCGCTTTAGATCCTAAAGCTGTATAATTGGTAGTTAAAAATTTTTAGTATGACTAGAGAAGAAAAATCAATCGCGATTGAAGATTTAACTGCACAGTTAGCTGGTGCTAATATTGTTTATTTGGCCGATATTTCGGGTTTAAATGCAGACACTACTTCAAACTTAAGAAGAGCTTGTTTTAAAGCAGGTATTAAATTAGAAGTTGTGAAGAATACATTGTTAGAAAAAGCAATGGAAGCTTCAGAGAGCAACTTTGGTGAATTACCAACTGTTTTAAAAGGAAACACTTCTATATTAATTGCAGACATCGCAAATGCACCTGCAAAAATTATCAAAGAATTCCGTAAAAAATCTGATAAACCGATTTTAAAAGGAGCTTATATCAATGAAGAAATCTACATCGGAGATAACTTACTTGATTCATTAGCATCTCTTAAATCGAAAGAAGAAGTTATCGGAGAAATCATCGGATTACTTCAATCTCCGGCTCAGAGAGTTATTTCAGCTCTTAAAAACCAATTCAAAGACGAAGAGGGAGCTGCGGAGTAATTTTCCACAACGAACGCGCATAATAAATTATAATTACAAATCATTTTAAAAGATAGAAAAAATGGCAGATTTGAAACAATTCGCAGAACAATTGGTTAACTTAACAGTTAAAGAAGTTAACGAATTAGCAACTATATTAAAAGACGAGTATGGAATTGAGCCTGCTGCAGCTGCTGTAGTAGTATCAGGTGGTGGTGAAGCTGCTGCTGTTGAAGAGCAAACTGAATTTACAGTAGTATTGAAAGATGCTGGTGCTTCTAAATTAGCTGTAGTTAAAGCTGTTAAAGAATTAACTGGTTTAGGTCTTAAAGAAGCTAAAGACTTAGTAGACGGTGCTCCTTCAAATGTTAAAGAAGGTGTTTCTAAAGATGAGGCTGAAGGTCTTAAAAAATCTTTAGAAGAAGCTGGAGCTGTAGTTGAGCTTAAATAAGCTAAGCTTTAGTATAAAAAGCTAGGTTTAGGCCTTGAGAAGAACTCTCAAAGGCCTAAACCATTTTGCGTATAATGAATTTATTGTTCTTGAACCGACAATAATTTAAAATACAACCCATATTTTATTCGGTACGAAGAAAGAAAATGAAATATAACTTTCTGTTCATTTTCAGAGATGTATCGCTTATAAAAAGAAAGTACAATTCGACTGTGTATTTACACAAAATTACTTTTTTTTAATCAAAATTTTGTCCATTGATGTTAACAAATCAGACTGAAAGATTAAATTTCGCCTCGACGAAAAACATCCCTGATTACCCGGATTTTCTTGACATTCAGGTAAAATCTTTTAAGGATTTCTTCCAATTGGAAACCAAATCTGACGAAAGAGGTAACGAAGGTCTTTATAATACCTTCATGGAGAACTTCCCAATTACAGATACAAGAAATCAATTTGTATTGGAATTCCTTGATTACTTTGTGGATCCGCCACGTTATACAATTGAAGAGTGTATCGATAGAGGATTAACGTATAGTGTGCCGTTAAAAGCACGTTTAAAATTATACTGTACAGATCCGGAACACGAAGACTTCGAAACTATAGTTCAGGATGTATATTTAGGTACAATCCCTTACATGACACCAAGCGGTACATTCGTAATCAACGGAGCCGAACGTGTTGTAGTTTCTCAGTTACACCGTTCACCTGGTGTGTTCTTCGGACAATCTTTCCATGCAAATGGAACAAAATTATACTCTGCCAGAGTAATTCCTTTTAAAGGATCTTGGATTGAATTTGCTACCGATATCAACAGCGTTATGTACGCGTATATCGATAGAAAGAAAAAATTACCGGTAACAACTCTTTTCCGTGCAATCGGATTTGAAAGAGATAAAGATATCTTGGAAATTTTTGATCTTGCTGAAGAAATTAAAGTTTCTAAAACAGGTCTTAAAAAATATATCGGACGTCGTCTTGCTGCCCGTGTGTTGAATACATGGCATGAAGATTTCGTAGATGAGGATACAGGTGAGGTAGTATCGATCGAACGTAACGAAATTATCTTAGATCGTGATACGATCTTAGATAAAGACAATGTAGAGGAAATCATCGATGCTAACGTAAAAGCGATCTTGTTACACAAAGAAGATAACAATCAGGCTGATTACGCTATTATCCACAATACGTTACAAAAAGACCCTACAAACTCAGAAAAAGAAGCCGTAGAGCATATTTACCGTCAGTTGCGTAATGCAGAACCGCCTGATGAAGAAACAGCTCGTGGTATCATCGATAAATTATTCTTCTCGGATCAACGTTATAACTTAGGTGAAGTTGGTCGTTACAGAATGAATAAAAAATTAGGTTTGGATATCCCAATGGAAAAACAAGTGTTGACCAAAGAGGATATTATTACTATCGTAAAATATTTGATCGAATTAATCAACTCTAAAGCGGAGATTGATGATATCGACCACTTATCAAACCGTCGTGTACGTACAGTTGGTGAACAATTGTCAGCACAGTTTGGTGTAGGTTTAGCGCGTATGGCCAGAACCATCCGTGAAAGAATGAACGTTAGAGATAACGAGGTGTTTACACCAATCGATTTGATTAATGCTAAAACATTATCATCGGTAATCAACTCTTTCTTCGGTACCAACCAGTTATCTCAGTTCATGGATCAAACGAATCCATTAGCGGAGATCACACACAAAAGAAGATTGTCAGCATTAGGACCAGGAGGTCTTTCGAGAGAGAGAGCCGGTTTCGAGGTGCGTGACGTTCACTATACACACTACGGACGTTTATGTCCGATTGAAACACCGGAGGGACCAAACATTGGTTTGATTTCATCTCTTGGAGTTTATGCGAAAGTAAATGGAATGGGATTCATTGAAACACCTTACCGTAAAGTTGAAAACGGTAAAGTGAACCTTGAAGAAGAACCGGTTTACTTAAGTGCTGAAGAAGAAGAAGGAAAACTGATCGCACAGGCCAATATCGACATGAACGACAACGGTACGATCACAGCTGATAGAGTTATTGCTCGTGAGGAAGGTGACTTCCCGGTTGTTGAACCGAATGTGGTACATTATACAGACGTTGCGCCAAACCAGATTGCATCGATTTCAGCATCATTGATTCCGTTCTTGGAGCATGATGATGCGAACCGTGCTTTGATGGGATCAAACATGATGCGTCAGGCTGTTCCGTTATTAAGACCGGAAGCACCAATCGTAGGTACAGGTTTAGAGCGTCAGGTAGCGTCAGATTCAAGAGTATTGATTAATGCAGAAGGAAGCGGAACGGTTGAATACGTTGATGCGAATGAAATTACAATCAAATACGACAGAACCGATGCGGAAAGAGCAGTTAGCTTCGATCCGGACGAGAAAACGTACCAATTAATTAAATTTAGAAAAACCAACCAGAGTACTTCCATCAACCTGAAACCAATCGTAAGAAAAGGTGACAGAGTGGCTAAAGGACAAGTACTTTGTGAAGGATATGCAACGCAAAACGGAGAACTTGCTTTAGGTCGTAACCTACAAGTAGCGTTCATGCCTTGGAAAGGGTATAACTTCGAGGATGCGATTGTAATTTCTGAAAAAGTAGTTCGCGATGACATCTTTACGTCAATCCACGTAGATGACTATTCATTGGAAGTGAGAGATACTAAATTAGGTAACGAAGAGTTAACTAACGATATCCCGAACGTAAGTGAAGAAGCAACTAAAGATTTAGATGAAAACGGAATGATCAGAATCGGAGCCGAGGTTAAACCTGGTGACATTCTAATCGGAAAAATCACTCCAAAAGGAGAATCTGATCCAACTCCGGAAGAGAAACTTTTACGTGCCATCTTCGGAGATAAAGCAGGTGATGTAAAAGATGCGTCTTTAAAAGCATCTCCATCATTACACGGTGTGGTATTAGACAAAAAATTATTCGCAAGAGCGGTTAAAGATAAACGTAAACGTTCTAAAGATAAAGACGATTTAGCACTGTTGGAAACACAGTTTGAAGTGAAATTCATCGAATTGAAAGACAGACTGGTTGAAAAATTGTTCGACATCGTTAATGGAAAAACCTCTCAGGGCGTAATGAACGATTTAGGAGAAGAAGTATTGCCAAAAGGTAAGAAATTCTCTCAAAAAATGTTATATGCTGTTGAAGATTTCGCTCACTTAACAAAAGGACAGTGGACTACAGATGATGAAACCAACGCTATGGTTAATGATTTGATCCACAACTATAAAATTAAGCTGAACGACCTTCAGGGAGCATTGAGAAGAGAGAAATTCACAATCACGGTGGGAGACGAATTACCATCCGGAATTTTAAAACTGGCTAAAGTTTACATTGCTAAGAAACGTAAATTGAAAGTAGGGGATAAAATGGCGGGTCGTCACGGTAACAAAGGTATCGTAGCGAAAATTGTTCGTCAGGAAGACATGCCGTTCTTAGAAGACGGAACACCGGTGGATATTGTATTGAACCCGCTAGGGGTACCTTCCCGTATGAACATCGGTCAGATTTATGAGACCGTATTAGGATGGGCAGGTCAGAAGCTAGGTAAAAAATTCGCAACGCCTATTTTTGACGGAGCTTCACTAGAGCAAATCAATGCATTAACAGACGAAGCCGGAATTCCAAGATTCGGTCATACTTACCTGTATGACGGAGGAACCGGAGAACGTTTCCACCAACCGGCAACTGTAGGTATTATCTATATGTTGAAATTAGGACACATGGTTGATGATAAGATGCACGCACGTTCTATCGGTCCGTACTCGTTGATCACGCAGCAGCCTCTTGGAGGTAAAGCACAATTCGGAGGTCAGCGTTTCGGAGAGATGGAGGTTTGGGCACTAGAAGCTTATGGTGCTTCCAGCACATTAAGAGAGATCTTGACTGTTAAATCGGATGACGTTATTGGTAGAGCAAAAACTTACGAAGCTATCGTTAAGGGTGAAACTATGCCGGAACCAGGATTACCGGAATCATTCAATGTATTGATGCATGAATTGAAAGGTCTTGGATTAGACATCAGATTAGAAGAATAAATTCACACGGGAGTAATCTTCGGATTGCTCCCTCTTATAGCGTTTTTAATAAATCGATAGTATTATATCATGACGAGATTAAAAGATAAAAATACCGTTAAAAGATTTAACAAAATTTCGATAGGTCTTGCTTCTCCGGAATCTATTCTGGCTGAATCAAGAGGTGAGGTTTTAAAACCGGAAACCATCAACTATCGTACCCATAAACCAGAGCGTGACGGTCTTTTCTGTGAGCGAATTTTCGGTCCAGTAAAAGATTTTGAATGTGCTTGTGGAAAATACAAAAGAATCCGTTATAAAGGAATCGTTTGTGACCGTTGTGGAGTTGAAGTAACTGAGAAAAAAGTACGTAGAGACAGAGTAGGTCATATTAACCTTGTTGTGCCAATTGCACACATCTGGTATTTCCGTTCCCTTCCGAATAAAATCGGATATATCTTAGGATTACCTTCTAAAAAGCTGGATATGATTATTTACTACGAAAGATACGTAGTAATTCAGCCGGGTATTGCAAAAGGACCGGACGGAGACACATTAAATACTTTGGATTTCTTAACTGAAGAAGAGTACCTGAATATTCAGGACAGCCTTCCGATGGAGAACCAATATTTAGACGATACCGATCCGAACAAATTCATCGCTAAGATGGGTGCGGAATGTATCATGGATTTATTAGCCCGTATCGATTTGGATGCTTTGTCATACCAATTGCGTCACGCAGCAAATAATGAAACGTCTAAACAACGTAAAACAGAAGCTTTAAAAAGATTACAGGTTGTAGAATCATTCCGTGAAGCAAACAATAACCGTGAGAATCGTCCGGAATGGATGATCTTAAAAGTAATCCCGGTTATCCCGCCGGAATTACGTCCGTTAGTGCCGCTTGATGGTGGACGTTTTGCAACTTCCGATTTGAATGACCTTTACAGACGTGTAATCATCCGTAACAACCGTTTAAAACGATTAATGGAGATTAAAGCACCGGAAGTAATCTTGAGAAATGAAAAACGTATGTTACAGGAATCTGTTGACTCGTTATTCGATAACACAAGAAAAGCATCTGCTGTTAAGACAGAATCAAACAGACCGTTGAAATCACTTTCGGATTCCTTAAAAGGTAAACAAGGTCGTTTCCGTCAGAACTTATTAGGTAAACGTGTGGATTATTCAGCGCGTTCCGTAATTGTCGTTGGACCGGAAATGAAATTGTTCGAATGTGGTCTTCCGAAAGATATGGCTGCTGAACTGTACAAACCATTCGTTATTCGTAAGTTAATCGAAAGAGGAATCGTTAAAACAGTGAAGTCGGCTAAGAAAATTATCGACAAAAAAGAGCCGGTAGTATGGGATATCCTTGAAAACGTAATTAAAGGACACCCGGTATTACTAAACCGTGCTCCTACTTTGCACCGTTTGGGTATCCAGGCTTTCCAGCCGAAATTGATTGAAGGTAAAGCGATCCAGTTACACCCGTTAGTGTGTACGGCGTTTAATGCCGATTTCGATGGTGACCAGATGGCGGTTCACTTACCGTTAGGACCGGAGGCTATTTTAGAAGCACAATTGTTAATGTTGGCTTCTCACAATATCCTTAACCCTGCGAACGGAGCACCGATTACGGTACCTTCTCAGGACATGGTTTTGGGTCTTTATTATATGACCAAAGAACGTTTGTCAACCGAAACACATAAAATTTTAGGTGAAGGATTAACTTTCTATTCTGCTGAAGAAGTAAATATTGCTTTGAATGAAGGAAAATTAGAATTAAATGCTCGTGTGAAAATCCGTGCAAAAGATTTTAATGAAAACGGAGAGTTAGTATATAAAATCATCCAGACAACTGCCGGTAGAGTATTATTTAACGAAGTAGTACCGGAAGCAGCTGGATATATCAATGAAGTATTAACTAAGAAAAGTTTAAGAGATATTATCGGTAAGATTTTAAGTGTTACTGATGTACCTACAACAGCTGCCTTCTTGGATAATATGAAAGATATGGGATACCGATTCGCTTTCAAAGGAGGATTATCGTTCTCTTTGGGTGATATCAAAATCCCGGATCAAAAACAAGATCTGATCGCTGATGCAAACAATCAGGTTGAAGCAATTTCCATGAACTATAACATGGGTCTTATCACAAACAACGAACGTTACAATCAGGTAATTGACGTGTGGACTTCAACAAATGCATTATTGACAGAGTTAGCAATGAAAAACATTAGAGAAGACCAGCAAGGTTTCAACTCTGTGTATATGATGCTTGACTCTGGAGCGAGGGGATCGAAAGAGCAGATCCGTCAGTTAACCGGTATGCGTGGATTGATGGCGAAGCCTAAAAAATCAACTGCCGGTGGTGGTGAAATTATTGAAAACCCGATCTTATCGAACTTTAAAGAAGGTCTTTCGATCTTAGAGTACTTTATCTCGACGCACGGTGCCCGTAAAGGTCTTGCGGATACGGCTCTTAAAACGGCGGATGCCGGGTACTTAACCAGAAGGTTACACGATGTATCTCAGGATGTAATTGTGAACTCGGTGGATTGTGGTACATTAAGAGGTGTAGAGGTTACTGCTTTAAAGAAAAACGAAGAGGTTGTAGAATCATTAGGAGAAAGAATCTTAGGTCGTGTGGCACTACAGGATGTAATCAACCCGCTAACAAGCGAAGTATTGGTTGCAGCCGGAGAAGAAATTACAGAAGCTATTGTTAAAGCAATCGATGCTTCTCCAATTGAAAAAGTAGATGTTCGTTCGCCGTTAACTTGTGAGGCAGGAAAAGGAATCTGTGCGAAATGTTACGGAAGAAACCTGGCAACCGGAAAAATGACCCAAAAAGGTGAAGCAGTCGGAGTAATCGCTGCACAATCAATTGGTGAGCCGGGTACACAGTTAACACTACGTACATTCCACGTGGGAGGTACCGCAGGTAACATCTCTGAAGAATCAAGCATTATCACGAAATTCCGCGGAAGATTAGAGATCGAAGATTTAAAAACAGTTAAAGGTGAAGATAACGAAGGTAATACTACTGATATCGTAATCTCACGTTCAACAGAATTGAAATTGATCGACGAAACAACCGGAATCGTATTGAATACACACAATATCCCTTATGGATCAAGCATTTTTGTAAAAGATGGTGATATTGTAGAAAAAGGAACAACAATCTGTAAATGGGATCCGTATAACGGGGTAATTATTTCTGAGTTTACCGGTAAAGTAGCTTACGAAGATATCGAGCAAGGACAAACGTTCATGGTTGAAATCGATGAGCAAACCGGATTCCAGGAAAAAGTAATCTCTGAAGGAAGAAATAAAAAATTAATCCCTACTTTATTAATCTACGGAAAAGACGGAGAATTGATCCGTTCTTACAACTTACCGGTGGGTGCCCACCTTATGGTAGATGACGGAGAGAAAATTAAAGCAGGTAAGATTTTAGTAAAAATTCCACGTCGTTCGTCTAAAGCGGGTGATATTACCGGAGGTTTACCGAGAATTACCGAGTTATTAGAAGCTCGTAACCCATCGAATCCGGCTGTAGTTTCTGAAATCGACGGTGTAGTATCTTTTGGAAAAATCAAAAGAGGTAACCGTGAGATTGTAGTAGAATCGAAATTCGGAGAACTTAAAAAATACCTTGTAAAACTTTCTAATCAGATTCTGGTACAAGAAAACGATTACGTAAGAGCTGGTATGCCATTATCAGACGGAGCAATTACTCCGGATGATATTTTAAGAATCCAGGGACCATCTGCTGTACAACAGTATTTAGTAAATGAGATTCAGGAAGTATACCGTTTACAAGGGGTAAAAATTAATGACAAGCACTTTGAAGTTGTAATTCGTCAGATGATGCGTAAAGTTCAGATCCAGGATCCGGGAGATACCTTATTCCTGGAAGATCAATTGGCTCACACCAGCGACTTTATCGTAGAAAATGATAAGTTATACGGAATGAAAGTGGTTGAAGATGCAGGTGATTCAGATAATCTTAAAGCGGGACAAATCATTTCGCCTAGAGAATTAAGAGATGAAAACTCGATCTTGAAACGTAATGACAGAAACTTGGTTATAGCAAGAGACGTAGTTCCGGCAACGGCAACTCCGATACTTCAAGGTATTACAAGAGCGTCATTACAAACGAAATCGTTTATCTCGGCTGCATCGTTCCAGGAAACAACAAAAGTATTAAACGAAGCTGCAGTAGCAGGAAAAGTTGACGGATTAGAAGGATTGAAAGAAAATGTTATCGTAGGACACAGAATCCCTGCCGGAACCGGTATGAGAGATTACGACAACATCATCGTAGGTTCTAAAGAAGAATTCAACGAATTAATGGCTGCAAAAGAAGAATTTAATTACTAAGAATCATGAGTGAGAATAAGCAACAAGGGCAGATTAATATTGAATTGGATGAGCAAACGGCAGAAGGAATTTATTCCAATCTGGCGATCATTAATCACTCCAATACAGAATTTGTAATTGATTATATCAATATCATGCCGGGTATGCCTAAAGCTAAAGTAAAATCAAGAATTATACTAACGCCGCAACATGCCAAACGTTTATTGGGTGCTTTAACTGAAAATATCAACAGATTTGAAGCCGCTCACGGTGAAATAAAGGAGGCTGAATTGCCACCGATTCCATTAAATTTCGGACCAACCGGTCAAGCTTAATAAAAAGCCTCTCATTTGAGAGGCTTTTTTTTGTTAAACCTGTCATGTTTTAAAATATGACAGGTTTTTTATTGCAAAATGTATTATTGTTTGTTTGTAATTCTTTTAAAATATCAGGCATTATTACTGTTTTATCAGAATGTATTCACAAAAAGAGTGTCTTTTTTCAACAGGTCTTAATTTTTATAAACTATTTGTGAAAAAATAAAAATATTAAATATTATTTGTGATATACTTTGTTATATGTTAATAGTGTTAAAAAATATTTAAAAATTTAGTAATTTCACTAACTAAATCATTTTGTATGAATAAAAAATACTATTCATTAAGCAACCGATTTGCTTCATTGCTTAACCAAAAAAGAGACCGTGAGGATTCGCGGCTTAAGAACATTCGACAGCAGGTCTGTTTAATGTTCTTTTTGTTTTTATCTGTATTTGTAGGTCAGGCACAGGTCGCTACAAATGGAGGATCAGGACTTAATGCCACGTATCCGACATTAGCGTCGGCTATAACCGCATTAAACGGTGCAACTATCACAAGCCCCATCGTGATTACTTTAACAGGGAACGAAACGGCTCCGGCCGGAGGGTATGTGATTACCGCCGAAGGAACAGCTGCCAATACAATTGTAATTGCAGGAAGTTCAAGTACAATTACAGCACCGACTCCACAAACAGCGGGAGCTTTAAACGATGCTATATTTAAACTGGTAGGAGCCGATTATGTAACAATTCAAGGTTTTACCATGCTTGAAAATGCAGCTAACACAATTACAGCTGCCGGTACAAATACCATGACGGAATGGGGAGTAGCATTGCTTTATGCCTCTCTGACAAACGGAGCACAAAACAATACGATTGTCAATAATACGATCGATTTAAACCGTAGCTATCAAAATACGTTCGGGATCTATTGTAATGCAACACACTCTGCTACCGCTGTGACTACTTCCGCTACTGCTACAGGAGCAAACGGAGGATTCCATAATCTGAAGATACAAAGCAATACTATTACAGATGTTAATATCGGAATTCTGGTAATAGGTCCAACCGGCGCTGCTGATCATCATAACGGATTGGAAATCGGAGGCGCAGTTGCTTCATTGGGAAATAGCATTACGAATTTCGGTTCAACCGGAACTTTTTCAGGTTATGCTAACGTTTCCGGTTCGGTAAACGGAATCTTAGTGCGAAATGTGAAAAACTTTTACATTGGCAACAATACGATTACCAGTTCAAACGGAGGAGTTATAGCAGGAACGCTACGCGGTATTTTTGTAACGGCATTTACTAATGTGCCAACCGGAACTATTACTAACGATATCCATGCCAATACCATTTCACTTAGAAGTGGTGTTGCCAGTGGAGCGATATTTGGTATTTTGAACGAAGGAAGTACTGTAAGTGCAACTTCTACGTTGAACATTACGTCTAACGACTTTACGAATTTCGGGCATACAGTTTCCGGAACAGGTGCCATTACGTTAATTAGTAATGTGGCTGCAACACTCAACACACTTATCGGTTCTAATAAGTTTACAAACCTTAGTGTAAATACAACCGGGAATTTCACATTTATCACTAATAGTGTGACACACCCGAATAACTCGGTAACGAATGTAAGTTCTAATGCTATCGTAACAGCATTTAGTAAAACCGGAGCCGGAGGTACGGTGTATTTTTATGATTCATTCGGAAGTACTGTAAGCGGAACGGAAGTAAACTCCCTAAATGACTTTTCGAATGTGACGTTAACCGGAGCGACTACTTTAAACGGTTTCCGTACTGCTGACGGAGGAACATCAGGATATCCGGCTAAAATTGTAATGAATAATACATTTAATAATATTACGAACGGTAACGGATCGATGACTATTCTGAATGTAGGATACAGTTTAATAGGTGGGGCGAATAATGTTTCCGGTAACGTAATTAGTAATATTACGGGAGCTAATAGTATAATCGGAATTACTTCGGCTGCCGGAGATCAGAATTTCTACAATAATACAATTAGCGGATTAACAACTACCGGAGGTAATACAGTAAGTGCTATCTCTATTACGGGAGGAACATTACAAAACGTATATAAAAATAAAATTTACAACATCGAGGCAAATAATGCTTCCGGAACTGTAAACGGAATTTTGGTAAGCGGAAGTACTACTGTTAATTTGTATAACAATATAATAGGTGACTTAAGAACACCGATTGCTAATGCGGCCAATCCGATAGTAGGGATTAATATTACCGGTGCTACAGCTGTAAACGCATTCTATAATACAGTGCGATTAAATGCAACCAGTACGGGAACCAACTTCGGATCAAGTGCTATTTCGGTGTCTACAACGCCAACGGTAGCATTGCGTAACAATATCTTTGCTAACCAGTCGACACCAAACGGAACCGGATTAGCAGTAGCTTATAGAAGATCAGGTACTTCATTAACAACATATGATGCGGCATCAAATAACAACTTATTCTTTGGACCAACATTGTTTGCTGATGGAACCAATACTGATACAACATTGGCAACCTTAAAAACAAGAATGGGTACCAGAGATAGTGCTTCCGTATCGGAAAATCCGAATTGGGTCTCAACAACAGGAGCAAATGCCAATTTCTTACATATCGATACTACGATTGCAACTCAAATCGAAAGTGGCGGAGCGCCAATTGCAACAATCACTGACGATTTTGACGGAGATGTACGTAATGCGACAACTCCTGATATCGGAGCGGATGAATTTACAGGAGTACCAAGTGATATTACAGCTCCTTTGATTGCACATACTGTGTTAGCAAATACTTGCTCGGTAGGAAGTCGTACGGTTACGGTTACGGTTACTGATGCAAGTGGCGTACCAACTTCAGGAGCCGGTATGCCGGTAGCGTACTGGAGAATTAATACAGGAACTTACACGGCTGCTACAGCAACCAGTATGGGTTCAGGGCAATATCAGTTCACAATTGGTGCAGGAGCAGCGTTAGGAGATACTGTGAGCTATTATTTTGTAGCACAGGATAATGCAGGAACACCAAATATAACGGCATTACCGGCAGCAGGTGCTTCAGGATATACAGCCAATCCACCGGCAGCGGCAACACCACCTGCAACTCCGTTCTCTTACAGTTTATTAGCACCGTTAAACGGAGTGTATACAGTTGGAACAGCAGGAACGTATACAACGATCACAGCTGCAGTTGCCGATTATAATTCAAGATGTTTATCAGGACCGGTAACGTTCTCTTTATTGGATGCAACTTATCCGACGGAAACATTCCCGATAACAATCAATACAAATCCGGATGCCAATGCAACCAATACATTGACTATTGCGCCGGCAACAGGAGTTACAACAACAATCACAGGATCGAATGCTACAACAATTTTCAAAATTTCAGGAGCTGATTATGTGACTTTCGAAGGAAGTAATAACGGAACAACAACACGTGATTTAACTATTGCAAATACAAATGCAGCAGGAGTTGTTGTATGGGTTGCTTCGGTAGATGCTACAAACGGTGCTTTAAATGCAGTATTCCGAAATGTGAAAATCATAGGAAATTCTTCAACATCGACAGTAGCGGGTATTGTAGTGAGTGGTGCTACTCTGGGTGCAGCTGCTGATGCAGCAAATACAGGATTTAAATCAATTAACAATACGTTTAACAAAATGCAAAACGGAATCTTTGCAATTGGTAATGCTACAACTCCGGATCAAGGATTTGTAATTGCTGATAACGTATTCGGATCTACAACTACTGCTGATAAACTTGGCTTTAGAGGTGTTGCATTGCAAAATGCACAAGGATTCGTGATTTCCGGTAACCAGATTATGGGAGTTACAACTGCGACTACCAGTACATCATCCGGAATTTTAGTTGGTGGTGTTGCCATAAACGGAAATGTATTTAACAATAGAATTAGCGATGTTAAAAATACCAATACTACAGGATACGGAAGTAACGGTATCTTTCTGAACTCTAATAGTGCTGTAGCGAATATCAATGTATACAATAACTTTGTAAGCGATGTAGCCAGCTACGGATATTCAGCCGGAGGCGGAGTAGCCGATAACGGTTATGGAATTATCATCAATCAGGGAGCGGGTTACAATGTGTACCACAATACTGTAGCGATGAATACCAATCAAACGGTAAGCGGCCGACCGGCAGCGATCAATGTTACGGTAACAGTAACGGCAACGGGAGCAATTAACCTAAGAAATAATATTTTGGTTAATCAGCAAACACAAACCGGCGCCCGTTATGCGATTTATTCGGAAGCACCGAACACTGTTTTTACAGCGATCGATTATAACAACTACTATACAACAGGTACTAATTTAGGATATATCGGATCGGATCGTGCTAATTTAGCAGCAATTCAAACCGGTTTTGGCGGAAATGTCAATTCGAAAAATATCTTACCGGTATTTACTTCTACAACAGATTTACATTTAGTACCGGCGTCTAATATTTATTTAGACAATACAGGTACGCCAATTGCGGGAATTACAACCGATATTGATGGTGATACTCGTAATGTAACAACTCCGGATATGGGAGCTGATGAGTTTACTTCTCCGGTTTGTACATCGGCAGTAGGCGGAACGGCTACAGCGACGGTAGCTACAATTTGTGCTTCAGGAACAACAACAATTCAGGCTACAGGTTACTCCACTGGAGAGACTACAATGTATCAGTGGCAGTCATCCAGTGATTTGGCGTTTACAGCGCCGGTTAATGAAGGGACAGCTTCAGCTACATATGCAGATCTTACAACAGGAACAATAACACAAACAACGTATTATCGTTTAGTGGTTACTTGCGCGGCTCTTAGCCAGGCTAATTTCTCAAATGTTGTAACGGTTACAGTAAATGTAACACCGCAACCAACGGCTACAGCGCAATCATTTTGTAACAGTGCAACGGTTGCCAATCTTGTTGCTACAGGAACTGGAATTCAATGGTATGATGTGCCGACAGGAGGAGCTGCTTTAGCTTCAACAACAGCTTTAGCAACGGGACCTTATTTTGTAACACAAACTATTGCGGGATGTGAAAGTACGCGACTACAAGTAGATGTAGTTGTAAATGTAACGCCGCAGCCAACGGCTACAGCGCAATCATTCTGTAACAGTGCAACGGTAGGAAATCTTACTGCTACTGGAACAGGAATTCAATGGTATGATGTGCCAACCGGAGGAACTGCTTTAGCTTCAACAACAGCTTTAGCAACGGGACCTTATTTTGTAACACAAACTATTGCGGGATGTGAAAGTACGCGACTACAAGTAGATGTAGTTGTAAATGTAACGCCGCAGCCAACGGCTACAGCGCAATCATTCTGTAACAGTGCAACGGTAGGAAATCTTACTGCTACTGGAACAGGAATTCAATGGTATGATGTGCCAACCGGAGGAACCGCTTTAGCTTCAACAGCTGCATTGGCTACGGGTAACTATTATGTAACGCAAACGATTGCAGGATGTGAAAGTCCAAGATTACTTGTGGCAGTTACAGTAAATGTTGTCAATGCACCTACAGGTGCTGCAACACAAGTTATTCCGGTAAATACACCGGCTGAGGCAACAATCGAAGATATCGTGGTAACCGGAACGAATGTTATCTGGTATCCTACATCTGCGGATGCTATGGCCGGAACGAATGCCATTGCAGCAGGGACACAATTGGTAAGCGGAACTACATATTATGCGATGCAAACCGTTGGGACATGTACAAGTAATACGCCATTGGCGGTAACGGTAACAGTTACTTTAGGTACTTCATCATTTGATAAAGCAGCATTTAAGTATTATCCTAACCCGGTATCGGATGTTATCACAATTAGCTATTCGGAACCGATTAGTACTATTGAGATTTACAATATGTTAGGACAAAAAGTCATCACCAGAAATAGTATGGCAACAGATGTTGTAATTGATATGAGTGATTTGGCTTCTGGTGCTTATATTGCTCATGTGAAATCCGGAAATGTGACACAAGAGGTTCGTATTATTAAAAAATAGCAAATAAATTAACGCATTAGATGTGGAAAATGCCCGAAGAGTAATCTTCGGGTATTTTTTTTGAAAACATTTATAAAATATGGTGTGAAATTATTACTTCTAAAATCTCGTTTTTAACTTTAGTGAGTAATTCTGTTAAGAAAATAGGGGGTTTTTATTTAATTCCGATTTTAAATTGTTAAAAAACATTTCAACCCTTTTCAGTGTTATTATTTTGTTAAATTAGCTGCCTGTAAAACTAATGACACTATTATGAAAAAAACTACTTTTTTAAGTAAACTTCGGTGGCGTGATGCCTTGAAGTTACACTTGAAGCTGAGTTGTTTGTTGTGGATGGCATTGCTAATGGGCTACCAGGGTAATGCACAGGGAACACAGACAACCGTTTTAATTAATCCGACTGCTGAAGGAGGCTTCGAAAATGGAAGCACATTCGCAGCAAATGGCTGGACAACTGTCAATGCAGCTGCAAATACCTGGAATGTAGGAACCGTTCCGGGATGGTTTTCCGGAACCGGAGGAGCGTATATCTCCAATGACACCGGAACTACATGGGCTTATACAAACAGTACTGCAAACCGTTCAATTTTCTATCGTGATGTAGTGTTTCCTGCCGGGGTAACCGCAGTAAACCTGAAATTCGACTGGAGAGGTAACGGTAATGACGGTAACTGGGATAACTTGCAGGTATATATTATAGATACAAGCATTACGCCTACAACAGCCGGGCCTACAGGTACAGATACTACTACTACAGGTTGGGCAACGTATGTAGATGGAACAACAGGTTACTATTTGTTAAGACAAAATGGTACGGCAGTTCCGACAACTACAACTAATATTACTTATAATCTTACAGCTGGACAACGTACTTATGTAGACGGTAAGACAAAACGTCTTGTTTTTGTATGGAAAAACGACGGATCCGGAGGGACAAATCCACCGGCGTCCGTTGATAATATTTCGTTGACTGCAACGGCTGTAACTTGTGTAAAAGCATCTGCTGTAGTGGCTTCAGCGATTACAACAACATCAGCAACAATCTCTTGGACTGCTTCTGTATCGAACCCGGCTAACGGATACGAATATGAAGTAAGAACCAGTGGTGCAGCAGGAAGCGGTGCTACAGGATTGTTTACAAGCGGTACAACCGGAGCGGGAGTTACTACAACGCCATTATCCGGATTGACTAACAGTACTGTTTATACAGTATATGTAAGAGCAAATTGTGGATCTGGTGATTTTAGTGACTGGACTGCAGCTTATACCTTTACAACGTTATGTGATACAGCGACAATTCCTTATGTTGTGCCGATTAATGCGGTAACTGTACCGGCAATTCCAGCGTGTACGACGGTACAAAATGTTAATAATGATACGAGAACATGGGTGAGTTATGCTAGTGTTACCGGAATTACCGGAAAAGTAATGGGATATCCGTATCATGGTTCAAATGCAGCAAATGATTGGTTTTTTACGAATGGAATAAGTCTTACACAAGGAACCAGCTACCGTTTAAAATTTAAATATAAAGATTCCGGATATGCTGAAAAATTAAAAGTAGGTATCGGAAGCACAGCTGTTAATACAGCAATGACTACAACGTTGTTTGATGTAACGACGGGAGTAGGAACTACAGTGGTAACAAAAGAAATTGATTTTACTGTACCAACTACAGGTGTGTATAATATCGGATTCCAGTGTTATTCTGCAGCCGATATGAGTACTTTGTATTTAGGGGAAATTTCGGTAGAATTAACACCTTCATGTTTAGCGCCAACTGCATTAACTGCAACAGGTACAACAACAGTTTCTACGACAATCGGATGGACTGCGCCTGCAACTGCACCGGCAGCAGGATATGAATATGAAATCAGAACTACTGGAGCAGCTGGAAGTGGCGCGACCGGATTAGCGACAAGCGGATCGACAGCAGCAGGAGTGTTAACAGCTAATATTGCTAGTTTAACACCTTCAACAGATTATTTCTTTTATGTGAGATCGAATTGTGGATCAGGAAGTTTCAGTGCATGGACAGCAGCAGGTACATTCCGTACAGGATACTGTGTGCCATCATCGACTTCATCTGCAACTTATATCAATAGCTTTACCACTACAGGTGGATCGACTAATATCTCGAATACAAATTCAGGATATGCTACAAACGGATATCAGGACAACTATGCAACGGGAGCGGTAACACAATATCCAACAGGTACTGTGAACTTCGCAACGACTATCGTTGGAGGAACTGTAGGGACTTCTATCTGGGTTGACTGGAACAATGATTTAGTATTTGACAATACTACTGAAAGAGTATTTGTAACTACAGCTTATGGAAATAATCAAACAGGAAGTTTTGTAATTCCGGCTGGAACAGCTATTGGAGATTACAGAATGCGTGTACGAATTGATTATAACAACTCTTCACCGGATGCATGTGCTAGTACAAATACAAGAACAGAAGCAGAAGATTATAAATTAACAGTAGTAGCAATACCTTCATGTTTAGCGCCAACAGCAGTTACGGCTACAGCTAATACCGCTTTTACGGCTACAGTAAACTGGACAGTATCGGTATCAACTCCGTCAAACGGATATGAATTATATCATTCGACTTCAAATACGACTCCGGCGGTAAGTGCTACACCAACTGCAACGGCAGCAGCAGGTGCTGTAACGGCTCCGCTTACAGGATTAAATCCTGCATCAACTTATTATGTATGGGTGCGTTCTAATTGTGGAACAGGAAATGTAAGTGCATGGACATTAACACCAGTTACATTTACTACACCATGTGATCCGCCGGTTATTTCGGCTACAACTCCAGCCTCTATTTGCGGACAAGGAACGGCTACTTTAGGTGCAACTGCAAGTACAGGAACTGTAAACTGGTATGCAGCTCAAACAGGAGGAGTTTCTTTAGGATCAGGAGCTTCATTTACAACACCGGTAATCACAGCTACAACATCATATTGGGTTGATTCAAGTGTATTATTAGGTCAGTCAGTTGTAGGTCCGGTTTCACCAACCGCTCAGGGAGGAACAACAGGAACACAAACTACGGCTTGGGAAGTAAACTTTACCGTTTTAAAAAATACAAAATTAATCTCGATCGATATCTTCCCGCAAACAACCGGACAAACCGGAGCTATCGCGGTTAGAAATGCATCAGGAACTGTAATTGCTACCTATCCGTTTACAACAAACGTAAGTGGAGGAGCAACAGCACAAACAATTACACTTGACCATACATTGGTACCGGGTAACTATCAGTTATACCCAACATTGCCAACGGCCGGTTTAATGCGTAACACAACAGGGGCGGTATATCCGTATACATCTTCTGTAGCGAACATCACCGGTAACGGATATGATCCTGTATATTATATGGGTATTTACAACTGGAAATTTGATGAATATTGTACATCAGCAAGAACAGAAGTGGTTGCAACTGTAACAACACCTCCGGCCTTGACATTAAGTACTGCCAGCACAACTGCAGTTTGTAGCGGACAATCAAGTAGTGTGGTAACAGTTACAGCTGGTGCTTCATCTTACGATACATATGTTTGGGCTCCGGCAACAGGTGTTACAGGAGATGCGACTAACGGATGGACATTTAATCCGTCAGCTACAACAACCTATACTTTAACAGCGTCAAACTCGACAAACGGATGTAATATTAACGCTTCAGTAGTTGTTAATATCAACCCGAATCCGATTGTGAATGCTACGGCTACACCGGCAACAATTTGTGAAGGTACTTCAACAACATTGGCAGCAACAACTACAGTGTTTGCGCCGGGTACAATTACTATCGGAACAGGTACAACTTTATCAGGTGATACTACACAGCCAACAGCATTCTGTAACCGTTGGAAACAATACTGGAATCAAACGGTATTTACAGCGGCAGAATTAACAGCAGCTGGATTAAAACCAGGTAACATTACATCAATTGCTTATAATATTACAAGTTTAGGAAGCGGAACGAATGTGACGAACTTTACAGTACGTATCGGAACGACTACTGCTAGTACAATGACGGCATTTACAACAACCGGATTAAACTTAGTTTACGGACCGGCGACTTATACACATGCAATCGGATTAAACACAATCACATTTGCAACGCCGTATGTATGGGACGGAGTGTCTAACATCATTGTAGATATCAGACAAGAGGGAGCAGATTCAACTTATAATGCAATTACTTATTATACAGCTACAGCTGATAATACAACAGCATCGGCTACAACAAGTACGTTGCCTTCAGTAACAGTATTGGCAACTTCAAATCCAACACCGTCTTTATCTAAAAACAGATTGAATATCGTGTTTGGCGGACAGGTTGCTTCTACAGGAGCGGGCGATTTAACTTGGAACTGGATGCCGGGTAACTTAACCGGAAGCTCAGTGTCAGTATCACCGGCTACAACGACTACGTATACAGTAAGAGGAACAAATCCTACAACCGGATGTTATACAGAATCTACTGTAACAGTAAACGTAACAGCTGCACCGGCTGCACCGGCCGGAAGTGCAACTCAGGCTATCCATGCTAATACAGCAGCAGATGCTACGATCGAAGATATCACAGTAACCGGAACTGCGGTAGTATGGTATCCGACAGAAGCGGATGCAATTGCGAATACAAATGCTTTAGCAGCCGGAACACAATTAGTGCACGGAAACACGTACTATGCAATGCAAACGGTAGGTGGTTGTAGAAGTGTAACGCCATTGGCAGTAACAGTAACCTTAACTTTAAGTGCCGGTTCTTTTGATATGCTAGGACTAAAATACTATCCAAACCCTGTGGTAGACGTATTTACAGTACTTTATACTAACGATATTACTTCAGTTGAGGTGTTTAATTTAGTAGGACAACGCGTTATTGCTGTTCAGCCGAATGCAACAACAGCTTCAGTAGATATGAGTGCATTACCGACAGGAGCTTATATTTTACAAGTAAAAGCAAACGGACAATCACAATCAATTAAAGTGATTAAAAAATAATACAAATCCTATTTAGGAAATTTTAAAAGGGCTGTCTTCGGATGGCCCTTTTTTATTGGAGTAAAACAGGGTTGCAATATTGCAGGATTAAAAGTCGTGGTTTTGATAATTGATTAAATAAACAAACAATAAGTTAATTTAGTGTATATAGTGTTTTTAATTTGTTATAATGTTGATTTTTGTTTATTAAAAGATTAATATTTTATATAACATGATTAATATTTGCTTACATTGGTGCTAATAAACTGTTAATATATTATTTATGAAAAAAACTACTTTATTAAGCAAATTGAAATGGCATAAAAAACCGACACTGGGTTGGAATGCCTTTTATTTGTTTATGCTGACCTTTTGTTTGGGACAGTTAAATGCCCAGACGGTTTTGATCAATCCGGCTGCTGAAGGCGGTTTTGAAAACGGAACTACTTTGGCTGCGAATGGCTGGACTGCATTGGACGATGTGACAAATAAATGGAGTTTAGGTACTGCGCCGGGTTGGTTTACCGGAAATAGAGGTGCTTATATTTCTACAGACGGCGGAACAACATGGAATTATAATGCAACTTCGACCAGCAGATCTTTTTTCTATAGAGATGTGGCTTTCCCTGTCGGAGCAACTTCCGTTAACTTGTCTTTTGACTGGAGAGGAAACGGAAACGATGGGAACTATGATAACCTGATGGTGTATATTATAGATACAAACATCACGCCGTCTAACGTTGGACCAACCGGTACGAATACAACTACTACAGGATGGACCGGATATACAAACGGAACTACAGGTTATTATCTGTTACAACGTGCCGGAACTGTAAATCCAACAACAACAACAGCGGTAACCTATGCGTTTACTACTGCACAAATGAATTATGTTTCCGGAAAAACGAAACGATTATTATTCGTATGGAAAAATGATTCTTCTGACGGAGAAAACCCACCGGCTTCATTAGATAATATTTCATTAACATCAACAGTGCCGACTTGTTTTGCGCCAACAGCAGTTACAACAAGTGCTGTTACTAAAAACAGTGCTACACTTTCATGGACGGCTCCGGCGACAGCTCCGGCAAACGGATACCAATATGAAGTAAGAAGCAGCGGAGCCGCAGGAAGCGGAGCAACCGGTTTGGGAGCTTCAGGAACATCCCCGGCAGGTGTAGTGACACAAAATGCTACCGGATTAGCACCATCTACTACATATACAGTTTATGTACGTTCAAGTTGTGGGGGTAGTGATTTTAGTGCGTGGGCTGCATCAGCAACGTTTACAACCAAGTGTGATTATTTTGATATCACCGGAACAACACCGGGAACCGTATGTGGTACCGGAACAGCAACACTTAGTGCTACGGCAGCAGGTGGAGTAATCGGATGGTATGCGGCTCAAACCGGAGGAACGGCTTTGGGAACGGGACCTTCATTTACAACACCGGTAATTTCGGCGACAACATCCTACTGGGTGGAAACAGCAGTACCGGGTTCTACCAACGTAGGACCGATTTCGCCAACTGCGCAAGGAGGTACTATTGGAACACAAACAATTGAATGGGATGTCAGCTTTACGGTTTTACAAAATACAAAATTAGTTTCGATTGATATCTTCCCGCAAACAACCGGACAAACCGGATCTATTGCGGTTCGAAATTCATCAGGAACTGTAATTGCAACTTATCCGTATACAACAAACGTAGGCGGAGGAGCGACTGCACAGACAATTACATTAAATCATACATTGGCACCGGGAAGCTATCAGTTATATCCGACACTACCTTCAGGAGGAGTTAGTCGTAATGTATCCGGAGCAGTATATCCGTATACTTCTGCAGCGGCAAACATCACCGGAAACGGATATGATCCGACTTATTTTATGGGCTTTTATAACTGGAAATTTGATTTAGCTTGTGCTTCAGTAAGAACAGAAGTTGTAGCTACAGTTACTTCGGCACCGGCTATAACACTAAGTGCAAACAGTACAACAGCGGTATGTAGCGGACAAACCAGCAGCGCAATAACACTTGCAACAGGAGGTTTAAACTACGATACCTATACCTGGTCTCCAGCAACGGGAGTAACAGGAGATGCAACTAACGGATGGACTTTTAATCCGACAGCAACAACAACTTATACTTTAACAGCTTCTCAATCGGCTGGAAGTTGTGCTACAACAGCAACAGTAGTAGTGAATATCAATCCGAATCCGGTTGTTAATGTTACTGCTACACCGGCTACAATTTGCCAGGGAACGTCATCAACGATAGCAGCAACTACACAAACAGTGGCACCGGGTACGATTACTATCGGAACAGGTACATCGCTAACAGGAGATACAACACAGCCTACAGCATTCTGTAACCGTTGGGCACAATATTGGAATCAAACGGTATTTACTGCGGCAGAATTAACAGCAGCGGGATTAAAACCGGGTAACATTACCTCAATCGCTTACCGAATTACAAGTTTAGGAAGCGGAACGAATGTAACGAACTTTACAGTACGTATCGGAACGACTACTGCTAGTACAATGACGGCATTTACAACAACAGGATTAAACCTGGTATACGGACCGGCTACTTATACACATGCAGTAGGATTAAATACAATTACGTTTACAACTCCATATGTATGGGACGGAGTGTCTAATATCATCTTAGATATCAGACAAGACGGAGCGGATTTAACGTATAATGCAATTACTTATTATACGGCAACTGCTGATAATACAACAGCATCGGCTACAACAAGTACGCCGTCAGCTACAACAGTATTGGCAACAACAAACCCGACACCGGCTTTATCTAAAAACAGATTAAATGTAGTATTTGGTGGTCAGACAGCTTCTACAGGAGCAGGCGATTTAACGTGGAACTGGATGCCGGGTAACTTATCAGGAAATTCAGTATCGGTATCACCGGCTACAACAACTACATATACAGTAAGAGGAACAAATCCGACAACAGGATGTTATACAGAATCTACAATAACAGTAAATGTAACTCCGGCACCGGCTGCGCCAACAGGAAATGCTACGCAGGTAATCAATGTTAACACTCCGGCTGAAGCAACAATTGCTAGTCTTGTAGCAACGGGAACAGCAGTAGTATGGTACCCGACGGAAGCTGATGCTTTAGCTAATACCAATGCTTTAGCAACGACTACACAGTTAGTAAGCGGAACAACTTACTATGCAATGCAAACGGTAGGAGGTTGTAGAAGTATTGCACCGTTAGCGGTAACGGCAACAGTAACTTTAGGAACTGGTTCTTTCAATATGCCGGGATTAAAATATTATCCGAACCCGGTAATCGATGTGTTTACAGTAACATATACTAACGATATTACTTCAGTTGAGGTATTTAATCTGGTAGGACAGCGTGTTATTGCTGTTCAGCCAAATGCAACAACAGTTTCAGTAGATATGAGTGTGTTACCAACCGGAGCTTATATCTTACAGGTGAAAGCAAACGGACAATCACAGTCTGTTAAAGTGATTAAAAAATAATCTTACTATTATTATAAAAGGAAGGGGGCTGTCTCAAAAGTGAGGCAGCCTCAATTTTTTTATACAAATAAGGGAGCCCGAGAGCTCCCTATATTTTGCAAGTTTGTTAACTTGCGGTGTGTATAATAAATCAAAAGTAGTCTTTAAAGATTACAATCCCAAGCAAAATTTTCTACTTCCTCCGAGTTTAGAGGAGCTGATAGAACTCAACCATCCAGTAAGAACCGTTTCCGATGTGATTGACGGTCTTGATTTGGAATGCCTTATTAAGAATTACAAACCAGGCGGCACTTCCAGTTACCATCCCCGCATGCTTCTTAAAGTGTTGGTTTATGGTTATTTGTGCAATATTTTTTCCAGCCGCAGGCTTGAGGAAGCCTTGAAGCAGAATATCCATTTTATGTGGTTAAGCGGTATGAGCCGTCCTGACCATAATACTATAAACCGCTTTAGGAGTGAACGCCTTAAAGATGAGGTACGCAGCATCTTTACCCAGGTTGTATTGCTTTTAGAATCCCAGGGACATGTGAGCCTTAAAACTGTTTTTACCGATGGTACAAAAATAGAAGCCAATGCCAACCGGTACACTTTTGTATGGGGCAGATCCATCGAAAGGAATAAAAGGCGCATAGAAGAGCAGCTTCAGGACTTATGGGAGTATACGCAGCAAGTTGCCGCTACTGAATCTAAAGACAAGACAGAAGTTGAGTTTAAGGCTATTGACAAGGAAGCTGTTGAAAAGACTATTAAGAAGATTGACACCGCCCTTAAAGGCAAAAAGATATGCCCTAAAGTACGGCAGAAGCTTAACTATGCCCGTAAGAACTGGCCTGCAAACCTTGAGAAGTATGCTAAGCAAGAAGATATAATGGGTAAGCGAAACAGCTTTTGTAAGACCGATACTGATGCTACTTTTATGCGGATGAAAGAAGACCACATGAAGAACGGACAGTTAAAACCGGGATATAACTTACAGATAAGCACACACAACCAGTTCATTGTAAATTACTCTTTACACCCTAATCCCAATGATACAAGGACGCTACCCGAACATATAAAAATTTTTAAAGAACACTACAATAGACTACCTGAAGAACTTGTGGCTGATGCAGGTTATGGTTCGCAGGAAAACTACACATTACTTGATAATGAAGGTGTTGAAGCATATGTAAAATATAATCATTTTGACAAAGACACCAGAACAGGAATACCAAGTATCTCTTTATCTAATCCCGAAGTAGCCCAGTTAAGAACAAAAGCTTATAACCTGCTCGTAACCGACAGGGGAAAGGAACTCAGAAAGCAACGCTGTCATGATGTAGAAACCGTGTTTGCCCAGATAAAAAACAACAAAGGCTTCCGCAGGTATAATCTGCGTAGCAAAGCCAAGGCCGAAGTGGAAACGGCATTACTTGCTATGGCTCATAACCTCAAAAAATGCCCTGTTAGGACATCATAAAAGGGATAATTTTCTCTTTTTTGAAAAGTAGATGCTTTTACTGGCTAAAAGAGACATCAAAATAGCTAAATCAGAAAAAATAAATCAGAAGATTGTCGGCAATAAAAAAGGGGATGTCCTTTTGAGACAGCCCCTTTTTTTATGGAAAAAAAAGAAGGAGTTAACAGAATGATAACCTTATGAATAGTAAATGATAATGTGGTAATGAGTGTCTGGTTTTTAGGGATATATATTTTTGTATGGCTCAAAATCAAACGAGTTATAATGCAAAAAATGAAAATTATTTGAATGAAATTAATACAATTCAACATATCAAACGTAATGTCTAAACTGAGTTTATCAGCGATAATGCTATTTATTCTTTTTTTCGTTAATACAACTCAGGCACAAGCAATCTTTAGTAACCCGATAACAGGAACGAATCCGAATACTGCAAATCCATATACCGCAGGACAAACCGTAAGCCCGAATATAACCGTTTCCGGTATCGGGCGCGGATCGGGAATAACCGGGAGTAATACAAATAACAGATATAATGCAAGCGGATGGAATGCCGGAGCGTTATCTAATACCCGTTATTTTGAATTTACGTTAACGCCTTCAGCCGGGTATGCTATTAAATTTACCAGTTTTGAATATACCGGACAGGCTTCCGGAACGGGACCTAATGCTTTTGCTTTCCGTTCTTCTCTGGATGCTTTCGGAGCCAATATCGGAACCGCTACGGCTACCGGAACGACAATCAGTTTGGCAGCAGCCGCTTTTCAAAATATAACGCAACCGATTACTTTTCGTATTTATGCATGGGGCGCTTCTGCTTCCGGCGGAACTTTTAGTATAAACGATTTTGCATTTAACGGAACGATAGTGACAACTTGTACGCCGGCAACGGTAACTAGCTTTTTACCAACATCAGGACCTGTTAATACTTTGGTTAAAATTAATGGTAATGGTTTTACAAACGGTTCCGGGACTTCATCTGTTAAGTTCAATGGAGTGGAGGCAACTTCTTTTACTGTTGTTTCCAATACGCTTATCGAAGCCGTGGTTCCGGTAGGTGCAACAACCGGATCGGTAACCATCACAACGAATGGTTGTGTAGGGAATTCAACGCCGGTATTTACAGTGCTAAAAGCAACGTGTACCTCTTTATATCCGGATTTGTTTATTTCAGAATTATACGATGCCGAACGAGGTGATGCCGGAATTATCGAATTGTATAACGGTACCGGATCGACAATCAATTTATCACAGTATTCTATTTTAAGATACGGAACGGCCGGAGATCCGACACCTTCTTATACCATATCGCTTTCGGGAAGTTTGCCCTCGGGAAATTTATATCTGATTCGGATCGGAAATGATGCGCAGGATTGTTCTTTTACGCAGAATATGAGTTATTCTACCGGATTTAATGCCGATGACGGTTTTGAATTGGTTAAAGGAGGAACGGTAATCGATGCCGTAAATGCTCCGAATAATACCGGTTATACAATGATTCGGCGTAATGACGTGACAGCTCCGAGAAGTGTATATGCAAGTAGTGATTGGATGATATCGTCTACGGAAAGTTGTGATGATATAGGAATTCATAATTATTCGGTTTCAAATACCAGTTCAATAACAACGCAGCCGGTAACTGTAACGGTGTGCGAAAGTCAGAATGCAACGTTTACGGTGGCGATGAGTAATACAACCGGAGTGACTTATCAATGGAAAATTTTAAACAGTTCAGGGAACTGGGTTAACGTAACGAATTCAACAACTTATTCGGGAGCTACAACACCGGTGTTGACCGTTACGAATGTACCGGCCGGTTTTAACGGAAACCAATATTACTGTTTTGTAACAACGCCGAGTTGTCAGGAGCATTCCTTTGCGGCGATGTTGAAAGTGATCAATAAACCGGTAACTATGGGGATATACTATAACTAGAAAAACGCATCAAATACTGAAAAATGAAAAAAAACTATTTAAGAATTTTGATTTTAACAATTGTAATGTTGGCATCTTTAGGAACTTATGCGCAACAGACAATTTGTGCCGGATCTGTAAAAAATTACAGCGTCAATACTCCGGGTTCGGGACCGGCTGGCTCAACATATAGTTGGGTGGTAACACCGGGTACATTTGCCGGAACAATTACCGGAACACCTAACGTAAACGCAAATGCGATAACAATCAATTGGGGAACTACTCCGGCTGGAGTGTATAATCTTCAGGTTACAGAAACGAATGCTTCCGGATGTCCGGGAACACCGGTGAATCTTACGGTGACTATTGAAGCTATTCCGGCTAATCCGGTAGTGACATTAGTGCAACCAACATGTACTGTGGCAACGGGAACGATTACGGTGACACCACCGACAGGAACCGGATTTACCTATAGTATTGACGGAACGAATTATCAGTCATCGAATGTCTTTAATAATCTTGCACAAGGGACATATAATGTAACGATCAGAAGTGTAGCAGGTTGTACATCGGGAATTACACCGGCAATAATTAATGCGCAACCGGCAGCACCATCGGCACCGACGGCCTCAGTAACACAACAACCAACCTGTGCATTAGCTACCGGAACTATTACGGTAACGGCACCGACAGGAACAGGATATGAATATAGTGTGGACGGAACGAATTACCAAACCGGATTACAATTTACAGGACTAACAGCCGGAGCGACTTATAATGTTACGGTAAAAGTGCCGGGAGGTTGTATTTCGACTGCTACCGTATTAACAATCGATGTACAGCCTACGGCTCCTGCGGCACCAACGGTAACAGTAACACAGCCAACTTGTGCACAACCAATGGCTACTATAGAGGTGACGGCACCGTTGGGAACAGGGTATGTTTACAGTATTGACGGGGTGAACTATCAGGTGAGTCCGATTTTTAATAACGTAGGACAGGGAAGTTATCCGGTAACCGTTCAAAATGCTACGGGAGGATGTACTTCAGCCATAACAAACGAAACAATCAATCCGCAGCCGGCAGCACCGACAACTTCGGCAATTATTTTCAATTAGTAGAAAAGCAGTCAGTCAACTGACGGATGAAATACGGAATAATGAATAAAAAAAGAAATATACTAGTACACACGTATAACCGGGAAATAAGGAAACTTGTTTCGAAAGTCTGTTGTTTGGTTTTTTGTATGTTGAGTGTTGCAGCATATAGTCAGCAAATAATATGTCACGGAACAAGTTCCTCGGTATACAAGGTCGATGCTACTGAAAACGGAGGAATGGGAACATCAGGATCTGTTTATAACTGGACAATTCCGAATCCGAATTTTTCCGGAATAATAACCTTTTCAAATGCACCGGGTACTAATGAAATTAAAGTGGACTGGCGAAACACTCCGGCAGGAACCTATACGATACAGGTTCAGGAAAAAGATGCTGCAACGGGATGTTTAGGTCCGTTACAACAACTTGCGGTAACATTGAAAAATGCGCCGCAACCCCATTTGGAAAATACATCAACTTGTGTGAACCCGATATCGGGAGTTTTAGTGAATCCGGTAGTGTTAAATCCGGGTATTCCGGCAACAGGTCATACCTTTGTTTGGACATTAAACAATCAGCCGTTATCCGCTATAACACCAATAATTTCTGTAAGCCAACCGGGGAATTATAAGGTTACGGTAACCGATACTACCACCGGATGTGAAGGAGTGGCTATGGCAACAATTAGTGTTTCATCAGCCGCTGTGGTACAAGCTATCGTAAAAGAAGCTTTTGATTTGAATCAGGTGATTGTTGTTTCAGTTCAGGGATCCGGTGATTATGAATACCAGTTAAATGACGGGCCGTTTCAGGATGAGCCGGTATTTCAGGTGAGCCAATCGGGTTATTATACCGTAAGGGTTCATGATAAAAAAGGATGTGGCGATAGTCCGTTGCGTGTCCTGGTATTGAATTATCCGCGCTATTTTACACCAAACGGAGATTCCTATCACGATTACTGGAATATGAAAGACCTGCCGAATCCCGAAAAAGCGAGTATCACCATTTTTGATCGTTATGGAAAGTTGATCAAACAAATTTCTCCAAAAGAAAAAGGATGGGATGGTACTTATAACGGATATCCTTTACCGTCAACAGATTATTGGTTTGTATTGCATTATTATGATGAAGGGGTTCAAAAAGAATTCAAAGCACATTTTAGTATGAAACGATAGTTTATTTTTGATAAAATAGTTCGGATCCTGTTAGTTGGTTTTGGCCAATCTGACAGGATTTTTTTTATTTATAAGGCATAATATAAAGAGTAGAGCCGATTTTGTCGTTTAAAAGTGTGAAAAGTACGATAAAAAGTATGTTAAATGTTAATTAATAAATTGGTAACATACTCATTTTCAAAATATGCAACAACTTCCTATCTTTGAGAACTCAAAAAAAACAAAATAAACAAGTATGAAACAAAAACTACACTACCCTTTATGGAGGTATGCCATTATGCTTATGGTTTGCTTTTTAGGACTAAACTCTTGGGGACAGGTAAGTATTACAGCTGTACCTTACACAAAGTCAGACAATTTTGACGCATACAACCCGACGAGTTCAACAACTGCAAATAATACAATGCCAACAGGTTGGACATTGACAACTACAGGTAATACATATAATGGCAGAACTACAGGAACCGGTGCTACAGGAGGTATTTATGCTTATGGAACCGGAACAGATTTTAGCTTAGGGGCTTTACCGTCATCAAGTAATATACATACTTATACCGTAAGTTTTGTAAATAACACAGGTGCTCCCATTACATCATTGAAAATTTCGTGGGATTATGAACAATGGCGATACGGTGGAAGTAATACATCCGGATGGGATGTTACCGGAACAGGAGCCTTAGCAACGAATACGACTTTAAACGGAAAAGACTTTTCAGGAGTGGCATCAGGTAGTAGTGGTACAGTTGCTGTAACACCTGTACCGGAATTTACCTTAACAGGGTTGAATATTGCTAACGGAGCCGCTTTTGGTATTACATGGGCAACAACTAACCTGACAGGAACTGATAACGGTGTGTCTATTGATAATTTTCATATGACGGCTACTGGTGATCCGGTTGTAGTTCCGGTTGTAACTCCTGCTTCTTTTAACGGTACAGTAGGAACTGCTTTCAGTCAGAATATTTCAGCAACGGGAAATCCAACGAGCTATGCAATTGTAACCGGAACACTACCGGCCGGATTGACGCTTAATACAACAACCGGAGCTATTACAGGAACGCCTACAACTGCAGGAACTGCTACTGTAACAGTAAAGGGAACAAATGGTGCCGGAGATAGTACACCGGCAGCGATCGACTTCACTATTGCAAAAGGAAACCAAACAATCACTTTTGCGAATATCAATAAACAATACGGAGATGCTGCTTTTACCTTAACGGGAACTTCAAGTTCAGGATTAGCAGTTTCGTATAACAGTAGTAATACTGCTGTGGCAACTATTTCAGGAAATACAGTAACAATTACGGGTATGGGAACGGCAAACATTACGGCTTCTCAACCGGGTGATGTAAATTATAATGCAGCAACTGATGTGGTACGTACTTTAACGGTAACGAAAAAAAATGTAACTATTTCAGGATTAACAGCAGATAATAAAGTAGCAGACGGAACTAATGCTGCTACATTGTCAGGAACACCGGTTTTATCGGGAGTAATGGCTGCTGATAACGGAAATGTAACGTTATCAGGAACACCGGTAGCGACCTTTGCTTCAACAGCTATAGGAAACGGAATTGCAGTAACGGTTACAGGATATACCTTGTCAGGTTCTGCTGCTGTCAATTACAACTTAGTTCAACCAACCGGTTTAACGGCAAACATTACAGCTTTACCGGCACCGGTAGCTACAGCTGCTACAGCAATTGAGGCCTACGATTTTACAGCACATTGGAATGCAGTACCACAGGCAACGGCATACCGTTTGGATGTGAGTGAATATGCTACTTTCGGAGTTTCTAGTACAGCTAGTGTTTTAGAATCATTTGAAAACGGATTGAGTACTTCAGGTTATGTCTCAGGAAATGCAACTTTGTCTTCGGGAAGTTGGCCGATAGTGGCTGTTTTAAGAGCAAGCGGAGCTAATACTGTTTCCGGATACGGAGCGCAATTAAGAGCAGGTGACGGTGAAATGACAACGCCAAGTTTTGCAAAAATAAGCTCAGTTGTTTTCTCTGCAAAAAGAGGATCAAGTGCCAGTACAATGGTGGTAAGTAAAATAGTTGGAGGTGTTACAACACAACTTCAATCTATTTCGTTAACAAATACATTCGAAGAATATACGATACCGGTTAATGAAACATCAAATGATGTAAAAATCCTGATTGAAAACGGATCTGGTGTAGCTTATGTGGATGAATTGACCATTAATTATATGAATACCGTACCGTCATTTGTAACGGGATATAATAACAGAAATGTTGGAAATGTTACTTCTTTTGTTGTAAACGGATTAAACCCGAATACAACGTATCACTACAGAGTAAGAGCAGAAAATTCAGCGAGTACTTCTGTTAACTCTAACGTAATTGATGTAACAACCGGTGTAACTGAGGTAACCTGGAACGGAACGGCCTGGTCAAATGTGACAGGTCCGAACGCAACTACAGACGCAATCATTGCAGGTGCTTATAATACCAATACAAACGGTGTTTTTACCGCTAAAAAATTAACATTGAATTCCGGTTCATTCCGTATTGTATCCGGAACTAATCTTACAGTAGTGAATGATGTTGTAAACAATATGACTGCTGCTGATTTTGTAATCGAGAACAATGCAAACCTTATTCAAACAAATGCAGTAGCAAATACCGGTGCAGTAACTTTACACCGTAATTCAGCACCTATCGTGCGTTTGGATCATACTTTATGGTCATCTCCGGTAGAAGATCAAAATCTTTTCGGTTTCTCTCCGAATACATTAACAAATCGTTTTTATACGTATCAGACTTCAACAAATACTTTCGTGAATACCGGATTATCTGCGACCTCTACATTTATACCGGGTAAAGGATTTGCGGTAAGAGCGCCTAATAACTATCAGGCATCACCGGCTGCGGCTTGGGAAGGAATTTTTGTTGGAAAACCAAATAACGGAAGCATCTCATTTGCTTTAGAAACAACAGGAACAGGATACAATTTGGTAGGAAATCCATATCCGTCTGTAGTAAACGGAACCAATTTTGTAAATAATAACCCTACAATCGACGGAACTTTATATTTCTATGCACATACGCTAACAATGAACGCTCAGGGACAATTCCCGGCGGGAACTAACTATGCGACATGGACACCGGGATCTGGAGGAGTTGCAGCTACTTTAGGAACTTCCGGAGTACCGGCAAACGTACCTAACGGTAAAATTCAGGTAGGTCAGGGATTCTTAGTGAAATCATTACCGGCCGGAGGAAACGTTCATTTTGAAAATACAATGCGTGAAGCTAATAATGCGGATCAGTTCTTTAGAGGAGTGGCAACTATTAATACTGCTACACCTACGGATAATGAAATTGAAAGACACCGTATCTGGTTAAATCTGACTAACGATGCCGGAACTGCATTTAATCAGATATTAGTAGCTTATGCTGAAGGAGCAACTGAAGGAGTTGACCGCGGATATGACGGATTGGCTTTCGGTAATACAGGAAGCAGCTTGTCTTCTAAAATTGCAGGAGCAGATTATACAATTCAGGGACGTGCATTACCGTTTAATGATAGTGATGTGGTTACTTTAGGATTTAAAGCAGCTACAGCTGGAAGCTATACAATTTCATTAGGTTCATTTGACGGATTATTCGCCGGTAACCAGGAAATTTACCTAAAAGATAAATCCAACGGAACATTACATAATCTAAGAACGGGAGCTTATACTTTTGCATCTGCAGAAGGTACTTTTGATAACCGTTTTGAAATGGTGTATAAAAACACATTAGGAACTATTGATGCTACATTGGATGCAAATGCAGTGGTCGTGTACAAACAGAACGCGGGATTACATATCGAAACTAAAAATACTACGATTAAAGATGTAGCAGTTTATGATATCAACGGTCGTTTGGTATACCAAAAAGGGAAGGTTAACAATAATACACTGATCATTTCAGATTTATTGGTAGCACAACAAGTATTATTGGTTCAGGTAACAGCTGATAATAATAAAACAACAACAGTTAAAGTAGTTTATTAAAAAATAAAGATCGGGCAGGGTAGTCTGCTATTCTGCCTCATCTTGAAACCACTGATTATGGAAAAAATTAAAACATACGGCTTCTTATTCTTGTTCACAGTATTTACGAATTTTATGGCATTTGCTGCTGATGAACCGGGAGATTTTGGTGATCCGGGCGATACGGATCCATTGGATGTTGATCCGGTGCCGATTAACGGATATTTATTATGGATGGCATTGATCGCAATAGCTTTTGCAATGTTTGTGATTAAAAAAAGAAGAGAAGAAATTCGCAACTAACATAAAAAAGACCCGCATCGCGGGTCTTTTTTTATACATTATTTGCTTTTCTATAGTAGTATTTCCGAATCAGAAAGTAGCCTAAAAAGAGGGCTGCTATAACCAATAGTAGTGTGTGATTGTCTATTGGTACAGGTTCAGGATCACTATCGCCGGGAGGGTCATTCGGAGATGTCTCGTCAACCATAAAAGCGGCAAATGAAGAAACATAAGAAAATAGCAAAATGATAATAAACCATTTTTTCTTTTGAAGTAAGCTCATAAATTTTGGTTAAGGTGTATAAAAATATAAAAATTTATGATAAAAAAGTGAAAACAATTGTCAAATTAATCTTATGGTATTACAAAAAAAGCGTAAACTTTTTAGTCTACGCTTTTCCTTATTGTTTCTTGATGCTTTAATCCAATTCGGAAGTGAAAAGAAGTTTTACTGTCGGGTATTTGCTTTGGGTCATCTGAATTGAAAAATCAGAATCCGCCAGGAATACCAGCTGACCGTATTTGTCTTTCGCTAGGAATTTTTGTTTGATACGTTTAAACTCTGCAAATTCATCATTTTTAGGGTCTTCCGGTTGTACCCAACACGCTTTAAAAGCCGGGAAATTTTCATACGAACATTTTGCACCGTATTCGTGTTCCAATCGATATTGAATTACCTCATACTGAAGCGCTCCTACAGTTCCGATTACTTTACGATTGTTCATCTCCAGTGTAAACAGCTGCGCAACTCCTTCATCCATTAACTGATCAATTCCTTTTTCAAGCTGCTTGGCTTTCATCGGATCGGCATTGTTAATGTAACGGAAATGTTCAGGAGAGAAACTCGGAATCCCTTTAAAGCTCATTAATTCGCCTTCAGTTAGTGTATCACCGATTTTAAAATTTCCGGTGTCGTGTAATCCTACAATATCACCCGGATAAGAGATGTCTACGATTTCTTTCTTTTCGGCAAAAAAGGCATTCGGACTTGAGAATTTCAGATTTTTACCTAAACGAACATGTAAATAAGGTTTGTTTCTTTCGAAGATACCGGATACAATTTTGATAAAAGCCAGACGATCGCGGTGTTTCGGATCCATATTGGCGTGAATTTTAAATACAAAACCGGAAAATTTGTTTTCGTCCGGTTGTACGGTACGGCTATCGGAATCTTTTGGTCTTGGCGACGGTGCGATTTCGATAAAACAATCCAGTAATTCACGAACTCCGAAATTATTTAAAGCAGAACCGAAAAATACAGGCTGAAGATTACCTTCCAGATAAGCCTCACGGTCAAATGGCGGATATACTTCGTCAATAAGTTCCAGCTCGTCCCGTAATTTTTTGGCCGGTTTTTCACCGATTATTTGTTCCAGCTCCGGACTGTTGATGTCTGAAAAAGCAATGGTTTCTTCAATATTTTTACGGCTATCACCCTCAAATAAATTGATGTTCTTTTCCCAGATGTTGTAAATTCCCTGGAAATCATATCCCATACCGATAGGGAAACTAAGTGGCGTAACTTTTAAGCCCAGTTTCTTCTCGACTTCATCCATCAAATCAAAAGCGTCTTTACCTTCACGATCTAATTTGTTGATAAAAACAATCATCGGGATATTACGCATACGGCAAACTTCTACCAGTTTCTCCGTTTGTTCCTCAACCCCTTTAGCTACGTCTACGACTACAATTACACTATCAACAGCTGTAAGTGTTCGAAAGGTATCTTCTGCAAAGTCCTTGTGACCCGGCGTATCCAGAATGTTGATTTTTTTGTCTTTATAATTAAAAGCCAATACGGAAGTAGCAACCGAGATCCCTCTCTGGCGCTCGATTTCCATAAAATCCGAAGTGGCTCCTTTTTTGATTTTGTTGCTTTTTACAGCCCCTGCTTCCTGGATAGCTCCCCCAAATAATAACAGCTTTTCTGTTAATGTGGTTTTTCCGGCATCCGGGTGGGAGATAATACCAAAGGTTCTTCTGCGTTGAATTTCTTTCTGAAAGCTCATTTTTAACAAAAATTAATGGCTGCAAAAGTAGCTATAATTTGCGAGAACTTTTTAATCGGTTTCAAAATAAGATAATTAGAGTAGGTATTCACACGATAATTTTTTGTTAATAGTAATTGGCATAGTTGTATAATGTAATTGAATTGTTATTTTTGTTGATTGCTAATCAACTATTATAATGGCAGTCCTTAATGGGATTGCGGTTTTTTCGGAGACTATAAATTATTTAAAATATTTTGAAAGAATGAGGTTAAAACATGTTCTGTTAGGTCTTTGTGTGGCAGCGAGTGCGATGTCGTATGCACAGGATAAAACGAAAAAAGTACTTTTCAATATTGATAATCACCCTTATTACACAGATGAATTCAGTAGAGTTTATAAGAAAAACCTGGATCTGGTAAAAGATGAATCACAGAAAGATTTGAATCAGTATCTGGATCTTTTTCTGGGATATAAGCTGAAAATTGAAAAAGCAAATAAACTGGGATTGCAAAAAGGACCTAATTATATAGCTGAATTAAGGTCATATCGTAGCCAATTATCACGTAATTATATGACGGATACGAAAGTTACGAAAGAATTGGTGGATGAAGCCTACCAACGCTCTCTTAAAGAAATTAAAGCCGCTCATATATTGATTACAGTTGACGAAAATGCTTCGCCGGCTGATACACTTAAAGCCTATCATCAGGCAATGGACATCCGTAAAAAAGCGATGGCCGGAGAAAATTTCGAAGATCTGGCGACCCGTTATTCTCAGGATCCTTCCGCTAAAGATAATAAAGGAGATTTAGGTTATTTTTCCGTTTTCCGAATGGTATATCCTTTTGAAACCGCAGCTTACAAAACCAAAAAAGGGGAGGTGTCGATGCCGGTTCGTACCCGTTTCGGTTACCACCTTATTAAAGTAAATGATATTCGGGATAACAGAGGACAGGTAACAGTAGCACATATTATGCTGATGAAAGCTGAAAACCCGGTTGAAGGGGAATCGGTTAAAAACAATATCGACGATATCTACAAAAAAATCAAACAGGGTGAAAATTTTGAAAGCCTGGCGCAACAATTTTCACAAGACCGCTCATCTGCAGGAAAAGGAGGGCATTTACAACGTTTCGGATCCGGAGAATTAAGCTCTGAAAAATTCGAAGATGTTGCTTTTACATTAAAAAATCCGGGTGATGTTTCGGAACCTTTCCAAAGTCAGTTCGGTTGGCATATTGTTAAGCTAATTGAAAAATTCCCGGTGCGTAGTTTAGCTGATGTACAGTCGGAACTGGAATCTAAAGTTCGAAAAGACGATCGTTCAAAACTGATTGACGCTTCTTTAAATGAAAAGCTGACTAAAAAATACGCGATCGAAAAGAATGCCAAATTATATACAAAAGCCGCTAAACTGGTAACGGATAAATTCTATAATGAAGAATGGAATCTGCCTGCATCTACACCGGAATTAGAAGGAAGTTTATTGGTGATCAATAAAGATCGTAAAGTTTCTGCTATGGACTTTTTAGAGTATGTAAATACACAGCAAAAAGCGAAATGGGGAATCAAACCGATCGGTAAAGTTGTTGATCAGTTATACGGTAAATTCATTCAAAACCAGTTAATGGGATATTATAACGATAATCTTGAAAAAGAAAATCAGGAATTTGCCAATGTAATGGACGAATACCGCGACGGATTGTTGTTGTTTGATTTGATGGAAAAAGAAATATGGGACAAAGCCAAAACGGATACGTTAGGGTTAAAAGCGTTCTACGAAAAAAATATCGCACAATACCAGTGGAATCCTAGAGTTGAGGCTAATGTATTCTCATCGGTACAACAGGATGCTATTCAACAAACGTTGAAATTACTGAAAAAGAAAAAATCCATTGATTTTATTAAAGAACAACTGAATAAAGATAATAACGTTTCGATTATTGTAAAAACAGGTGTTTTTGAAGAAGGTAGCGAAGCTTTACCGAAACATTCTAAATTGGATGTAGGTATTTCGGATGTTATCAAAGACGGAAATTACTATTTCGTGATTCAGGTGAATAAAAAAATGCCGAAAGGACCAAAAACATTTGAAGAGACAAAAGGAAAAGTGATTAACGATTACCAGCAGTATCTTGAAAGTAAATGGGTAGACGAATTGAAAAAAGAGTTTACAATCAGTATTGATAAAGATGCATTTAACCAGGTAAAACAGGAATTGCAGCAATAAATAAATGAATAAAATCGCCGTACTGTTTTTAGTAATGTTTTCGGTTTTGTCCTGTGATTATATACGACCGAAACAAAAGCCCGAAGCAATAGCGAGGGTTAACGATTCCTATCTGTATGCAGACGAAATCAAAGGATTGGTTCCTGCGGGAACGTCCAAAGAGGATAGTCTGATGATTGTTAAAAATTATATCGACAGATGGGCGACAAAAACATTATTAATGGATGCGGCGGAAGTGAATCTTAGTGATAAGGAAAAAAACGCTTTCGATGCCCTGATACAACAATACACAACCGATCTGTATACCGGAGCTTATATTGAGCAAGTGGTCAAGCAGGCGATCGATACAACGATAACAAAAGACGAATTGTTGCGTTATTATCAGGCAAACAAAGAAAATTTCAAAACAACAGGGACATTAGTTCGGTTAAAATATATCAATCTGACGAAAGATAATCCTAAATTTGCAGTCATAAGAAGCCGGTTTAATTCATCGCGTAAAGAAGATCGAAAAGCACTGGAAGGAATGACCATTCAGTTTAAGAGTTATGCTTTTAACGATACGGTTTGGGTAGATATGAATCAGGTATACCGAAATCTGCCGTTTGTAAATCCGGATAATCGGGACCGTTACATTACCGATGGAATTGCCTTTGAATATCAGGACAGTCTTTCGGCTTATCTGGTAAAGGTCGGCAAGGTATTGGATCGGAATCAGATCGCGCCGTTCGAATATATAAGTCCTACAATAAAACAAATAATATTAAATAACAGGAAATTAGAATACATTAAGAAATTTGAAAAAGAGATCACTAATGATGCCATTAAAAATAAGAAATATGAAGTTTATAAATAAGAAGACGGCTTTGCTTTTCGGATTGGCCCTGACGTTTTTCGGAACAGCACAGGCGCAACAAACTCCGAAAAAGAAGATTGATGGGGTGGTAGCCGTAGTCGGAGAATATGTAGTTTTGGATTCGGATATCGATAAAACTTTTGTTGAGTTACAGGCACAGGGGATCGACATCAAAAATATTACGCGATGTGAAATGTTCGGAAAACTGTTGGAAGATAAACTATATGCGCATCAGGCCGTTCAGGATAGTATCGTGGTAACCGATCAGGAAGTACATGATTTTATGAACTCGCAATTAGACCAAATGGTAGAGCAAGTAGGATCGGTAGAAAAAGTAGTGAAATTCTATAATAAGAAAAACTTAGAAGAGTTTAAAACGTACTTTTTCGACATCGTAAAGATGAATAAATTAACGTCGCAAATGCAACGTAAAGTTGTAGATGAAGTTGAGATTACACCGGAAGAAGTGCGTACGTTCTTTAAAGGTATTCCAAAAGAAGAATTACCGGTTTTCGGAGCAGAAATGGAAGTAGCGCAAATTGTGATCAAACCTAAAATTTCTGAAGCGGAAAAACAAAGAGTAATCAACCAGTTAAAAGAAATTAAAAAAGATGTTACGGACAACGGTGCCAGCTTTTATAGTAAAGCGGTATTGTTTTCAGATGATAAAGCTTCGGTACCAACCGGCGGATTTTATAAAATTACCCGTAAAACGCCTTTCGTAAAAGAATTTAAAGATGTAGCTTTTAGTTTAGCTGAAGGTGAAATCTCAGAACCGTTTGAAACAACTTACGGCTATCATATCATCTATCTGGAAAAAATCCGCGGACAGGAATTGGATTTAAGACACATATTGATCATTCCTAAAGTATCGGATGAGGCAATGAAAGAAGCTAAAGAAAAAATTGAAAAAATCCGTCAGCGTATCGTAAGCGGGGAAATCAAATTTGCAGATGCGGCACGTGCTACCTCAGATGATAAAGACACCCGTAACAGTGGTGGTATTCTGGTAAATCCGAGAACTCTTGAGACGCGTTTTGAATTGACTAAAATGGATCCGGGATTATACAGTCAGGTTTCCGATTTAAAAGATAACGCAGTATCGTTACCGTTTGTAGATAGCGATGATAAAGGGGTTAAATGTTATAAAATCATGACAGTAACCAATCGTTATGATGAGCATACTGCCGACTATGCTAAAGATTATCTGAAAATTAAAGAATTAGCTTTAAAAGAAAAACAAATTAAAGCGATTGCAAAATGGACAGAAGAGAAAATTAAAGAAACCTATATCAAGATTAACGGAGAATACAGAGATTGTAAATTCACGAATAACTGGTTAAAAAAATAATTTTTAAAAAATAATTAAAAGAGTTAGTTTTATGAATTTAAAGCTAACTCTTTTTTAATTTAAACAGATACCTATATAATATTATGTCAGACGTTGCAGCTATTCAGAACCTGGTTCAGAAACAAAAAGCCCTGAAAGAAGAAATTGCTAAAATTATTGTCGGTCAGGATGAAGTGGTGAATCAGATTGTACTGAGTATTTTTGCCGGAGGTCACGCCTTGTTGGTAGGAGTTCCGGGATTAGCCAAAACCTTAATGGTAAATACAATTTCTCAGGCGTTGGGACTGGACTTTAAACGAATTCAGTTTACGCCGGATTTGATGCCGTCCGATATTTTGGGAAGTGAAATTCTGGACGAGACGCGTACCTTTAAATTTATCAAGGGACCGGTTTTTTCTAATATTATTCTGGCGGATGAGATTAACCGTACGCCTCCGAAAACACAAGCGGCGCTTTTAGAAGCAATGCAAGAAAAGTCGGTAACGATTGCCGGACATCATTATAAACTGGATTTGCCGTTTTTCGTACTGGCAACGCAAAACCCGATTGAACAGGAAGGAACCTATCCGTTGCCGGAAGCGCAGCTGGATCGTTTTATGTTTGCAATTAAATTGAATTATCCGACTTTCGAAGAGGAAGTACAAGTGGTGAAAAGTACAACATCGGATAATAATGTAAAAGTGAATCCATTGTTCTCGGCTCAGGAGATTATTGATTTCCAGTATTTAATCCGACGTATTCCGGTAGCGGATAATGTGATTGAATATGCGGTGACATTGGTGAGTAAAACACGTCCGGATAATCCGTTGGCAACAGATTATGTAAAGAATTATCTGGATTGGGGAGCGGGACCTCGTGCTTCTCAGAATCTGATTTTAGCAGCAAAAACCAATGCCGCTTTAAAAGGTAAGTTCTCACCGGATATTGAAGATGTAAAAGCAGTAGCTACAGGGATTTTACGCCACAGAATTATTAAGAATTATAAAGCGGATGCTGAAGGGATAACGGAAGAAATGATTATTGCGAAATTGTTATAATTTTTTCTGTTTTTTTTCGTTTTTGATAAGACTAACCAAAACCTTTATAAAATGAAAAATAGTATAAAAAACGTGCCGGAAATAGTACTGATCGGACTGGCGGTTTTCAGTTTTGTGGAGACTTTAATCGTTCGGTCGGAAATCAATTACCTGATGATTATCGTAATGGCGATCATGATTATACAGTTGGTTTTTAAGAATCGTTATTTTGGTGTTTTTCTGGGGCTGTTAGTCGGGTTGGTGTCGTTTGGGTTGCTCCTGGCGGTAATATCCGATTATCGAAAATTCCCGACGGTTAATTCCGAAGCAATACAATTATTGTCTGTAGGTGGCCTGTTTAGTCTGATAGGAGCAGTTTTGTCGGCCATGTTGCTTTATAAATATTTTAATCAGCAAGAAACAGTAAAAATAGAACCGTAATTACACGGATATAGACCGTTTTTAAGCCGTTTTCAAGGAATTGAGAATGGCTTTTTTGCATAAAATGGGTATGTTTTTTTAGAAATCGACAATATAAAATTAAAATTTTACGAATTTCTAATAAAATCAATGATTTACCTAGTATCGTTGAAAAAAAATCAGTAAAATAGAATGTTTATAAATAATAATTCTTTGAAATTAAAGAAATACTAAAAAGTTTCAAATCTCATTAAGATTGTTTAAATTTGTACCACTTTTGAAGAACAAACAAATAATAACATAACTCATTCATAGTATGGCTTTTGATATTGAAATGATTAAAAAAGTGTACGACAACATGGCGGAACGTGTAGATAAAGCACGTGAGTTAGTTGGTCGTCCGCTAACATTATCGGAAAAGATTTTATATTCACACTTGTGGGAGGGAACTCCGTCACAAGCTTTTACAAGAGGTAAAGATTACGTAGATTTCGCACCGGATAGAGTAGCGTGTCAGGATGCAACAGCACAGATGGCATTGTTACAGTTTATGCACGCAGGAAAAAATAAAGTAGCAGTTCCGACAACAGTACACTGTGATCACTTGATCCAGGCAAAAGTGGATGCTAAAACCGATTTGGCAAGAGCAAAATCACAAAGTAGTGAAGTATTTGATTTCTTGTCTTCTGTTTCTAATAAATACGGAATCGGATTCTGGAAACCGGGAGCGGGAATTATTCACCAGGTAGTATTAGAAAATTATGCTTTTCCAGGAGGAATGATGATCGGAACGGATTCACATACGGTAAATGCCGGTGGATTAGGAATGTTAGCGATCGGAGTTGGTGGAGCTGATGCAGTAGATGTAATGTCAGGAATGGCTTGGGAATTGAAATTCCCGAAATTAATCGGTGTTAAATTAACCGGTAAATTGTCAGGATGGACAGCACCAAAAGACGTAATCTTAAAAGTAGCAGGTATTCTTACTGTAAAAGGAGGAACCGGAGCTATCGTTGAATATTTCGGTGAAGGAGCAACTTCAATGTCTTGTACCGGAAAAGGAACAATCTGTAATATGGGAGCTGAAATCGGTGCTACGACTTCAACTTTCGGATATGATGATTCTATGGATCGTTATTTACGTTCAACCGGACGTGCAGATGTTGCTGATGCGGCAAACAAAGTAGCAAAATACTTAACAGCTGATGAAGCGGTTTATGCGAACCCGGAACAGTATTTTGATCAGGTAATTGAAATCAACCTTTCTGAATTAGAGCCGCACTTAAACGGACCTTTTACTCCGGATTTGGCTACGCCGATCTCTAAAATGAGAGAAGAAGCGGAGAAAAACAACTGGCCGTTAAAAGTAGAGATCGGTTTGATCGGATCATGTACGAACTCCTCTTATGAAGATATCGCCCGTGCTGCTTCTTTAGCAAAACAGGTAGCGGATAAAAAATTAAAAACAAAAGCACAATTCACAATCACACCGGGATCGGAGTTGGTTCGTTATACAATCGAACGTGACGGATTTATCGATACATTCGATAAAATCGGAGCAACGGTATTCGCAAATGCTTGCGGACCATGTATCGGTATGTGGGATAGAGAAGGTGCAGAAAAAGAAGAAAGAAATACAATCGTTCACTCGTTTAACCGTAACTTCTCGAAACGTGCTGACGGTAACCCGAATACATTAGCATTCGTAGGTTCTCCGGAATTAGTTACAGCTTTGGCAATTGCAGGTGACTTAGGATTCAATCCGTTAACTGACAAATTGATCAATGAAGAAGGTCAGGAAGTAATGTTAGACGAACCAAGTGGTGATGAATTACCTAAAAAAGGATTTGATGCTGAAGATCCTGGATATCAGGCACCGGCTGAAGACGGTTCTGGTGTTAAAGTGGAAGTATCTCCAGAGTCAGAGCGTCTGCAATTATTAGCTCCTTTCCAACCTTGGGATGGTGAAAATATTACCGGAGCGAAACTGTTAATCAAAGCTTTCGGAAAATGTACAACTGACCACATTTCTATGGCAGGTCCTTGGTTACGTTTCCGTGGTCACTTGGATAATATTTCAAACAATATGTTGATTGGTGCAGTAAATGCATTCAACCAAAAAACGAACAACGTGAAAAATCAGTTGACAGGTGAATATGGTGAAGTGCCGGCAGTACAACGTGCTTATAAAGCAGCTGGTGTGCCGTCAATCGTAGTGGGTGATCATAACTACGGTGAAGGTTCTTCTCGTGAGCATGCTGCTATGGAGCCACGTCACTTAGGGGTAAAAGCGGTATTGGTAAAATCTTTTGCTCGTATCCACGAAACAAACCTTAAGAAACAAGGTATGTTAGCCCTAACGTTTGCTAACGAGGCAGATTACGATAAAATCCAGGAGAATGATGTAATCAATTTCTTAGACTTAAAAGAATTTGCACCAGGAAAACAATTGACTTTAGAATTTGTTCACGCTGACGGTTCAAAAGATATCATCATGGCAAACCATACGTACAACGAAGGTCAGATTGGCTGGTTCGTAGCAGGTTCTGCTTTAAACCTGATTGCTGCCGGTAAAGCATAATCAAGTTTTAATTATAAAATTAAAGGGTTGTCTTTTCGGCAACCCTTTTTTTATACCTGACAGGTTTTTAAAACCTGTCAGGTATAAAACCAGTCAGATTTCAAATCCCTAGAACTATCGGATTAGCAATATTGATAGGATTATGGTTGATAAAGGCGATTATGTTTTTAAAAGCATATTCGAAATAAAGTTCATAACTGTTTTGCTCCACATAGCCCAAATGAGGCGTACAGATCACATTTGGCATTTGTAATAATGGATAATGGATATCGGTAATCGGTTCTGATTCATATACATCTACAGCGGCAAAACCCGGACGACCTTGTTGTAAAGAGTTGATCAAAGCATTTTTCTGAATTAATTCTGCTCTGCTGGTATTGACAATAATGGCATTCGGCTTCATCATTAGCAAGTCACTTTCCTTTACGATTTCGTGAGTACTTTCGTTGAGACGAAGATGTAGCGTTACAATATCTGAATTGCGAAAGAAAAAAGATTTACTTTCTGCGGCTGAATGACCGTCTTTTAAAGCTTGATTTCTGGAATTTTCACTTCCCCAGACCAGTACATTTGCTCCGAATGCTTTGGCGTATAAAGCGATTTTTTGACCGATTTTTCCATAGCCCCAAATACCGATCGTTTTTCCGTGAATAGTAGATCCGATATTGGTTTGCCATAGTCCGTTTTGCATCGCTTGAATAGCTTGCGGAAGTTTGCGAACCGCGTTCATGATTAAAGTCCAGGTAAGTTCAGCCGGAGCAATTGGAGAACCGATTCCTTCAGCTACAGCGACATTATGACGGGTACAGGCGTTAAGATCCAAATGATTGGAAATCTTGCCGGTTTGACTGATCAATTTTAATTTGGGTAGCCGGTTTAGTAAAGCTTCGGTTATTTCGGTACGTTCCCGTATTAAGATCAAAATTTCTGCGTCAGCGAATCGTTCTGCTAAAGCATCGATATCTTTTACGGTATCATTATAGATTGTAACATCTTGATCGGCTATTAGTTTAAAACAATTTAACTGACGAACGGTATTTTGATAATCGTCCGGAATGATGATTTTCATAATTGTAAATATTGAGATATATAAAGATAAAAAAACCGCCTCAATATTTGAGGCGGTCTTTAAAGGCTTTGTAAGGCAAAACGATTAATAATACATGTAACGTCTTACTTTTGCAATATATTTAGCTAAACGGATTACCTGATGGCTATATCCGTATTCGTTGTCATACCATACATACATTACAACGTTTTTACCGTCGGCAGATACAATTGTAGCATTACTGTCGAAGATAGAAGGTGCTGAAGTACCAACGATATCAGAAGATACCAATTCGTTGTTTAATGAATATTTGATTTGTTCTACCAATTCACCTTCTAAGGCATATTGTTTCATGATTTCATTAACTCCTTCTTTAGTTGTAGCGTTGTTAACTTCAAGGTTTAATACAACCAATGACCCGTTTGGAACCGGTACACGGATGGCATTTGAAGTTAATTTTCCGGCTAACGAAGGTAATGCTTTGGCAACCGCACTTCCGGCTCCTGTTTCGGTAATAACCATATTTAGGGCAGCAGCTCTACCGCGACGGTATTTTTTGTGCATGTTATCAACCAGATTCTGGTCGTTTGTATAAGCGTGAATTGTTTCTAAGTGTCCTTTAACTACACCTAAAGTGTCTTCAACCGCTTTTAAGATCGGAGTGATCGCGTTAGTTGTGCAAGAGGCAGCAGAGTAGATTTTTACTTCATCCGGGTTGTAATCTTCGTGGTTTACACCGTAAACAATATTCGGAACGCCTTTACCAGGTGCTGTTAATAATACTTTGTCAGCTCCTTTTGAAGTTAGGTGACGGCTTAATGCTTCTTCTGTTGTGAAAGCACCGGTATTATCAATGATCAATGCATCGTTGATACCATATTTTGTATAATCGATTTCTTCAGGAGAATTCGCAGTAATGATATGAACAGTAGTTCCGTTAATGATCAATGCGTTGTTTTCAGGATCAGCAATAACAGAACCTTCGAAATCACCGTGAACGGAATCATAACGTAATAAAGAAGCACGTTTTTCTAAAAGAACTGCATCATTTTTATCACGGGTAACAATAGCTCTTAAACGAAGTTGTTGTCCCTTTCCGATTTTTGACATTAACTCACGAGCTAATAAACGGCCGATACGTCCGAAACCATATAAAACAACGTCTTTTGGTTGGATGTCTTTCGTCTCTTTCGCATTTTTTAGTTTGTCTACTACGAAAGCGGTAGCATCATTGTATTTGTCATCTTCCAAATGATATTCGTAAGTTAATTTTCCGATATCAATACGGGAAGGAGGAAGGTCTAATGCTTCGATAGCTCTGGCAATTTCTACAGAATCAAAAATGTTGATTGGTTTCTGAACAAATTCTCCGGCATATTCATGTAAGTTGATGATGTCGCTTACATTTCGGTCGATTAATTGATTTCTGAAAAGAACCAATTCGATCGACTTGTCATACCATAGGTCGCTAATGATTTTGATAAATTCAACGCCGGCTCTTCTTCTGTCTGCTTGAAAAGCCAACTCTTTCTCGTAAACAGCACTATTGTTGTTCATTATAGTAAAAAAGTTAGGATTGTGTTGTTAATAAAATTGGTGCAAAAGTATTGATTTTTACTGAATTTGTTTTGAGAAAAAAGAACTTTTTTAAAATTAAAAACCCCGCTCGAAAGCAGGGTTTGTTTTAAGGATATTTTTATTGAGTGATTACCTGAACTAAGGCTCCTTTTCGGGTAATTAATTCTAATCGAACCGATTGTCCTTCCCCTTTTCGGGATAAAGCTCTTGATACGGTTTCGATGTCGGTTGCCTTCGCACCGTCAACATTCAGAATGATGCTTCCTTTAAGATCATTCGCATATTTTAGTAGATTACCACTGGTAACATCTTTTATTTTGACACCATAATCAATGTTAAACATTTTCTTCTCGGGTGCTCCGATATCTTCCAGTTCTAGCCCGTTAAAATCATAATTCAATAATTCGCGTTTGGTTAATTCGATTTTAATGTCTTTGCGACTTCCTTCGCGAATAATTCCGGCGATAACAACATCATTCGGACGTTTTGTATTAATATAAGAAGAAAGATCAGCATAGGAATTAATCGCTTGATTGTCCAATTTTACAATGATGTCTCCTTTTCTTAAACCGGATTTTTCAGCTCCTGATTTTTTGGAAACATTGGTAACATAAAAACCTTGTGTCAGCTTAACGCCAAATTCTTTTGAAGCCGCACTGTTTAAATCGGTTCCTTCAACACCTAATACGCCACGTTGTACATTGCCGTATTCCATTAGATCTTCAATGATTTTACGCGTAATGTTGGAAGGTACGGCAAAGGAATAACCTACATAAGAACCGGTCACGGAAGAAATCATGGTGTTGATTCCGATTAGTTCGCCGCGGGTATTGACTAATGCGCCACCGCTGTTCCCCGGATTTACGGCAGCATCGGTTTGAATAAAGGATTGGATGCCGTTATTTGATAAATTACGGGCTTTTGCCGACACAATACCGGCAGTTACAGTCGAAGTAAGGTTGTAAGGATTACCAACGGCTAAGACCCATTCGCCGACTTTAATATTGTCGGAATTTCCGAAAGTGGCATACGGTAGCTTTTCATCAGCATCGATTTTTAATAAAGCAATGTCCATTTTACTGTCGGTTCCGACTAGTTTGGCTTTGTACGTTTTGTTGTTGTTTAAAGTAACTTCCAGATCAGTTGCATTCTGAATTACGTGGTTGTTCGTTACGATATAGCCGTCTTCCGTTATAATAACACCGGAACCGGTACCAATCTGGGTTTGTTGTTGGTCACCGCGGTAACCGTAGAAAAACTCCATTAAAGGATTGGTTGGAATTCGGGAAACCGAAACATTTTTTACGTGTACTACAGAATGAACCGCACTTTCGGCAGCAGCGGTAAAATCTAAATTATCAGCAGCTCCAAGGCTTACATTTCGGGTATAGTTGGGCGCGACTGAAAGTGAGGAATCGGAAGAAGCTGATCGGTCAAATAAAAGTTTGTAAGCTCCTAAGGTTGTAGCCCCGCTTAACAGGGATACTAAGAATAAACTTGATAATCGTTTCATATTCGCTGGCATATTTAATTATTTAACAGTAAAATTATAAACTTCAATAATTCAAAAAAAGGGTTTAACTCCCGTTTAACAATCTTTAACGTGTCATTAATATTTGTACTTTTGTTTATCCGTAACTTCGTATTAACAATACGAAACATACATTTATAACAGAATAAATCCGTCTTAAAAAAGCCTTATTGATCAGGACAAATGAAAATACAATTTTATAAATATCAGGGAACCGGAAATGACTTTGTCATGATCGATAACCGACAATTAACTTTCCCCAAAAACAATACCAATCTGGTTAATAGTTTGTGCGACAGACGTTTTGGCATTGGAGCCGACGGTCTGATCTTGTTGGAAAATGACGAATCGACAGATTTTCGAATGGTTTATTATAATTCTGACGGTAATGAAAGTTCAATGTGTGGTAATGGAGGACGTTGTCTTGTGGCTTTTGCCCGACAGTTAGGAATTATAAAAGATACAGCCACATTTATTGCAACTGACGGATTGCATCATGCTACTGTAGATGAAAATAACATTGTGTCCTTACAAATGAAAGACGTGGATACAGTTGAAAGACATTCGAATCATGTGTTTTTAAATACCGGATCACCGCATCATGTTGAATTGGTGGAGGATCTTAAGATATTTGACGTAAAAAACGAAGGAGCTCGTATTCGCTACGGTGAATTGTACGGCCAGGCCGGAAGTAATGTGAATTTTGTATCTCAGACCGGAAGTGATCGCTTTGCGGTAAGAACTTATGAAAGAGGAGTTGAAGATGAAACATTGTCTTGTGGAACCGGGGTTACTGCGGTAGCAATAGCCATGAAAGCAACCGGAAAAACAGATAGTTCAGTAATTACATTAGATGTTGAAGGCGGAGAGTTGGAAGTGCGTTTTCAGGAGAAAAACGGTTTTTATACCGATGTATTTCTAAAAGGTCCGGCTACTTTTGTTTTTAAAGGAGAAATAAACTCATAATTGTAAAAAGTGATAACCTTAACAGGCGATACCATATACCTGCGTGCACTCGAACCGGAAGATCTGGAATTTGTATATGCAATTGAAAACGATGAAAATATCTGGGAAGTTAGTAATACGCAAACACCCTATAGTCGTTTTCTGATTCGGCAATATCTGGAAAATGCACAACAGGATATTTATGAGGCGAAACAGTTGCGCCTGGCAATATGTCGTAGCGGTAGTTTTGAAGCAATCGGACTAATCGATCTTTTTGATTTTGATCCCAGGAATCAAAGAGCCGGAATCGGTATCGTAATAAAAAATAACGAAAACAGGAATCAGGGGATGGGAAAAGAAGCTTTAGGATTGCTTATTGATTACGCATTCAGACAGTTACAATTACATCAGCTGTATGCAAATATTAGTCAGGAAAATGCAGCGAGTATCAAGCTTTTTACTACTTTTGGCTTCCGATGCATCGGGGTAAAAAAGGATTGGATGCGGTCACAGCACCAGTTTACCGATGAAGGGATGTATCAGTTAATTCATCAATCTTAAATCGTATCTTATTTTGAAAGTAAAGAAAATTATCAGCATTTTTTCGGTAGTATTGCTATTCGGTGCTTTGATTTACGGGTATATACTGTATAATAAAGTGTTTTCGGCGAATACAAAATTCTCGGAAAACGAATTGTTTGTTTATGTTCCGACGGATGCTACTTATCCGCAAGTACAAAAAATACTGGAACCTTATATTGAAAATATGGAAAACTTCGATTTTGTGGCTTCCAAAAGAGGTTACGAACAAAATGTGGTTTCCGGAAAGTTCCTGTTAACAAAAGGAATGAGCAGTTTTGATGTTGTACGTTCTTTGCGTAAAAACGTTCCGGTAAAAATGGCTTTCAATAATCAGGAGTCTTTAGGAAAATTGGTACAACGTTTATCCAGTCAGATTGAACCGGATAGTATTACGTTAACACAAACGTTTACGGATTCTACTTTTATGGCTGAAAACGGCTTTAATAAAGAAAATATATTGAGTATGTTTATTCCGAACACTTATGAATTTTACTGGAATACTACAGCAGTAAAAGTTCGAGATAAAATGATCAAAGAATATAGAAAGTTTTGGAACGACGAGCGTGTACAAAAGGCTAAAGCTCTGGGTTTAACGCCAATTGAAGTTTCAACTTTGGCTGCTATTGTACATAAAGAGACAGCTAAGGTTGATGAAAGACCGAGAGTGGCGGGAGTGTACCTGAATCGTTTAAAAGTTGATATGCCGTTACAAGCGGATCCTACTGTAATTTATGCGGTAAAAAGAGAAACCGGTGATTTTGACCGTGTGATAAAAAGAGTATTGTATGAAGATTTGAAAATTAAGTCACCATATAATACGTATATCCATACCGGATTGCCTCCGGGACCGATTGCTATGCCGGATATTAATGCTATTGATGCGGTTTTAAACGCAGAGAAGCACGATTATATTTATTTCTGTGCTAGTGTAGAGAAATTCGGATATCATGAATTTGCGGCTACTTTAGCACAACATGGTGTTAATAAAAAGAAATATGTAGATTGGTTAGCGAAGCAGGGAATCAATCGATAATAAAATTGCTGAATTGCAAAGACTGAAAAAAAACAAGGCCTTACGAATTACACGTAAGGCCTTGTTTTTTGGGCTTTAACCCTTTTGTTTTTATTTAGTCCTAATCTATATATTGGGGTGCGTTTTGTAAAATAGGCCGGTTTTGGATGCTATTTTACTTTTTTTGGAAGACTCCGAAATTGAGTGTCTTTTGCTGTGAGTCAGCGGTTTCAGGGCGTTAAGCAGGAGTTAAGAGAGTGTTAGGTTTGTTTTTAGAAAACTTTAACAGCTTGATTTTCAGGTTTATAAAAAATGTCCTATATTTGCAAACAGAAATTTCAAGATGGTGACAGGGCTTGAGAAATCAAAACTTATGATAAAAAAATGGACGTACTTTTTAGGAATGATTCTCCTAATCACCTTAATCAGTTCAGGATTTAAAGTCTTTGAAGTAGAGAAGTTAGAAGGATTTCATGTTGAGGATGATGAAGTAATCACGTATTTAGTTCCCACTGAAGAAGAAACCAGCAAAGTATTTTTTAATTTCCCATTTACCGGTAAATCTTATGTAGGCTTTAAACAAGCCATCGCGATGAAAGAATCGCTGGGATTGTATAATCTGGTAAATCCTTTTGGATATATGGGGAAATACCAGTTCGGGAAAAGCACTTTACGAACTGTTGGTATTTATGATGTAGCTGAGTTTTTGAAAAACCCTAGAATGCAGGAAAAAGCATTTAAAGCACTTTTAGCCCGTAATAAATGGGAGCTCCGAAAAGAGATCGATCGTTATGAAGGGAAGATCATTAAAGGAGTGAAAATAACGGAATCAGGCATTCTTGCCGCAGCGCACTTAGGTGGAGCGGGTTCTGTAAAAAGTTTCCTTAAAAGTAATGGTAATAACGGATTTACCGATGGATTCGGGACATCTTTAAAAAGTTACCTGAGAAAATTCGGAGGCTATGATACCTCAAACATTGTGGCAAATCCCAATGCTAAGGTAAAGATGAATTAATTCATTTTATGAATAATGAATATACAAGGTCGGTTATGTAAATCGACCTTATTTTTTTTCCATTCGTTAACCGTTTTGGTTTTGATAAATTCGGTTGGCAATGTAATATCACAAGCAATACATAAATGCGTACTAGGTTGCAAAATCTGTAACAAATCTTCAATGAGCTTATTGTTACGGTAAGGGGTTTCTATAAAAAGCTGTGACTGATTTTTGTCGAATGATAGCTTTTCAAAATTTTTAAGTGCTTGTTTTTTCTCCGATTTATCAATAGGAAGATAACCGTTAAAAGCAAAGCTCTGACCGTTCATTCCGGAAGCCATAATGGCAAGAAGAATGGACGACGGACCTACTAACGGGACTACTTGTATGCCTTTTTCATGTGCGATTTTAACAATAGCAGCGCCGGGATCGGCAACTCCGGGACAACCGGCCTCACTCATTAAGCCGATGTTATGACCTTCCAGTAGCGGCTGAATAAAAACGTTATGTTCAGAAGTTTCAGTGTGCTTGTTGAGTACTGAAATTTTTAATTCCGGTTGCTTTTTCTCGGGATGAACACTTTTTATAAAACGACGAGCTGTCTTTTCGTTTTCAACAATGTAGTGATCAATGAAATCAATACTTCTTTTTATGGTTTGAGGTAATACATCTTCAGGATTCATTTCGCCTAAAGTTGTAGGGATCAGATATAATTTGCCATAAAAAGTTAAAGGTTTCATAGATGTTGTTTTTTTAATTTGTCGGCGATAATAGTGCAGGCATCATCCAGTAGATTGTAAACCTGTTCAAAACCGTTTTGTTCGCCGTAATAAGGATCGGGAACCGGAATGTTTTCACCGGGGTATAATTCGTTTAAAATAAGCTTTACTTTGTTTTTGGAAGCTTCGTCCGGCGCCAGGCGGATAATATCTTTGTAGTTGGAATTATCCATGGCGAAGATATAATCGAAATTCTGAAAATCAGCGAGTTTGAATTGTCTGGCCCGTTGATTGGTAATGTCGATACCTTTGTTTTTGGCGGTAAGAATCGAACGCTTGTCCGGTAGTTCTCCGGCATGCCAACCTCCCGTTCCTGCTGAATCTACAATAAAAGAGGTTGCCGGGAGTTTGCTTTGTAAGATTCCCTCAGCTAAAGGGGATCGGCAAATGTTCCCCAGACAGACCATCAGAATTTTCGTAGGCATGAATATTATAGGGATAACTTCTTGTGAATATCGTCTACGTATTTTTTAAACTGCTTATCAGTGGCAACCAGGTTGTCAACGGTTTTACAGGCGTGTAATACGGTAGCGTGATCCCGGTCTCCGATTTGCGACCCGATATTGGCAAGGGAGGCTTTCGTGAATTTTTTAGCAAAAAACATAGCTAATTGACGAGCCTGAACCACATCACGCTTTCGGGTTTTGGACTGAAGTGTTTCAATATCCAATTGAAAATAATCGGATACTACTTTTTGGATATAATCGATCGAAACTTCGCGTTTTACATTCTTTACGAATTTCTCAACAACCTGTTTGGCTAATTCAGTTGTAACTTCACGTTTGTTAAATGAAGACTGTGCAATCAATGAAATGATAGCACCTTCTAATTCTCTAACGTTGGTTTTGATGTTTTTGGCTACATACTCCACGATTTCATCCGGCATTTCAACACCGTCACGGTATAAAATGTTTTTCAGGATAGCAATACGGGTATCGTAATCCGGTTGTTGGATTTCAGCCGAAAGTCCCCATTTGAAACGGGAAAGTAAACGTTGTTCAATGTCCTGCATATCAACAGGCGCTTTGTCGGAAGTAAGGATAACCTGTTTTCCGTTTTGGTGCAGGTAGTTAAAAATGTGGAAAAATACATCCTGTGTACCGGCTTTACCGGATAAGAACTGTACGTCATCAATGATAAGTACGTCAATTAACTGGTAAAAATGGATAAAGTCGTTTCGGGTATTCTTTTTAACCGAATCAATATATTGTTGTGTAAACACTTCGGCAGAAATGTATAACACGGTTTTTTCCGGGTGTTTTTCTTTGATTTCCACACCGATAGCATGTGCAAGGTGCGTTTTCCCTAATCCTACGCCACCAAAAAATAATAGTGGGTTAAAAGAGGTTCCGCCCGGTTTGTTGGCAACAGCCATACCGGCAGAACGCGCTAAACGATTGGATTCCCCTTCCAGGAAATTATCAAAGCTATAGTTGGAATTTAACTGAGATTCAATTTTTACATTTCGGATTCCGGGAATAATAAACGGGTTTTTCAATTCCGGGTTTTTATTCTGAATCGGTACGTCAACTTCCTGTGGTTTTACCTGAGGACGGCTAACACTTGGCAATTGTTCCGTAAACGGTAGTTTGTTGCCATAAGTGTGTTCCATTTTAATTTTATAAAGTAACTTTGCGCTTGCACCAAGTTCTTTAGTCAAGGCAACTTTAAGTAGCTTTACATAATGTTCCTCCAACCATTCGTAGAAAAATTTACTAGGTACCTGAATATATAATGCGTTATCAGTAAGCTCAACAGCTTTGATTGGCTCAAACCATGTTTTATATGCTTGGTCCTGAATATTGTCTTTTATGAACGATAGACAGTTATCCCATACCGATTGCGCAGTTTTATTCAT